>CANHBJ010000158.1 GCA_947459075.1 Bacteroidota bacterium
ACATTGCCTTTGGCATCTGTAATTTTTAAATCGTACAACAATTCGTTTTCTATGGTTATCACAAATTCATCGTTATATCCATCATTATTAGGGGTAAAAACATTTGGTATATTAGGTTTTAAAAACTCTACGTTGGATATTATTTGGTTTGAAGAGTTGTTAGGTGTTTCTCTGTTTTCTTGTTCTGTTTTTTCTGTAATACTTTCTGCAACGTGCTGTTGTTGGGCTAATTGATGGCTATTTTCTAGTTTGCCTTTATCATTATTTGGACTAGAAGTTGGTGCAGGGAAATCAATAGCTACAGTTTCATCAGAAATGTGAGGATTAACAGTAATCGCGTTTTTAATTGCTTTTTTATTGGGGGTTGATGGGTCTTTTTGTTTTTGATCTACTTGTTGAATCGATTGGCTTGGTGGATTTTGTAGTGTGTTGGTGCTTGGGTTTAACAACTCGTTATTTGTTGTTGAAAGGGTTTCTGTTGTGGTGGTGGTGGTTGGACTTGATGATAAAACAAGGTAAGCAACCGACCCAACAACAACAACGGCCAATGCAATTATTGCCGACTTAATAGATACACCTGCAACAGTTTTAAGCGCTGTAGCTTGTGTTGGTGGCAATCCAACGTGTGGTAATTGATTGCTTATGCTTTGCCACATATCAGCAGGTGGCTCTGGAGATAAATGCTCCATTTCCTGCTTTAGCAAATCATCTATATTTATTTTATTGGTCATTTAATTAACTTTTCTTTTTTTGTTTTTCTAGTGCTTCTTGAAGTTGAACCCTAGCTCTACTCAGTTGAGACTTTGAAGTTCCTTCGCTTATTCCCAACATTTCAGCAATTTCTGCATGGCTATAACCTTCAACAATAAAAAGGTTTAGCACTGCCCTGTAACCCGGTGGCAAACTATTAATAGCTATTAATATTTCATTACAACTCATGCGTTCCACCGTAAAGTCGTTGTGAGCTTGATTGTATGCAGCATCAACATCACTGTGGTACATGTGAATTTTGTTAACACGATAAAACTCTAATGCCGTGTTTACAAAAATCCGTTTCATCCAACCTTCAAAAGAACCGGCAAAACTAAATTGCTCCATTTTGGTAAAAACCTTAACAAACCCGTCTTGCAAAATATCTTTCGCTTCATCAGCATTGCTGCTATAACGCAAGCACACTCCATACATAGTTTTTGAATAGATTTCGTAAAGCCCTTTTTGCGCTAACCTATTGCCTTTCAAACATTCTTGTATAAGCTCATGCTCGCTTTGTTTGTTCACGTTTTTACCGGTTGCTTTTTAAGATGAATAATGTGTGCACAAGGTTGCAAGGACCCTGTTAAAAGTTAAAAAAATCTTTATGCAACGCAAATAATGCTTTATTTATCTAACTTAGCACACCACTTCTTATCAGTTGTTTTGTTAAAAAATATTTTTTTGTACAGTGTTTTATTGCTATGGGCATTGCTGCTCCATATACGGGCTTTTCCGCACGATGAAAAACCTGTGTCGAAATTAAACACCGGATTTATAGCCAATAAAGGCCAGTGGGTAAATCCATCTCAATACCTAATAAACCTGAAAGGTGCGCAAGTTTTTATCGAAAAAAACGCCTTTCAATATTTTTTTGAAAAAGAACAAGACGTGGCAAATTATTTTAGCCATAGCTTAAATCCACACCTATTTAAACCGCAAATAATAAATCGACATGCCGTAAGAGTAGAGTTTGAAAATGCGCTTAAAAATGAAATTATTGGCCAAAACGCTTTGCCACATTACTACAACTTTTTTAACGGAAACAACCCTGATTTTTGGAAAGGTGAAGTACCATCATATGCTAAATTAATCTATTCTCAAATTTATCCTGGTATTGCTATGCATGTTTATACCAACAAACAAGGTGGATTAAAATACGATTTCATTGTCTCGCCTAAAACATCAACCCATCAAATAAAAATGCGCTACACAGGCGCAAATAAAATTAAACTGCAAAATGGCAACCTGATAATAAAAACCAGTATAAACGAATTTGTAGAAACCAAGCCATACGCCTACCAAATTATAAATGGAATTAGGCAAGATGTAATGTGTGATTTTGTGATAAAAGATGAAGTTGTTTCGTTTTTATTAGGAGATTACAACCCAAATTATGCTTTAACCATAGACCCTGAACTTGTTTTTAGCACATATAGTGGTAGCAGCGTTGATAATTTTGGCCACACTGCTACCTACGACAATAGCGGTAATTTATATACAGCAGGCATTGCACGTAATGCCACTGATTTTCCAAACGGCCGTTATCCTGCAACCAACGGGGCTTTTCAAACAGTTTGGGGAGGCGGTTCAGGAAGCTGGCCACAAAGTGGTTTTCCTTGTGATATTGCCATTAGTAAATACAACAACGATGGCACAGCTTTAGTGTATGCCACCTATTTAGGTGGCGAAAAAAACGATTACCCATTGAGTTTAATTACCGATGCTAATGAGCAGCTTTTGGTTTTAGGAGTAACGCTATCGGCTAACTTTCCAGTAAGCACCAACGGAGCATTCCGAACAAAATCAGACTCATTTGATATTACAGTTACCCGATTTACCCCAAATGGCGGAGCTTTGGTTGGCAGTACATACTTGGGAGGTAATGGAATAGATGGTATTAATATTGCCGACTCTTTACGCATGAATTTTTCTGATGAATTTAGGGGCGAAATACAACTTACTCCAACCGGAGATGTAATTTTGGTTTCTTCAACAACATCAAACAACATACCCATAAGCTTTGGTGCTATTCAACCCAATAAAAACAGTTTACAAGATGGCGTAATTTTTAAATTAGACGCAGCGCTTACCACAGTAAAAAACTGTACGTATTTAGGCAGAGAAAAACATGATGCACTATACTCGTTAGATATATACCCCAATGGAGATATTGTAGTTGCAGGTGGAACACAAAGTATTGGCTTTTCACCTACTACTGGGCCAGGATATCGCGGTGGAATAAGTGATGCATTTATAGTGAAGTTAAATGGTTCTTTTACATCTATTTTGGGCATGCGTTATTGGGGAAGCACAAGCTATGACCAGGCTCATTTTGTTAAGTTAGACCAATCGCAAAATGTACTTATTATGGGCCAAACATACGACAGTATTTTGGTTACACCGGGTACTTATTATAATAGCAGAGGGGGATTATTTATAAGTAAACTATCATCCAACTTAAATGCTGTAATTTTCTCTACTCAAATAGGAAACGGCACATCCAATAATGCATTAGCACCAAGTGCATTTATGGTTGATGTATGCGGCAGAATTTATGGCTCTGTTTGGGCGGGAGTAGTTAACTTTCAATCTAGATATAGGGCTTTAAACCCAACAGGTTTTGCAAGCAGCACCAATGGCATGCCATTTTCGGCTAATGCATTTCAAACCACCACCGATGGCAGCGACTTTTATTTATTTGTACTTAGCCCAAATGCCGATAGCCTAAATTACGCCACATTTTTTGGCGAATTATTTGGTGCCGATCACGTGGATGGAGGAACAAGTCGGTTTGATAAAAGAGGAATCATGTACCAATCCGTTTGTGCCAGTTGTAATGATGGCATATACGGAACATTTCCAACAACACCAGGAAGCTACTCGCCAACAAACAAAAGCCCAAGGTGCAGCAATGCCACTTTTAAATTTGATTTTAGACAAGGAAACGTACTTACTGCAGATTTTAAAATTGAGCCTAGAAATGGATGCGGAAATAAACGCATGCAGTTTATTAATAACTCGCACAACGCCACAAAAAACTATTGGTATATAAATGATGTGTTGGTTGATAGCAGTATTAATTTAACCGACTCGTTTAATGTTTTAGGTACTTACACCGTTAAACTAAAAGTTCAAAATGCGTTAGCTTGTAATATGGCAGACTCCATGATAAAAACGTTTACCGTACAAAACGCTGCTTTAGCAAAAATTACAGTAAAACAAGACAGTTGCGGGCCAACTGTTTTTATGTACAACCAAAGTACATCAGGTAACGGACAACCTATTCCATACATTTGGTATTTTGGTGATGGCGACACGAGCACGCTTCAAAATCCAGTTCACTTTTATAGCACAAACGGTTCTTACAACATAAGTTTAATAGCTAACCCGGGTAACCTATGTGCTGATACCGCTTTTTACCAATTAGACTATGACCGTTTAGGCAAATTTTTAAACGCCTCTTTTTTACCTTTAGATACTTTACGCTGTGCACCCAATATTATCGAAATTAGAAACAATAGCAACAATGGCCGACAGTTTTTTTGGTACGTAAATAACCAAATGGTTTCTCAACAAAACGCTGGTTTTGATACCATTGCAGATGCAGGGATTTACCGCGTTAAATTAGTTGCACGTGATACCACAACTTGTCAAATTTTTGACACCATTGAAAGAACTTTTTCAATAATTAGCGAACGCTATCCAGTATTTACAGAAGAGTTAGACAGTTGCTCGCTTAAAGTACGTTTTACAAACACAACCAATACACAGGTTGGCGATACGGTAAATTATTTGTGGGATTTTGGTGATGGTGTTTTATCAAGCCAAACTAGCCCAACTCATAAATATGGCGATACTGGCTGGTACACAGTTACACTTACTACAAATGCTGGTTTCCCCTGTCAACGCATTACATCTAAACAAATTAGGATTGACGCCAACAACAGAATTTTATTAGCCAAATTTAATATTACATCAGACCAAATTTGTGAGCCCATTGTAATAAATGCATTTAATAACAGCATTAATGCCACAAAAAATTATTGGCATTTAAATTTATTATTGGTTGATAGTGTAAGTACAAACTTTGTTGAAAATATTACCCAGAGTGGAAATTACGAATTAAAACTAGTGGTATATAACCCACTCACATGCGCACTTTACGACACGTTAGTAAAGCCATTTACATCCTATCCATCTTCCGATGCGCAGTTTACAGCTAAAAAGGATAGCTGTTCAGATTTGGTTATTTTCACCAACCAATCTGTAAACTATAGCCAAAGCCCAATAGTTTATTTATGGGATTTTGGTGATGGTCAAACATCAACCCAAAATAACCCAACACATATTTATACAAAAGACACTAGCTATATTATAACATTAATTACTAACCCAAATACGCCATGCGCTGATACAGCAACTACAACTATAGATTACCGGATAAACAGCCATTTGTTAACGGCAGATTTTGTATTAACAGACAGTACCCTTTGCGCCCCTGCTTATTTTAGTGCAACCAATAAAAGCACTAACGGCAAATACTTTTATTGGTATTTAAATAACACATTGGTTAACAACACAAGTGCTGGGTTTGGAGATACGCTTAAACAAACAGGAAAATACACCATTAGGTTGGTTATTATTGATAGCAACACGTGTAAGGTGCGCGATACTTTAGAAAAAAATATGTTTGTAAACTTACAAGCAAATGCAAATTTTATAATGCAGCGGGATAGTTGTTCGCTTGACGTTGTATTTAGGAATTTAAGCAAAATAAATAACGTACCTTTAATTTGGCGTTTTGGCGATGGAGACAGCAGCACAGAATTTAGTCCAAACCACCAATATGCCGTTACAGGTACATACAAGGTTAGCCTTATTTTTAACCAGGGAAATTTTTGTGCAGATACTGCTGAAAATGTTTATTTTATTGA
>CANHBJ010000159.1 GCA_947459075.1 Bacteroidota bacterium
ACTTTACTTAAAAGTGTAGCTTATCAGAACGCTAACCAAATTTACTCCCCCTTTACACCAATTACACTCAAACTTATTGCAACCCAAAATATACTTGGTAAAATGCACCAAATTAAACCGTGTAGCCAAAAACCATCAAAAGTATAAACTACTGCATTACCCGGATCATTGGCATGGTAAAGAATGGGAACAATTAATCCAACATCCATTGGTTGGCCTTCGGGAGCCAAAATAGTAACCATACTATCGTTTGCATAAAATTGAATTTCTGCACTAATCGTGCTTCCAAAATCACTTTTATTTATGCCGTGTAAGTAATTAGTAGTTACAATGCCTTCGGTAATAATAGCACCTTTTTTATACTGAATTTTAATGAGATAGTAAGTTCCGAAAATAACCAACAACCCACCTAAAAATACAACTGCTTTATAGCGGTTATTTTTAACTGTAATCAATTGTTGCGGCATGGAGCAATAAGGTTAAATTTAGGTATGGTTACCTTAAATTGTTTACCATCTAGTTGGCGCTCCATTAAATATGTCCCATGCATAGTTCCTACATCTGAATGAATGACACAACCCGAAACGTACTGGTGCGATTCGTTAGGCTCTAGTGTAGGTTGAACACCAATTACGCCCTCTCCTTCAATTTCGTTTTTAGCTACATTTATATCATTAATAAACCAATGCCTGCGCAATAATTTTATGGTGTAATCGCCTTTGTTATGTATTGTAATGCGATAGGCAAAAACATGATCCTTGGCAGATTGGTTCTCTTGATAGGCAACCTCTACCGTAATTTTTATATCGTTGGTTATTGCTGTTGGCATAATTGAAATTAAAACATTCGAATTAATAAAAAGTTGAGACTAAAACAAACTAATGTATGCATTGATTATAATTATTTTACATACGTTTTAGAAAAATGCGCACAATCACTTCACTATTACTTAATATTCACATCACATTGGCTTTTAAACTTTGTTAAACCAATATATAACGCGTAAATGAACAAACGCAACATAAGGGTGGCCGTAATTTCTGATGTACACTTAGGTACATATGGTTGACACGCTAAAGCGGTTAACCGCTATTTAAAATCAATTAACCCCGAGATTTTAATTCTTAACGGAGATATAATAGATATTTGGCAGTTTAGTAAACGGTATTGGCCCGATAGTCACATGAAAGTAATTCAACGAATCTTTAAGATGATGACCAGCGGAACCAAAGTGTATTACTTAACTGGGAACCATGATGAAATGTTGAGAAAGTTAACTGATTTTCGGATTGGTAAACTTGAACTACTTGATAAACTTGTTTTGGATTTAGATGGTAAAAAAGCATGGATTTTTCATGGTGATGTTTTTGATGTGAGCATGAAACACAGTAAATGGTTAGCTAAACTTGGCGCCATTGGATATGACACCCTCATTGTATTAAACAGTATCGTAAATTGGGTCTCCCAAAAAATGGGGAGAGGAAAGGTTTCATTTAGTAAGCGTATTAAAAATAGTGTTAAACAAGCCATCAAATTTATTGATGATTTTGAAGAAACAGCAACAAGTATTGCTATTGAAAATGGATATGATTACGTGTTGTGCGGACACATACACCAGCCTGCAATTAGAAGTATAAAAACAGATAAAGGTGAAACACTTTATTTAAATAGTGGCGATTGGGTAGAAAACTTAACCGCACTTGAATACAGCGATAAAAAATGGAGCTTATATCACTACAAGGATGAGTTTGGTGATGAAGACATTTATGAAGAAGATGAATTAAATGTGAAACTTCCCAACATGGAATCACTATACCAAGATATTATAACATCTGCCATTTCAGAAGCTAAGCACTAACTGCCTAATTTGGTAATCGAAATAAGGATAATATATAAGTCCTTTTCTATAGAGTAGTTTTTAGCGTACATAAAATTTAGTTTATTAGCTGTTCCTGGCTCTACTTGGTTATTCCAATTAATTACAGGAGATAACACCCCTTGCTTAATTTTAGGCAGCGCGTTTTGATTTAATGATTGGGTATATCCAACCCAGGTTTTTTGACCAAACAATACTTCCCATAAATTTTTAATAAACTTAGCTCGCTGTTTAATTAACAAAATCAGGATTGGACTAATAACTGTTAAAAGTATAGTTACCGCAACATCTAGAATCCTTTTTTTACGTTGATTTTGTGGCTCACTTAACGCCATACTAATATCCAGTGCATAAAAATCACCTGCACTATTTTTACTGTTTGAGCCAATAATAAATGAGCTTTCTTCGGGAACAATTTTGTATTGCACACCAGGGAAGTTAACACCACTCATCCATTGAATAATTTGTGTAGCAGAAACGTCTTTAGAACAAAATATAATTTCCTCGGCATTAAATACCTGAACGATATCTCGTAGTCGAGAAACATCACCTAAATAGTCATCGCCTGTTTCAATATCATTACTAACGGTTACGTATCCTGCAACCTTACAGTTGGCTTTTGTTTTGTTTAATAAATCCTGAACACGCGAGGCCTCATTTTTACCTCCAACAATTATGGTTGTTGTATCATATGCCATTGCCAAGTCTAACTTCTTAAACTTGGCTACATATAATATTAACCTATTTAAATAGGCACCAATTAAAGACCAAACAAACCCCAGCATGATTATGGCTCTAGAAAAACGGTAACTTAATGGTGCAAAAGCATAAACTAAGCTAATACCTATTAAACCAAATAATATCCCTTTTACTACTGCCGTAGTAGATCGGGGTTTTTCGTAAGCACCCGAGAGGTATAAACCAAACACCCAGATGATGGTATACATACTTGCATTAACCAACATAAACTCTATGGGGTAAGAGCCTCCTTCTACAAATTTATGGTTACGCTCCCAGTATAACTTTATAAGATAAATACCTATATACATGCAAGTGGCATCCATAATCATAAGATGTGCGATTTGGAAAAACCTTGCAACTAAAGAAATTCCTGCACGTATGTATATGGCAAAACTTATAAGGAAACTAAAAAGCTTTGCATGTTTGTTGCTGTAGTGTTTTTGGGCAAAAATGATCATCGCCCTATAAAACACAAATACATAATTTACACTGGTTTTTTTTGTGCTTTCGCCTTTATAATGTATGATGGTTGTATTGGGGAAATAGTAGTTTTTATAGCCACCTTGCGTTATGCGATAAGATAGATCAATGTCTTCGCCATACATGAAGTAGTCTTCATCTAATAAACCAATTTTATCTAATGTAGCTTTACGTATAAACATAAAAGCACCTGATAAAACTTCCACTTCGTGCACTTCATCATTGCTTAAAAAACCCAAGTGGTATCTTCCAAAAGTTTTTGATTTTGGAAAAACAGATGCAAAACCAAACATCTTATAAAATGCAACTTTTGGCGTGGGTAAACTACGTTTTGATTCAGGTAAAAACTTGCCTTTACCATCAATCATTTTAACACCTAAAGCGCCTGCATCTTGGTGTGTATCCATAAAATCGATACAACGCCTAAAACAATCTTCTTCAACAACCGTATCGGGATTTAGCAATAGTACATATTTACCTTTGGCTTGTTTAATGGCCTGATTGTTTGCCACACTAAAACCCGTATTCGATTTGTTTTCTATTACAATGGTTTGGGGGAATTTTCTACGAACCATTTCGCAGCTACCATCTGCCGAGTTATTGTCTACCACAAATACTTCGCCATTAACACCGTGCATGGCTTTATAAACGCTATACAACGCTTGCTCAAGAAAATACTTTACGTTATAGTTAACAATAATTACAGATAACTGCATGTGCGTGTTTTATACTATTAAACTTAAACGTTGATAAATAACATTTAGTATTACTGCATTGGTTGCCCACCTGCCAAGGTCTGATAACGTCTGATACACTCATCTGCCTTTGCCTTTTCGTTGGTACGTTGGTATACCTGCGCCAAGTAATAATAAGCACGTACGTAGTTCGGATTCATGGCTAGTGCATTGTTAAACGCAGCTTCAGCCATTGAGTAATTAGCTAAGTTTAAATATGCCAATCCTAAACCCTCATACATTTCGGGTATGTTACCATTATTTTTTACCCCATTTTCAAAGTACTCGGCAGCTTTTGCAAAATTGTTTTTTTGCAACATACACTGGCCTGCATAAAAATATGCTTCGGTTACATTGCGTTTGTAAAACAAAGCCTTATCTAAGTATGGTAAAGCACTATCTGGTTTTTGTTGTGTGTACCAAACTTGTCCAAGCATGCTGTATCCTGAGTAATTTTCGGGATAAATTTCAATACACTTTTTAAGGGCTTTTTCAGCTTCTGTAAAACGATTACTAAATAAGTAAGCAGTACCCAACATGCGATGAGCCTCTTCATTCATTGGATCGTATGCCACCGCTTTGTTAAAGAACATGATTGCGCTATCTGCACTTCTCCGAGCCAATGCTTCATAACCATCAGGCATGTAATTATTTTCTCGTTTTACAATAACACATAATGGCACATCATCTGCTTTAATAACATGTACCGTTCCCTTTGGAGGAAAAGCACCATTCAATAGTTCGTTTTTACTGTACGTACGGCTAGTTAAAATCAAATAATCCCAACGTGGTTTAAACTCCTCGTATTCACGCACCCAAAAGAAATCTAAATTTGGGTTGATGCGATGACCATAATAAGATGCAGTTAAAGGTTCATTATTGATACCAATTAATACTTTCTTATTTGGTTCTTGCTGAGCAATCCACTCGGCAGCTGCGCGACAAGAATTGCTGTAATAATCCGTTTCAAAATTACCATATGCACCATTTATGCCACCAACAAACTCATTAAAATATACATATTGGTTAGGATGATTTTTTACCATCCACAATAATGGTTTAGTAAATGCAACACCTAGAACAATTACAACTCCAATTTGGGCAAATTTATTTTTTAAGGCATTAAGCAAAAACTCGTATGAAATAGCAGCAAGAACAACCATTGGTGGCAGTACAAACAAATAATGTCTCCATCCATTGTAATAGTTTAAATCGGTATACTCGGCCCAAGCCACAGGAAATACCATCATAAATAAAAACATCAATACATAACCAATGTTTACATATTTACGAACCCAATTTAGCAACAATAATATTAAACCTATGCCTGCTAATAAATAAATGGGATTGCCTATGCTTAAAAATTTAACTACATAATATCCTGGTGCCTCGGTAAGCATATACATCCTTGTTCCTTCAAACAACTCAGTATTGTTTGCATAAAATGCGTTTTCGCTCGACTTTTTAAATGCGATATATACATTTTTAAAAGGATTACTTAATGCATAAGGCCATAACGATATGCCAAATAAATAACCCAATCCTGCAATACTTAAAAAAGTTTTTAGGTAGGTTAATACACCTTCACTAAAAATTCCCTTCTTGTTTTTTATGCAATACCACAACCATTGGACACCTAAAAACAGCCCCATGTAGGCAATAATTAAAATTGCACCCACACGACTACCAATGCCAATACCAACACCAATACCCAACCAACTTATATGCTTACGTTTGGGATTAGGCATATTTTGCAGAACACGCACCATAAAATATCCTGAAACAGCAAAGCCTACTGCAAAAGGAATATCTGTTGGGTTGTTCATACTAAAGCCCATCCAACTCGGATTAAGC
>CANHBJ010000160.1 GCA_947459075.1 Bacteroidota bacterium
ACACAACAAATCATTTACTTTTGCACCGCTGCGCTAAACTATATCTTCCTCGGCAACCTCACCCAAACCAGTAACACTTATTACCAAACCTTGTTTTGATGAACTGGTGTCTCCACCAACTAAATCAACCTCATACCGATTACAAGCCATTAACATACCTGCATACAATTCTTCAACAGCTTCTAAACTAAATTTGCTGCTTAAACCCAAAGAAACAGTTACTTGAGTTGGCTTAGCATTCATGGCATAAATATCACTCAGGTTTACCACGATGGCTTTGTAGCCTAAATGTTTTAATGGAAAATAACTTAAATCAAAATGTACACCCTCTAACAGTAAATCTGTACTTACCACCGTACGGTTATTTAGGTGATTAATTACTGCTGCATCATCTCCAACTCCCTTTAAAGTTGAAGGTTGATGTAAATTTATATGTGCAGTTAAAAGGTCAATTAACCCAAACTCTCCTATACTTTCTAACTCCGTACGTGTACTATTCTCTAACATGTTTTTACGTTTAACCTTATTGGGGTATCAATACCTATTATCTAATCCTATCTGCCCTTTTAACCAACTCATCATCTTTACGCAACAACAATAATGCACGCAAATTAAGGTACAGCATAAATATAATTAATGCTAAGCCCATGCTTGCTTTTAAAGTCATGTTGGCAAAGGTAAAATTGGGTATTTGTGTAAACGCTTTGGCAAAAACAGCAGCCAAGTATATACCTATAAAAACAAAGTTAATTTTGGCATGAAATATTTGACGCTTGCGGTTTTTGAAACTAAAAATAATATTCAATGTCCAACCAATAATTATGGAGACCAAAATAATTAAGCCATATTGAATCTCGCTGCTTTTAAGTGTCCCATTTACATAATGGTTAAAATAAATAGCGTTTAACGTATATCCAACAGCTTGTCCATCAATAGATGAACTATCTGCGGCAACTACACCTGCTTCGTTTGTTGGGAAACTCGACTGGAAATCGATAATTTTTCCTGTACAAGTGATTAAAGCCAGAACAATAATAGCAAAGAAATAAACTGTTTGAATTCGTTGAATCATATCAATAAAAATTTAAATGCAAATGTACCGCAAAATTTCAATTATCTAAAAAGATGATACATTTGCGACATGAAAGTGAAACGCAACTAATACAAGCCGTTGCATTTTAAACCCAATACAAAACATGAAAACAGTATACGTTGTTGATGCAATGCGCACACCAATTGGCAAATATGCCGGAGCTTTAAGCGCTGTTCGTCCAGATGATTTAGCGGCACACATCATTAGAGCTATTATTGCACGCAACCCACAAATAGATGTAAACGAGATTGAAGATGTGATTTTTGGGGCGGCCAATCAAGCAGGTGAAGACAACCGTAATGTAGCGCGTATGGGTGCTTTAATGGCCGGTTTGCCTACCACAGTTGGTGGTAATACAGTAAATAGATTATGTGCCTCGGGGCTACAGGCTATTGTTGATGCAAGCCGCAGTATTATGGTAGGCGATGGAGAAATATACATTGCAGGTGGCGTTGAGAGCATGACCCGTGCACCATTTGTTATGTTAAAATCGGATAGTGCGTTTGGTCGCACTCCAGATATTGCTGATACCACCATTGGATGGCGTTTCACAAATAAAAAATTGGCTGCAATGTATCATCCTTATACCATGGGTGAAACAGCAGAAAACATTGCCGAGAGATGGAAAATTACTCGCGAAGAACAAGATGCATTTGCTTTTGCCTCTCAACAAAAGTACGCTGCAGCACATGCTGCCAATAGATTTGCTAACGAAATAGCCCCTGTTGCTATTACACAGAAAAAAGGAGATGATTTACTTTTTGATAAAGACGAGCATCCGCGTTTAGGTAGTATAGATGACCTTGCTAAACTTAAGCCCGCATTTAAAAAAGATGGTGGAACAGTAACAGCTGGTAATTCTAGCGGTGTTAACGATGGTTCCGCAGCGGTTATTTTGGCAAGTGAAGAAGCAGTAAAAAAATATAATTTAAATCCTATAGCAAGAGTTGTTGCACGTGGTGTTGCAGGTGTTGATCCAGCTGTAATGGGCATAGGACCTGTTCCTGCCACCCAAAAAGCAGTAAAACGCGCAGGTTTAAACATGAGTGATATCGGTTTGTTTGAATTGAATGAAGCTTTTGCCTCTCAAAGTATTGCTTGCATGCGCGATTTAAATTTAGACCCTGCTTTAGTTAATGTAAATGGTGGAGCCATTGCGTTGGGCCATCCATTAGGAGCAAGTGGTGCACGTATATCTACTACCTTATTACACGAAATGCAAAAACGTAACATTCGTTATGGTGTTGCAACCATGTGCATTGGTGTAGGACAAGGATTAGCGATAGTTTACGAAAAGATGTAAATCTTCATGCGCTACCTCATTCAATTAGCATACAAAGGCACCAACTACCACGGCTGGCAAAAACAACCTAATGTGCATAGTGTGCAAGGTGAACTTGATAGTAAATTAAGTACACTTTTGGCTGAACAAATTGAAACAGTTGGCTGTGGACGAACAGATACTGGAGTGCATGCAAAAGACTTTTATGCCCACTTTGATGTAACTAAAAATATTGACGAACAGTTTATCGTATTTAAACTGAATAACTTTTTGCCTAAAGACATTGTTGTTTATGATATACAAAAAGTAAGTGAGGAATTTAATGCCCGTTTTGATGCCGTTTGGCGAGAATATGAATATTGGATTACCCGCGAACCCAATCCTTTTTTACTAGATCAAAGTTGGTTCCAAAATGGTAAGCTCAATTTGGACGACATGAATAAAGCATCAGCTTTACTTATTGGTAAAAAAGATTTTGAATGTTTTAGCAAAGTACACACCCAAGTTAATAATTTTATTTGCGATGTAATGCATGCCAATTGGGAAATAAAGGAAAACAAATTAGTTTTTACCATCCGGGCAAACCGCTTTTTACGCAACATGGTTCGTGCAATTGTAGGAACTTTGGTTGATGTAGGAAAAGGTAAAATTACAGTTGATGAAGTGAATAATATTTTAGCAAGTAAAAATAGATGCGAGGCCGGACATAGCGTACCAGCGCACGGATTATTTTTAACACGGATTTATTATCCCCACATCGCCCAATAAAACTAACTGATTACAGGCTTTTTTACTATTTTGCAACTTGATACAAAATATGCAAACGGCCAACTCATCAACACAACACTCACACGGAAACTTAAACCTATTGGGTCGTGTTTATCAATTAGCCAAACCATATAAAGCAAAACTTTATACAGCCATTGCACTAACTATTGGCATGGCATTTTTAGGTCCGCTACGGCCATTTATTATTCAGTACACCATTGATAATTTTATTGCCAATAACAACCAAATAGGATTAATAAACATGAGTTTATTGTTGCTATTTATGTTGGTTTTACAAGCAGGCATGCAAGTTTGGAGTACCATATTAACAAACTACTTGGGGCAAAGCGTTATTAAAGATTTACGTATGCAGGTGTTTACCTACTTAACTGGTTTACGCCTGCTCTTTTATGATAAAAATCCCGTTGGTGCACTAGTAACCAGAACCATAAGTGATATTGAAACCATTGCAGATGTTTTTAGTGAAGGGTTGATAAACATATCAGGAGACATTTTACAAATTGTTTTTATTCTCATTTTTATGTTTGGCACCAACTGGCAACTATCGCTAGTTAGCTTATCTGTTCTGCCTTTTTTACTTTATGCAGGTTATGTGTTTAAAGAAAAAGTTAGGCTAAGTTTTGAGGATGTACGTACCCACGTTTCAAGGTTAAATACTTTCGTGCAAGAACACATTCAAGGAATGCATATTGTTCAAATTTTTAACCGTGAGGAAAAGGAGCTTGAACGATTTAAAGAAATTAATGCCGAGCACAGGGATGCCAATATCAGATCGGTAATGTACTATTCTGTATTTTTTCCTGTTGTTGAAATCATCGCAGCTTTATCAACTGCTTTAATAGTGTGGTATGGTGCCAAAGGAGTAATACAAGATCATGCATCTATTGGAAGTATAACTGCATTTATCATGTACATTAACTTATTTTTTAGACCCATCAGGCAGCTTGCAGATAGGTTTAATACCATGCAAATGGGTATGGTAGCTGCTGGGCGTATTTTTAAATTAGTTGATGACAAAGAAAACATTGAACCCACAGGAAGCATAAAAATTGATAACCTTAAAGGTAACATCCAATTTAAAAATGTTTACTTTGGTTATAACCCTAATCAATATGTTTTAAAAGATATCAGCCTTCAGGTTAATGAAGGGAAAAATGTAGCATTTATTGGAGCAACAGGTGCAGGTAAATCATCTATCATTAATTTATTAAGTAGGTTTTACAACATAGAAAAGGGAGAGATTTTAATTGATGGACATAAACTTGAGGACCTAGATATTAAACACCTACGCTCACAAATTGCTGTGGTATTACAAGATGTATTTTTGTTTAGTGGAAGCGTGATGGACAACATCAAACTAAATAACAAACACATTACAAACGAAGAGGTAATAGCCACTGCAAAACTTTTAGGTGCGCATGATTTTATTTCAAGATTACCCGATGGGTATAACCAAAATGTGCAAGAGCGAGGTGCTAGTTTATCTGTAGGTCAACGACAACTTATTTCTTTTGTTCGGGCTATGGTTGTTAATCCAGCAGTGCTTATTTTAGATGAAGCAACCTCATCAGTTGATAATGAAACCGAAGATGTTATTCAAAAAGCCATAGAAACCATGATGAAAGGGAGAACATCAATTGTTATTGCGCATCGATTATCAACCATACAACATGCCGATGAAATAATAGTGTTAGATAAAGGCATGATTGTTGAGCAAGGCTCACACAAAGAATTATTAAACCTAAATGGCTTTTATAAAAAACTGTATGAACTACAATTTGCCCCAAATCAAGTTGCGAATTAGTTTACTGGTACTGTTTTGCAGTGGCCTATTCGCCCATCCTGTTTTTGCGCAAAAGCAAAAAATTATCGATAGCTTAATGCTTGCCATCAAATCAACAAAAGATACAGCCTTGGTTGATGTATACAACGAAATATCGTACGAGTATAAAAACATTGATATTGAAAAAACTTTGTTATATGCTGATACCGCAATCATAAAATCGAAAAAAATAAACTACACACGCGGATTAGGTTATGCATATGCCAACCGTGGCAACTACTTTAAAAGTACAGGAGATAATGCGCAAGCAAGAGCATGTTATGTTTGGGCTTATATTCAACATCAAAAAATAGGTAATTTAAAAGGTATAGCAGCCACTTTAAATAGTTTGGCAAGTTTGCACTTTTTACAAGGAAAACTTACCAAAGCGCTGTCAAATTTCATACAATCATTAACCATATCAAGAAAAATAAACGACCCCAGAGGCGAGGCCATTACCTTAAATAATATTGGTGTAATAAATCAAGAACAAAAAAACTACAGCAAAGCATTAGAATATTTCGAGCAATCTTACCATAAATTTAAAGAAATTGGCGATAAAAAAATCATGGCTGATGCCCTCAATAATATTGGTAATATTTACCATATTTTGGGTATAAATGATGATGCATTGCGCCATTACAATGAAGCCTTAGCAACATACATAAGCACTGGGGATATAAAAGGAGAATCATCTGC
>CANHBJ010000161.1 GCA_947459075.1 Bacteroidota bacterium
AAAACATGAAAATAAAATTAATTGTTTTGACTATGAATTTATGTTTCACAATAAATTCATTTGCTCAAATTGTTAAGGATATTAAAATCGGTAAACAAGAATGGAAGGGTGATTATCTTTCAGTTTCTACTTTTAAAAACGGCGATTCGATTCCTTTTGCAGCAACTGAGAAAGATTGGAGAGTTGCCGGAGAGGAAAAAAAACCTTGTTACACCTTTTTAAAAGACAGAAACGGAAATATAGTTATTCCAAAAACATATATCTATAATTGGTATGTAATTAATGATTCTCGTAGTGTTGGTATAAATGGATATAGGATTCCTTCAAATTCTGATATTTTAGAACTAATAAGCTATTGTGGCGGAATTTGTGAAACTTCTATAAAAATTAAATCTACATCTGGCTGGGACAAGAATGATTTAGTTGATGACGATAAAAAAACAGAAAATGGTTCAGATGAATTTGGATTAGGAATAAGTCCAATACCTATGATTCTACCTACAGGCCAACAAAACAATTGCTACTTGAGTTCGGGATTTTGGACAGTTAACGAAGCTCCAAATGGAGCTGAATTAAAAGATATTTTTTCAGACGAAATAAACAATCATTACTTTGGGCACATGGCATTTTGTTTGAATGTTTCTTTTGCTGATTGTATGAATTATCTAAATCTCTTTTTCAAAGAGGGAGGACTGCCAATCCGATTAATTAAGGATAACCCAGAGAGGAATAGTTCAAACTACCCAATAAAATTATTTTCGAACACTATCGAAAATTTAAACCTTGAAAAAACTAAACACATTGAAGCATTTTGCTCTAAATGCAGATTATTAAGTAGCGATTCACTTTTAATAAATTCCCAATCTATTTTTAAAGACACTTATGAATCTGAAGAAAACAAACAGAAATTTGTTTTTTATTTTGAAGCCACTAACTATTTTACTAAAACCCAAAATGCCGGAATAGGTGCTCGCTTATCAAATGTAAATGGCGAAGTAATAATTGAAGAAATTGTAGAGGGTGGTGTTTGTGACAAATCTAAAGCAATATTCAAAAATGATGTTTTAGTTGGGATTTATGAAAATGATAAATTATTTGAATTTAAAAATTTAGAAATAAGCGACGTAATTAAAAAAATAAAAGGAATCGAAAATACCACTATTAAATTACTTGTTAAATCAATTGAAACCAATAAGAAATTTGATATAAAACTAGTTCGCAAGAAATTACCTAATTGGGATTTGGAAACAATGATAAATAGATCAAACTACCATTCTGCATTTCCTTTATTAATTGACAATTATTATTTTTATTATAAGTACAAGCTTATTCCTGAAAATCATAAATACCCGAAAGAAAGTCGTTTTGTATATATTAATTCCAAAGCATCAAGATTGTATTATGCAGGACCAGAAAATTACAGTTTAGATGATTATTTTAATTATCCAAAACCCGAATGGGATAAAGACGAGATTATTTCAGGGGCTTTCCAACTTGCTACTTTATTTAAAGGTGGTACAGAATTGAATCCCATTATTTTGAATTCAATTGATGATGCGAAGAATCTATTAATGACTTTTCATTTTAAAATGATCAATTCCGAAATTTCAAACTCTGGAAACCATATTACAAAAATTCGATTTGAGCACACAGAAGATGAAAGTCAAATAACAATTTACTTCAAGTTTAAGTGAAATTATATAGAAAAATGCCACTAACAGCGTGTAAGCAATATTGCCTCGCAACTGGCGCAACACAAGGCAACATCGCCTACACGCAAAACGTTAGGTGCAAGTTTAAGTGCGAAATAACGGCCAGACGAGAGAATCTCTAATGGACAACTTTGATAGTTCTTAAAAATTATTTTTGTAAAATTGAAAACCAAAAGTTAAGTCCAGAAATAACTTAAAAAAAACGGGGCGTATTCTGAAAAGCCATACGAGTAGGAATGAAATTTCAAAATCAAAGACAAATGAAACAATTTACGACAATTTTTGGAGCAATCTTATTTGCTACAATAATTCTGACAAGCTGCGGAGGCGGTTCTATTGAAAGTGACGCTAAAAAAGTTGCAGAGCTTCAATGCAAAGCTCAAAAACTAATGCAGAAAGCAACTTCGGGAGATATGTCCGTTATGGAAGAAAGCACCAAATTGGCTTCTGAAGCAGCAACTTTATCAAAAGAAATGGAAGGAAAATACAAAGACGCAGCTGATTACCAAAAATTTACAACAGCCTATTTAAAAGCAATGGGTGACTGCAAATAATTATTAAAACAAGTGGAGATAGACCCCACTATAAAAAACGGGGCGTATTCCGAAAAGCCTTATGAGTAGGAAAATCTAAAACAATTTTATTATGCAAGGAGCAATTTTAACATCGATGATTATTGGTTTGCTAATCGGATCAGCGATTGGCGGATTAATTTTATGGTTATTAGCTAAAAATGTCGGGAAAATTTCAAATGCCTCATTTGGAAACTCTTTTTTAGTTTGTCTAATATCGTCTGCGATTAATTTCGCAATATGGTATCTCATGGGGACAGATGCTTTCAGAATGGGGTTTGCAGGAATATTTGTAATTAACCTGATTATTTTATCTGCTGCATATATTACAGTTGGTAAATTTATTTGGAAATGTGAGTGGATGCAATCTGTTAAAGCTAATATTATTTGGATTATCGTTTATGCAGTTTTTATGGGATATACATTAAGCAAATTTTCATAAAAAAACCAGCCCATAACCGCACCTACCCGCAAGTGGGGCGGTTATGGGTTATTTAAACTTTAGTGCTTCTAATAAACTTTTGTGCAAACTTGAAAGCAAAGTGCTTCTAATGCCCCACCTTCGGGTAGCTGCCAAACGTTAGCGGTAAGTTTACCGACCGACAGTGCAGACAATAAAGTAACTAAAAATAACAATACAAATGAATACACAACGAGCATTTGACATTTTACAAAAAGAGAAACTCGGAAAATATATTTACGCATTGCGTGACCCAAGGGACGGGAAAATATTCTACGTTGGACAAGGTATTAACGACAGAGTATTTGAGCATTTTAATGAAGCTGACAATTGCTTAAAGTTTTCTATGCCATTTAAACAAATGAGCAGTAAAGTTATTCGCATCCTAGACATTTGGAATAATAACGAAGATGTTGAATGGATAATCCTTGCACATAACTTGTCGACAGACAGTAATGTTGCCGACCTCATTGAATCCGCAATTTTTGACGGTCTTTCAGAATCGCAAAACGGAGAAACTTTAAACGAAGTTAGTCCTCCAAATTCATCAAGACTTTTGCCTGACGACTTAGAAGCAATGGCAGCTGAATTTGTTAATCCATTGACAGCATATGAAAACGTGTTTATTTTCCCAATTCAAAACGCTTTGACAAAAGGAACAGACCCATACAACGCTACACGGACGACTTGGGCGGTAAGTATTTATTACCGAACCCTTAATCCAGCTTATGCAGTTGGACTCAAAAATTCCATTTCAAAAGGAAGTTTTGAAATTTCATCTTGGGCTTGTGTTGCAGGGACAAGTAAACAAGAGTTTAGTTCGCCAGGACATCCAAATCCAACTGACCACCAACCGCTACTTAACAAGAACTGGAACAATGTTCTTGCAAAAGCAAAAGGATTTTGGCAAAGAGGAAATTATCTCATTGTAGCATTTAACGGAAACGGACAATTTAGAATTGTTAGAGGCTCTAAAGACACAACGACTTGGCACAACTGCATTTGAAAACAATCGCAACGCAACGACAGAAAAGAAAACCTACCGCTAACAGCACATTTGCAATAGGCGGGGTTTCGTGCTCCGCAGACAGTTTTGTGGTAGCCGAAAGTTCAGTTCTCCGTATCAACATTTGTGGTAAAAAGCCCGCCCATCGCAAATCTGCAAACCGTTAGGGTTAATTTAATAGATACTTATGTATAATAGATTACGAGAATTCTTTCTGAAATTAAATAACAGAGAAACACAGTCTAATCTTTTACAAAAAGAGGAACTTAAAAAAAAGTGGCTAGAATATAGTATAGAAAAATCCAAACAATATGAGAATTTGTGTCACAGAGAACAATTGAAATGTGAAAAATTATCAATTATAATTAGTGAGGATGTTTTAAAGTTATTGGAAATAGGTGGAACTTGTACCCATGATGGAGATCATTGGCATAATTTATTTTTCTATAATGATTGGTTCTACTTCGAGCGAGCAAATTGTTTTCTTGGAAAATTTAAAATAACTAAATTTCAGAATGGCTGCAAGATTTCGAAATTCTATTATTATAATTGGGGCAATAAAGAATTGTTTGTAGAACTTATTGAGAATGTCATTCTCTCTACTTCCTTAAAAAATGATCTAAAATCAATTCTCTTTGGAGACCAAGAAAATTTTGAACAAGAAATACAGACTTTTTCGTTTAAAAATAATCTAATAGATATTAATTACTGGAAAGCCATACTTATTGGAGTAGCTGTATCTGATGCTCATGGTGTCCCATATGAATTCAAAAAGCGAGAATCACTCAGTAATATAGATTTATCAAATTTATCCGGATTAGGGACACACAATAGAGCAAAAGGAACTCATTCTGATGATACAGCATTAACATTATGTTTAGCAGAAGCTTTATATGACATTAAACTGAATTTAAACGAACATGAAAAGTTAGTTTCTAATAGTGCAAATAACTTTGTCGAATGGCTATATAATGGTAAATGGGCTGTAAAAAAGCAAGTTTTTGATGTTGGAAACACAACGAGAAATGCAATTTCAAAATATAAAGATTCGCTTGAATTTCGTCTTCAAGGTGGAAAAGATATTTCAGATAATGGAAACGGCTCGCTAATGAGAATTCTTCCTCTTGCCATTTATTTATATTCAGCAAATAATGATTACAGAATAAAAATAGTTAGAAATGTATCAGCTATAACTCATTCTCACGAAATTTCTATAATTGCGTGTCTTTATTATTTAATTTTAGCTATAAAAATAATTGAGTCTCATGAAAGAGATTATGACTTTTCATTAGAACATATTTATCACCAAACTAATAAGGAATTTAATGATAATTTTAAATGCTATTTCGAATCAAATAATATTTTCTTTTTCAATAGAATTCTTAATGGTGATATTCTGAAAATAAGTGAATCAGAAATTAAAAGTGGAGGATTTGTTGTGGAAACACTTGAATCATGTATTTGGTGTCTTTTAAATTCTAAATCATTCGCTGACTCTGTAAAAATGGCAATTAAATTGGGAGGAGACACTGATACTACTAGCGCAGTTACAGGTGGAGTATCTGCCTTATTTTACGGTTTCCATAATATTCCAAAAAAATGGATACATGATTTAATAGATAAAAAAGTCATTTTAGAACTAGCAAATAATTTATCAGAAATTGAATTCAGAATAAACTAACCCTAACAGCGTGTAAGCGCAACCCTCTGGGTATGCGCCTACACGCAAAACGTTATATGCAATACCGTTTCGCGGGCTACGTTGGTCGGCGCTAGTAAGGAAGCGAAAAGGTTGCAAATGTGATTTTATTTACAAAGCCTCTGAAAATTTTAAAAAGGATTATAAAACTTGTAAATAACTTCAGTCATGTTAATTAAATGCACTAAACACAAAATAT
>CANHBJ010000162.1 GCA_947459075.1 Bacteroidota bacterium
TACCATATTGGGAAAATAATTTTGGGAAAATAGAGGGCTACGAGTCACACAGCAACGGAGGGATATCTGTTAAAGGTAATTTACGCATTCAATACAACAAAACGGTTCGTTACAAATATTATCAAAATAAATATTATTATACAATGATTGTAAAATCTAATCGCCCTAATTTAAGCATGGAAGTTCATTTAATCATGCAAAAACACTACAGGGATTTCGATATGATGTTTAATAATCCTGTAGGTAAAGGTTTAGCCGAAATAAGTATAGAACATCAAGTTAAAACTTATAATAATATCATCTCCGATGAAACAGATGAAACCGGAACAATTTTTTTAATAGAACAAACTTTGCTCATAAATGGCTACGCATTTATCATGGGCAAGATTAAAATAAAAGGTGCCAAAAGCGAATACGATTTTTATGAGTGCTGTCTTAAGTTTAGTATAACCAACAATAGGCTTGAACAACTTTGTTATTCGTTTGATATAAAACCAAGTGCCTACTGGAATCTTGAACAAATTGACTTGGAGAAATTAATAAATAACTAACCTATGCAACCATTTTTATCAAAATCAGTGTTTGGTAACCTAGCAATGTTATAAAAGGACATTTTGAAGTAATAACATTTGATATAATCATTCTAATAATGTTAATTTCGAGGTCAATAGAATAAAAAAATTATGGACACAAATTCACACTTTACGAAAGTCAAACTGAATGTATACCAATACCAATGTCAGAATGACGGCAGTGTACATTATATATTTCAACCTTTTTGTCCGCACTGTGGATATGATAATAGCAGAATGTTATATGAAGAAGGCTACTACGAACGTTTGTATGCGCACCTATCAAAAATAGACCCTGAATTTAATCGTTTGAAATAAGTATCCGAAATTTAACTTATTCTGCATAGTTTTACTTTTCAATAAAAGCATCATGAACATCAAATCAACAACCGCCTCCTTAATTTTTGTAATACTCCTAAGCGCTTGTATTAAAAATCAAAATCCGGAACAACAGATTATCGGGAATCATAAACTCAATGTTCAATTCATATCAGATGTCCCAGGTCATATAACTGTTATAAAAACCAACGACTCATTACTCATGAATGGTGAAACTTGGAGTAATGATAGCAGTGCATCTATGCGCATTAATGGTTATTTAACTAATATCTTCCCCGACTCATTTACGTTTACCGGTAACATAAAAATTACCAGTATGGGTTGTTGCGGAAACATCGATAAAAATAATATTTGGACATTCAGAAAAATGGAGGAACGGGTTTTTTACAGGCTTAAAGAAAGGGATAGCTTATGCTCCTGCGATACTTGTTGTTACTACGTAGATATTACACCAATCAATCAAAATTAATTATCATTTTAGTAAACAACAGCATAACTTGATCTTACCAAGGTTTCGCATTTATTTGATTTTAGCTTTGCATTGCTGTAACTCAAACTTTCTAATATGCTTATAGTAGTATCTTTATCTTCTATTTTAATAAAGTTAAAATTTAACTTTTCGAAACTAAACGGTTGATTAATTTTAAAGTTAAATGAAGCACAACGCCCCATTTCTTCCTTCACAACGCGCAAACAAAAATCACCATAATAAATTGGGTTTGCTGTATTAACATGGTAAACCGGAAATAAAGTTTCTTGATCTATTATTTCTTTTAAAAACACCTTGCGTTTACGTAAGCCATTTACCTTTATCTCTACAAAACTACTCTCATCGTTAACCAAACCAAAAACATACTGATGGCTGAGAAAAGAGATGTGACTAATTTTTTCATCTCCGTAATAATCAAAAAACTCAGGATCAAGTATTGCACGTTCAAGCGGACAGAACATTTTTAGAGCTGCCTGCCTCAAATGATGTAGTACATCACCATCATTAAAAACGGAGTGTATTCTGTAGCTTAATCCAAAAAAATTAATGGTTATATTATGTTCTATCATTACAACTTAAACCAATACAAGCTATTTGTATTTTGGGTAATAAACTGTTTTTAAACTTAAGTTATCACTTGTTTGCTTTAGTTCGCTTTCTAGTATTTGTTTTACCTCTAATAAAAAATCAGCTGCAGTTTCATCAAAAGCCAATAACATTTCAGGAGTTTTAAAATAGTTTTCTTGGGCTTTCATCATTTCAATAACACATTTTTTTACATCCAACTTATGCTCTTTGGTTGGAAAAAGTGTGAATGTAAATTTGGGATATAAACAGCCTGGATCTACATTTTCATTAACCGCATCACAATACCTTGAAAGCTCGTGCATTCCCATTTTTAAATATTGATTAAGGTATTTTGCGCATAGCGAATCCTCCGCCACAGCAAGCACAATTACATGCAATTTCTGAGTTTTTAGTTTTAAAATAACCTCTTCAGAAAACAACTCATTATGTAAAATCGATTCAAAATTTATCTTACTCATCATTCTTTTAATTTTTAGTTAAGGTGTCGCACCATAAGTTTACATAGTTTTCTACCTGTCTTTTTACATTATCAATTTTCTCTATTAAACTAATAAAAGCTTCTTGCTTTTCTACACTATCAGGCAAAGCAATTTTAATTGTCCTAAGCATATCTATACTACGTGCAGGAACAATACTCGAAATAGATCTTCTTTTAAGCGCATCGTTTTCAGCCTGAGTTTTTGCATGAGTATCTATACTTTCTTGATAAGATTTTCCTAAATCATGCATTAACTTAAAACGAAGAATTTTAGAGATGTAATCAGGTTTGATGCCAAGTTTTTTTAATATGTTGGTTTTGTAGTTTAACGTGATGAAATGATTTGAAGCCACATATCCGTGTATATGCTCCTCTTCACCCCAACTTAATCCGCTTGTATCTATATACCTTGGCACACCTCTGGTATTAATTAAAATCGAATCTTTAGTTAAGTAATACTTTTCGGGGACCTCTAACAACTTAGGCGATTCATCGGATTTTTTTGGTGGCTTGAGATCTTTTTTAGAATTACTGGGTGGAATAATTTTATTGTTGATCTCATCTATCATTCCCGGCCTAATAAAAACAACTCGCTTTTTAGTTCCTCCATCCAATAGCACGTAATCTTTATAACGCAATTCAAGTGCCCCATACCTAAGTTCAAATAAGTCATCTAAGCTATATTGAGTAGATTCTGTGAAAAATTCAGCAGCTTTTTTTTCAACTTGTTGCCTTTCAATAAAAATTTCATTAAGGTCAGATAGCTGAAAATCAAGTAGTAATAATAACATAATAAGTTTATTTAAAAATATAATTTGTAGTTTTGCGCAAAACTACTTTTATTTGCTTTTGTATTTACTGTAATTTCTTGCACAATATTACTTATTATTTAAAAATATACAAATAATAATTAAGAATAATTTTAACCGAATAAAGAATATGTCAAACAAAAGATTGAAATCTAACAAGACTATAATGAACAGCGAGATTCAACCGCTTGCAAACCGTGTATGTATTGCAGTTCAGGAGTTAAATAAAAGTTGTGAGAGAAAGGGATTGCAAGTGCTTAATGATGAAAAAATCATTAGCAACCTTGAATTAGTCGGGACATTCTTTTCCGTTGAATTACTTGATGCCCTTTTGTTAACACCGTTCATATCGGCAAAAATCATAAAAAATAAATCAATTAATCGAAGTGATGTATTGGAGTGGATTAGAGTTGATTTACATGATGCACTTTCATTAACCTCACGTCTAAATAAATTATGCGTTAATGGTATACTATTAAAAAGCTATAGTGATTTTAGTTCAAATGATGGGTACAAATTATCAAACAAAGCTTATCGATGTTTACTAAGTAATACCAGTTATTCAAATAAAAGCCAAGGAATAGAAAGGAATTCACTTGCATTCCTTGATGCATGTCATCAGCTTATAGATATTGCCGATGGCGAATACTTCTATTTTGATGCACTTGTAGATGAGATTAAGCAAATTATAGATGAATATGATTCAATCAAACAAGTTAAAAAACTTAAAAGATTCAAATTGAATAATATGGAGTTAATGATACTTATCGTTGGATTGTATCAACAATTACTTGACGGTAAGAATTCTATTGATATTGAAAGAATAACACGTTCATTAAATATTTCATTAAGGTCACGCATGGAATTGAACATGTCTATTATGGAGGGGAAATCTAAATTAATAACCCATAAACTTATAACCAACAAAAACAATATGTTTAAGTCGTTAACAGAGATGACGATAAGTGAAGATTTTTTAAACTATTACAGTGAATTTCATCGTAATAAGGGTGTACAAAAACCATTAAAAAGAGGAGGACTAATTGCACCAAACAACATTGTTAAACAAAACCTATTTTACAATACACTTGAGCAAGAAGAGATTGATCGTTTATGTAAAATACTGGATGAGAAACAATACCAAACTGTTATAAACGAGTTAACGAAACAACAATTATCACCAGCCATTACAGTACTTCTTTATGGGAAACCAGGTACAGGAAAAACCAGTACAGTACTCGATATTGCTGAAAAAACAGGCCGAGTAGTTTATAAAGTTGATGTAGAAACCATAAAAGAAGCCTTTGTAGGCGAATCTGAAAAAAACCTCGTAGAGGTATTTGAAGAGTACAAGTACCTATTAACGATAAATGAAAAACACCCAATACTATTATTAAATGAGGCTGATGGTTTATTAAAAAACCGCATAACGGGGGATACGAACGCTGTTGGCGAAATGCTCAATACCATGACAACTTTGTTATTGGAGAAGCTCGAAAATTTTAATGGTATTTTGTTTGCAACGGTAAACGAACCAACATTTGATTCGGCATTCGATCGCAGATTTTTGATTAAAACGGAACTTAAACACCCAGAAACTGCTACGCGTATCAACATCATTCATAACCAATTTCCTGAATTGGAAAATAGCGTATTAACCGCAATTGCTGAGCAATATCCACTTACCGGTGGTCAGATTTCTAACATTAAACGTAAACTGGCCATGAGGAAAATTTTAGAGCCGGCAACGGATATTAATGCATGCATCATACCATTATGCGAACAGGAGTTTGTGCTACAACAATCGAATGCGCTGAAAACCATCAATGGTTTCAGGTTAAACTAGTTCTTAATTTTTTATACCAATTTATTAGTTTTGATAATAATGAGCAGATATTTAACCAAATCACGATTTAAGGAAGCACTGGAGTGCATGACAAAATTGTATTATACCAAAAAAAAGGATGAATATGCCGATACACAACTGGAAAATCCTTTTTTGGAAGCATTGGCCAAAGGTGGCTTTCAGGTGGGCGAACTGGCCAAGTATTATTTTACAAATGATCCTGTGGCTGATGATATCACTATCAACACGCTCAACTATGATGCAGCACTTGCTGAAACACAACGCAGATTAGCTATGCCAGGTAAGGTAGTTATTGCCGAGGCTGCCTTTAAATTTCAAAACCTATTTATTAGAGCTGATATTGTAGTAAAAGAAAATAACACACTTCACTTGTATGAAGTAAAAGCTAAATCGGTGGATGAAGAAAATGAAGATCCGGAATCGTTCCTAACCAA
>CANHBJ010000163.1 GCA_947459075.1 Bacteroidota bacterium
ACCTTGGTGCAAAACAATACCACCAATTAACTGCACATCGTAATGAACCATGTTCCAGGTTACTGTGCTGCCCGCTGCTTCCCATGTATTGCTCCAAATGGCTTTATCGCCTTCAATGCGTACTGGTTTTTTTATACGCTTGTGTGTGGCCAATGTTTTATCAAAATCAGTTGCCGTTACGGTTAACTCTTTATCTTCGGATAACCTTCGTGCTGTTTCTTTAACTACTGCAAATGCCTCTGGTAAAATTTGGTTTAGTACAACTTCTAATTGTTCATCACGTTGTTTTTTTAGCTTGTCAACATTTCTAAACAAATCCTCTTTGGTATACAAATCCTTTTCTGCTTCTGCAGCATGAGTTAGTTCAACTATTTCGGTATCTATATCCTTCAAATGATCAGCAATGGTAATTTTAAAATCGGCTGTTTTACCACGCAATTCATCATTGCTGATATTGCGTAACTTTTCGTATACCTGATTTATTTCTGTAACAATAGGGTAAATGGTTTTTAAGTCTCTTTCCGACTTGCTTCCAAATACTTTAGCAATGGTATTAAATATAGATCCTATCATCTTTTGGTGTTTTTCTATTTTAAAATAAGGGCGGTAAAAATAATAAAATTTACCGTGCATTAGTGGCTTTTTTACATAAATAACGCCAAGTCCTTTACAATGGGCAGATTGGCAGTTAACAAGGTGTTTACAAGCATAGGTATAAATCTAAAGTTTAATTTTTACATGCTAACTATCAATATATTACAAAAATCGCCATCCCAAGCTGAAACTTTTTTAGTTACTTAAACAACCTACTGACAGAACAACCACTTTGCACTTGAGTAACCTTAACTTAAACAAACAGGAACGCTTTATGACACTTTACCAACCGCAGCATGCACGGTTGAGCCGTATTTTGCAAACCTTGATATGGTATAAGGAAGATGCTAAAGATTACCTTCTAAATACAAAAATTACTGAGTTTAAAATCAAAAATAACGGGGTTTTGTTTATGTTATTAGGTTCAATCTTATACATTTGCTGCTAGAGTTAAACAACACATGAAACTAACCGATATCATTAAAGAAGCTAAGGAGACCTTATTTTCTATTGAAATATTACCCCCTTTAAAAGGTAAAGACATTAACAATTTGTATAATGGCATAGATCCTTTAATGGAATTTAAACCTGCTTTTATTGATGTAACTTATCATCGTGAGGAGTTTATTTTACGCAAGCGGAAAGATGGTGGTTTTGATAAAGTATACACCCGTAAGCGCCCAGGTACGGTTGCTATTTGTGCCGCTTTAATGAATCGTTATAAAGTACAAGCAGTACCACATTTAATATGTGGAGGGTTTAGCAAAGAGGAAACAGAGAACGCCTTAATTGACTTAAACTTTTTGGGCATACAAAATGTATTGGCTTTGCGTGGTGATAGCGTAAAAAACGAAGCAAACTTTGTTCCTGAACCTGATGGAAATAAAGACAGTTTGGAGTTGGTAAACCAATTGGTAAACATGAACCAAGGCAGGTACATGGATGAAGAATTAGAAAATGCTACCCCTACTAATTTTTGTATTGGCGTTAGCGGTTATCCTGAAAAACATTTTGAGGCACCAAACATGAGCAGCGATTTAAAATGGTTGAAACAAAAAGTGGATGCTGGTGCTGATTACATTGTAACTCAAATGTTTTTTGACAATAAGAAGTTCTTCTCTTTTGTAGAAAAATGTCGTGAAATGGGTATTAACGTGCCTATCATTCCAGGGTTAAAACCTATGGCCAGTAAAAAACAGCTGGTGGCCTTGCCTAAAATTTTTCATATTGATTTGCCCGAAGATTTGGTTAGTGCTGTTGAAAATTGCAAAGACGATAAAGCAGTTAAACAAGTGGGTATTGAGTGGGCTATTCAACAATCGAAGGAATTGAAAGCTGCTGGTGTTCCAGTATTGCATTATTATACCATGGGATTAAGCGAGGCCACTAAGGCCATTGCAAGCAAGGTGTTTTAAAAAAATCGATAGTTTTAAATCAGCTTCTTGTATTCAACAATTAAGCAACTTATTATTTTAATAATTCTTGTATATTCGCTTGTATTTCAAACTGCAAGATGAAAAAAATTGCCCTATTATTAATTTTGTTTCTATACTTAGTTCCAGCTATCGGAATTACCGTATCGGCACATTATTGTGGTAGCCGCATTACATGGGTATCTGTAAATTTTGAAGACCAAGAGCATAATTGTGCTTGTGGTAGTAAAAAAATGAAAACAGATTGTTGTAAAGATAAAGTTGCTTTTATAAAATTAAATAACAAACAACTAAACACGAGCAATAATTTTTATTTAATTGCCCCTATTTCGACTGCTTTAATTCCTCTGCAAAGTTATACTCACAAAAGTGTTTGGTTATCAAAAATACACATTATTCAAGAGTTGTGTTTACCTCCTCCTGATAACTTAAAACATCCACTTTACGTTTGTCATTGTACTTTACTTATATAGTATCTGCTTAGTTTCTGCATGCTTTAATCTACCGTTTTTAAGGCATCTTGGTATGATGTTACTTATACTAAATCATCATCACTTAACATATCCTTTAACATTTAGGATATTCATTATTAACTTTCAATAACAGAACAATGAAAAAACTATTACTAATAGCAGGAGTATTGGCTTCTTTTACACAAGCAATTGCACAAAAAAATATCGTATTACGCATCAATCATTTTTTAGATACGACACCATTTGCCTTTAACAAAAAATCAGTTAATAATTTAGGTAACGAGTTTAATGTAACCCGTATGGAGTATTACCTATCTAAAATAATAATAAAACACGATGGTGGTTTAACAACTACAGTTAATAACGTTTATGATTTAGTTAATGCAGGAGCAAATACTGATATTGAACTTGGAACATTTAATGTAACTAACATAGAGGGTATACAATTTAGTATTGGAGTAGATACCCCAAATAACAATGCCGATCCAAGTTTATGGCCAGCCTCTCATCCACTTGCTCCTAAGTCACCATCCATGCACTGGGGCTGGGCATCAGGATATCGTTTTGCAGCCATGGAAGGAGTTGCTGGCATTGGTATGATAAGCACTTATGAAATACATTCTTTGGGCAACATAAACTATTTTTCTACATCAATAAATAAAACAGCTACTGAAAGAAACGGCAAATGGATTATAGCAGTTGACGCAGATTATACCAAAGCTATAAAAGACATTAATGTAACACAAAATTTGGTTTCGCATGGTGAAACAGATGAAGCACAGAAATTATTAACTAATTTTAGAGACTTGGTGTTTAAACCTGGAACTATTCTAACAGGTATTAACGAAACTAAACCAACATTTGACATAGGAATTTCACCAAATCCATCAAATGGTACATTTGATTTAAACGTTTCAAATCAAACTAATTATAATAAAATTATAATAACCAATATCACGGGTAAAATTTGTTTTGAAGAACAATTTAATGCTAAATCAACCCATAATTTTAACATTAAAAACAAAGGGATTTATTTTGTACAAGTGTATTATAACAATACATTTATTGGTGCACAAAAATTAGTAGTGCAGTAACACTTTTGAAAACACATCTTTTCATATTATTTTCTTTTACCCTACTCTTCCTTTTATCATGCGAAAAAAAGGAAGAGGTTGCATATGTACCAAGTTTTTCACCACCATCAAATTTCCCTTCAATAAAATACCCCGAAGATAATGCATATAACTATAGCAGGTGGAAACTTGGAAAGAAATTATTTTACGAAAATGCCTTATCCCGCAACCAAACAATCAATTGCGGCTCATGCCATCAAACCCAATTTGCCATGGCAGATAACCAAGCATTTAGTTTAGGTGTTGATGGGGCGGTTGGTTTTAGAAATGCGCCTACATTAGTAAACGTAGCTTATCAACCATACTTTAATTTTGATGGTGGTAACCAAACATTAGAAATGCAAGTACTTGTACCCATTCAAGAGCATGTTGAGTTTGATTTTAATATTGTAGAAATTGCAAAAAGATTGGCCAATAACATAACATATCAAAGCATGAGCAAAGAGGCTTACAACCGAGAACTAGACTATTATGTGATTACGCGTGCATTAGCCAACTTTGAACGCACCTTGATAAGTGGAAATAGCAAATATGATAAATACACCAGGCAAGAAACCACTTTAACAGCACAAGAGTTACGCGGTTTTAATTTATTTACAAGCACACGAACAAATTGTAATACTTGTCATGCTGGATTTAACTTTACAAATTACGCTTTCGAAAATAACGGACTAAGCATGGAATACAATGATGAAGGTAGAGCCCGTGTAACAAAACTATATACAGATAAAGCAAGATTTAAAGTGCCTACGCTGCGTAATATAGAAAAAACAGCACCTTACATGCATGATGGAAGTAAAGCAACTTTATATGATGTGGTGTCTCATTATAACTCAGGTGGAAATAATCATATAAACAAAAACACCCTAATTAAACCCTTAGGTTTAACAGATAATGAAATGAATGATTTGGTAACCTTTTTAAAAACACTAACAGACGAATCGTTCATTAACAATGAGTTTTTTAAGAACAACTAAAATGAAATACACAACCTTTATAACATACATTATTGCAGTAATTTTTTTATTAGTTGCATGTAAAAAAAATGAATCAGAACAACCAACTGATGCCAAACCAGTTTTATACGATACAACGCCATATGCATTAAACCATGTAGGGTTTCCCGCACCGCTAATTTCTGATGATAATTTATTAACCATCCAGGGTGTGCAATTAGGACGCATGTTATTTTATGAGAAAAAGTTATCAGGTAATAGCACACAATCTTGCGGTTCGTGCCATCAACAAGAATTTGCATTTACTGACACCGCAAAATTCTCTTTAGGTATTCACGGGTTGTTAGGTAAACGTAACTCAATGAGTGCTGTAAATATGGCTTGGAATACAGGTGGATTTTTTTGGGATGGCAGGGCAAGTTTATTACGGCAACAAGCTTTAATGCCTATTCAAGACGAATTAGAAATGGATGAAACAATTGAAAACGTTATTAGTAAATTATCGGCCAGTAAAACTTATCGCGATCAGTTTCTCCGTGCATTTGGCAGCGAAGAAATAACAGCTAATAAAATTGCATTAGCTTTAGAACAGTTCATGAACAGCATTGTATCAAACGATACCAAATTTGACAGATATAAAAGAGGTGAAATTATTTTAGACAGTGCAGAAGAGCGTGGAAGACAACTATTTTTTGCTGAATATAATCCAAGTTTCCCTGAATTATCAGGAGCTGATTGCGCACATTGTCACTCGGGACCAAATTTTTCGAACAATCGGTACATGAACAATGGCACAAAAACAGATGCAGAAATAATAGATATTGGAAGACAAGGTGTTACAGGAAACATAAATGATAAAGGCAAATTTAAAGTAGCCACTTTAAGAAATGTTGCCATCACGCCACCATACATGAGTGATGGCAGTATAAAAACGTTAGAAGAAGTAATTAATCATTATAACAATGGATTA
>CANHBJ010000164.1 GCA_947459075.1 Bacteroidota bacterium
ATTTAATTTTGAAAAAAACTATTCAAAAAACAACTCTTCTAATTTGTTATTGAGTTTTTTGAAACAACTTAAACTTGGTTAATTACCTATACCACGCGACAGGAGTCGCGCGGCAGCGGGGGACAGGAGTCGCGCGGCAGCGGGGAAAACAGGTCTAATGGTTACTTTAACTGATCATCCAAAACCATAGCACTAAAGGCACAAAAAATATAACAAACCATTTAACGTAATTTTTTATCGAATGTAATTTAAAATCAGGCGAGTATTTAATCAAAATCTTATTCGTTCTTTTTCTAGTATAATACAACAAATCAATTGCTACTAAATAGCCAATTAGAAATAATGCTAAAATAAACTTGTTCCCCAACAAGCCTTTTTGACTGTAAAGTTCTATATTTATTTCAAGTAATAGTTCAAGTAAATTAATCAAAAACAAGAAATGAATACAAGCAACAACGGCCACAGAATAGGAGGCCACATGCTTATAAATGGTATCCCCACCTTTTTGGTGGTATCTATACATCCATGCAAATACAAAATTATACATCAGCTATTTGGTTTTAGGGTCAAGAAAATGTTCAGTAATACTGCTACCTGTTGATGCTTTAACTGTCATATCAGCTAAAAAATAAGTTGTTCCAACCGCCCAACCAATAGGTGACGTCCATATAAAAGTTGTTACAATTCCGATACCTATATCCGCATAATGATGAGGCTTGAGACCATTTTCGTTAGCGTCAAGTGCGGTTAATAGAACTCCAACACTTCCGAGTGCTTTGCCTCCTACTTTAACAAAATTTAGCGTTTTAGTTCCGCTTTTACCCAAAACTTCCAATTGACCTTTTATACCATTCATTTTTGAATACTGTTTTACTGTATATTTCAATGAATGCTCCAGTGCTCCTTTGGTAGCTCCAATAGCCCCCGTTGAGTAAGCTGCTTTGTCATATTTAGAAAACTCTATTACACTATTAAACTTAGCCCTATCAGCATTTTGTTGGTCGCGTATGCGGTAATCGTTAACCACATTTGGGGCGTAGTTAATTTGTTTAGAATTACCATTGTCACTTCCATCATAATTATTTGAGCCCATAACTTGGCGTGCAAAAGTAGCCATCATTCTTTTCTCAAAACTTGTATAACCATATTTAACCAACTTCAAGAATGCTTTTCTTATTGTTGCTTATTTAACCTATTGATAACCTGAAAAACCAACCAAATTACAGGCGATAAAAAGATAAATATAAAAACAAATCCTGATTTATTTTGAATACCTCGTGTAAATAACAATACAATTGTCGTCAAAATCATCAAAGCCAAAATAATGGCTACTACAATTAAAAAAAGGCGATTCTCTAATATCGACTTTTGCCTTTTTATAGTCTCTGAAGAGCTGTTTTTATGGTTGTTAATTTTAATATTCTTTTTAAAAAATGCATAAAAGTCATCAAACTGATCATTGTTATCATTATACCATCTATGAAATTTATGGGTAGTCCCATCCTTTAAAACAAGTTTAAATGTACTGAAATAGTTAGTTGCTTCAAACTTGTATGATTTCAAATCATCATACTTTATTGAAATTATTTTATCGATTTTACTCCCAAAGCTAGGCTTGATACAAGTTATTTCTACCGAAGTAGTATCGCAATAAATCTCTAATTCTGATTTTGCTATATATCTAGGGGTAATAAAAGTATTTACTAGACTCAAAAAAATACCTAGACAACCACCAATACTCAAACCCATTTCTCCCGATATTTTACCTCCTAAAACTGTAAGCAATAATATAGACCCAAATGAAAAGAGCATGAGCAAAGTAATTCTTGTTTTTGAATACGATAATATTTTAAATGTGTTCTTCATAATTACATTACCTGTATCCAAAATTTGAATCAATTGAGCCATTAATTTCATCTCCATAGAGCAATTGACTTAATCCCCAAGCAGCTCCAATTATAGCTGCGCTTGTTACAATAACAGGTGAACCAATTACTGTTAATGCAGCACCACCAATTCCAACCCCTAAACCAACCCATGTAGAGGTATTATCCGTACCATTTTTAATAGCAACACCAGCAGAAATAATCGATGTACCTACACTCAGAATTGTCAACCCATTTCCAACTCGAGATAAATTTTTTGAGGCATTTTGTGCATAATTAATACTCTTAGCATAACCACCATTCATTTTTATTTGTGATTTGACATAGTAGTTACCATTCTTACCTGTCCATCTTACATCTCCTCCATTACTGTTATAACGCCAAGTTGATTTTATGGTAGGATATGCTGATAATGCTCCTGTTGCGTTAGAAACATAATCCCATTTATTTAATCCACTATTCACCACACTATTAAACTTAGCCCTATCAGCATTCTGTTCATCAAGTTTGCGGTAATGGTTAACCACATTGGGGGCGTAGTTAATTCTAACCGACCAGCTATAGTCGTCAATCGGCATCACCGAATTAAAGAACTCATGCTCAAACATTTGATCTTGCATGGCTGCTTTACCATGTGCTGCGCTTTTATATGTTCCAAACCACCAAGGAGCTTCACCTCTTACTATAACAGAAGGGGCATCCCAATAAATAGTTCCATCAGTTAAACCCAATGGATCGGTGCACTTGCCATTTATTAGTAATTTGGATAAAACCCATCATACTCTCCTGTTTTCATTCGGTGTACAATACTTTCGCCATCCATAATAACTCCTATTTCTGCCTTCTGGTTTTCACCTGTTAACCTTCCTACCTGTTTTTGCTCTTGATTGATTTTCCAGACCCACCAATTTTGAGATATTTTTATTTGGGGATTACCATAGTCGCCACTACTTCTAAATAAAATATGGTCTGTTTGCCCTACTTCAGACAAATTGCCGACCTTTTCCCAATAACCCATTTTGATACCCAATTTAGTTATGCAGTGAGCATAAAATTCTACTTCGCCATTTATAATTTCTGATAAATCAGGGCTACTATTAATTGGATATACTTGCTTAAAAGCCCTGATTACATCACTATTTAATTGCGTTAAATCGAACGCTATTAACTGAAAGTATTTCTTGTTACTATCATTTGTCTTAACAGAAAAGACATCGCCTATTTTCGTGTTTGCTCTTGCCATAATTTTATTATTTAATACCGTATTTCCCCCAATTCTTAGGTGCAATTGAGTTTCTTATATTCAACAAATTGTTTAACCCATGTTGATTGATTAATGTCTGCTCCATGATGCGAGCATCTATTCGGCTCATATTAGTTGCGCCTGGTACAACCTCGTATCTTAAAAGTGATTTTGCAGTCCCCGAATTTAAATGCTCTCCAAACCTAACTGCTGGTGCTCGTTGAGTGATACCGACATACTTAACGGCTCCGGTTGCCTTATCAATTCCCTGATATACAACGTTCGTGCCCGTTTTAGCTGCTTTGCTAATAATTTTACCACCAGTAGCCCCCCCCCGCTACCGCGCGAATCCCTTCGCGTGGTTTTACAAAATCCATCCTCCGTTCTCGATCCGAGCACTCGGGTTGTCGTGCGTTTGAAGTTGTATTTTGTATCATAGTTAAACATTTCCTTATCATTAACACAACCAAAATAACTTTAATTTTAAAACTGAACAAATACACAAACTAAAACCCTACCAAGTTATTACCTTAGTAAGGTTGTTTGTTTTACTTTATAACACGCGACAGGAGCGCGCGGTAGCGGAGGGGGAAAATTGGGGCTTTTGCTTTAATGACTGTGTTGTAAAAATTGTATGCCTATCAGTAAGGGTACTATCATTATCAGTAACACCAACAGAACATTTTTTAGCGTTAATACTTTATAATCTTGTGGGTATTTATTAACTATAGCCATTGCTCGCTTGTGGGTATAGTAGAAAGTAAATAAATAAGCTACTCCTACAGCAAATGGTATCATATAAAGTTTATTAGTAACGTAGTCCTGACTAAATGCTTTTATAGGAAAAATATTAATTCCAGCTAAATATTTGATGCCGTTCCAGATCATAAAGAATTGAAAAAACACAGTAGTGCCAACCGCCATGGCTGCTGTACCCCTTGGCCCAAAACTTTTGCCTTTCTTATGATACCTATAGAAAAAATTGAAAATGAAATTGTACATCGTTATTTAAGTTTAAGGTTTATCAAATAAATTTTCTGTAATTGATTTACCAGTGGAGTATTTTATTCCTACATCTAAAAGAAAATATCCACCACCAACAGCCCAACCAACTGGACCAGTTAATAAATATAGACTACCCACACCTATTAAAACATCTGCAGTATGATGGTTTTGCCATTCCCCTTTAACTCCTGCATCTATAGAAGTAACAACAACTCCGGCCCAAGCTGCTTTTTTGCTCAAATCTTTCACTAAACTTAAATAACGTGTACCTGTTTTTCCCAATATTTGTAATTCGGCTCTTATTCCAGCTTGGCTACTTCCAGACCTTACGGCATAATCAATAATTTCAGTTTTAGCACCATTGGCAAAACCAAAAGAATTCAATCCATATCCAGCTTTATCTGTCCCACTTAAACCACCCCAACCCCTTTGCCCATTCTCCACCACACTATTAAACTTAGCCCTATCAGCATTCTGTTGGTCGCGTATGCGGTAATCGTTAACCACATTTGGGGCGTAGTTAATTTGTAAATTATCTGCTCTGCTGTAATCATCCGTTTCGGGGGTAAAACCTAAACTTGAAGCTAACTTACCAAAAGGGATATAGTTATCAAGTATATCTAAAGACTCCCATGTATCTCTTCCTGTTGCTCTAACGGAGTAATAAACATCTTTGCCCGAACTTTTAGCTCTTGCCACTTCTCTCCCTGTAGCTATATCAATTCCTATGTGATCTTGGGCTGTTAACCCCAATGGATCGGTAAAAGATGTTGGGTTATTGGCCATTGCCAAATATGGGCTGGCATGTTGCATCATTGGGTCGGGTTGCATCCAGCGGCCTAGTTGCACATCGTAACTGCGTGCCATAAAATCGTACCAATTTAAACCAAACTTGGCATTGGTGTTATCGGTAAATTCGTTTCGTTCTATACTTTGGCTGTTGTACCTTACATCGCTGCCTTGTAAATTTTGAGCATGGGTTACCTCAAAGGTTAAACCAAATGGGTAATAGTTAAACTCCTCTAACAAACGGCTTTGCCAATGGTACAAATACAAATTATCTGTACTTACTGTGGTTTGGCTTTGGTTACTTGTAAATATGTATAAATACCCATTTTGGGGTATTTCAAACTGTGGCACATCCATGTTTTGCCATGCGTTTGCTTGCTCTACTTGTATTGCACCACTTAAATCGGGTAACATGTTAAAGCCTTCATCAAACATCAGGTAATTTAAATATGCCTTGGGTAAAGTGGTATCGGTTTTTTGTGTTTGCAAGGTGGTTAATCTTTTTAGTGTGGTTATACATTAGTACACATTTACGACAACAATTTAAATAATAATGTCATAAAACAAAAAAGCCCCCGAAAAGTGTCAAACTTTTTGGGGGCATTCTATAATGTCGGAAGCTTATTTATTGGAAA
>CANHBJ010000165.1 GCA_947459075.1 Bacteroidota bacterium
TATGCATTAATTTTATAGTCCAATTCCAACTCATCAAAACGTTTCATGGTATCGTTATCAAAATTAATTTTAAACCTGCGCGAGGCTGCCAATACCACTATCTTTTGTTTTTCATCAATAATATTCAACTTAAGTAGGGCATTACCTTTGCTGTGGTCGAGCAATTGAAAAAACTCTTGCACAAACTGTTGTTGCACCTTTTCCGTTTTAATATTAACCAAAACAGAAGTCAACATTTTTTCGCGTACATCAGCCAATAAGGTCATGCTGTTTACTTTAAATTCAAATTGGTCTTCACTGTTAAATCGTGGCTTCATCATACCTTTTAAAAACAACATTTGCCCCATGCTAATAAAGTGTTTGTACTTAAGGTAATCTTCGCTCCACATCATTATTTTAGTAGACCCACTATAATCTTCAATGGTAAAACCACCATATGGTTTGTTATTTTTCTGACTTGTTTTTTCGTAACAATCAATCACTACCCCTGCAATACTTATCTCCACTCCTTTTTTATCTTCAAGGTCGGCCATATTGGTATTTACAAAGTTTTTAAATTCTATTTTATAATCATCCTATGGATGACCACTTAAATACATACCTACTACTTCTTTTTCTTTATGCAATTTTTTCATCAAACCCCAAGGCTCACATGCCGGAATAGCAGGCTCAGCCAACGTAACAGTTGTGGATCCACCAAACAAAGATTGTTGGTTTGCATTTTCGTTGGCAGCAGCATTATTGGCATAGCGTATTGCCTTTTCAAGTAAGTTTGGCTCATCGCCTTCTTCAGGATGGAAATATTGAGCACGATGTACATTAGGGAATCCATCAAATGCACCCGCAAATGCTAAACCTTCTAATGTTTTTTTACTTACCAAACGGGAACTTACACGTTTGGTTAAATCGAATATAGAGGTAAAAGGCCCATTGGCATCACGCTCTGCAATCAATTCAATAACAGCAGCTTCTCCAACTCCTTTTATCGCACCTAAACCAAAGCGTATTTCACCTTTTTTGTTTACTGCAAAATTCACTTGCGATTCATTTACATCAGGCCCAAGTACGTTTGTGCCCATGCGTTTGCACTCCTCCATAAAAAAAGTAACCTTATCTATATTACTTTGGTTATTGGTAAGCAGTGCACTCATGTATTCACCAGGGTAATGAGCTTTTAAATAACCCGTTTGAAATGCCACAAAAGCATAACAGGTAGAGTGCGATTTATTAAACGCGTAGGAAGCAAATGCTTCCCAATCTGTCCAAATTTTTTCTAATACTTTTGGGTCGTGTCCTTTTGCCGATGCCCCTTCAATAAATTGGGGCTTTAATTTATCAAGCGTTTTACGGTCTTTCTTACCCATGGCTTTACGCAGCACATCTGCATCACCTTTGGTAAAGTTAGCCAACTTTTGCGATAGCAACATCACCTGTTCTTGATACACCGTAATACCATAGGTATCTTTAAGGTGCTCTTCCATATCAGCCACATCATACACTACTTCCTCTTTACCATGTTTACGGTTAATAAAGTTAGGAATGTATGCTAATGGGCCCGGGCGATACAAGGCATTCATGGCAATCAAGTCTTCGAATCGATCTGGCTTTAATTCTTTAAGGTACTTTTGCATACCAGCACTTTCAAACTGAAAAGTACCATTGGTTTCACCTCTTGCGAATAAATCCAATGTTGCTTTGTCATCAAGCGGTATGGTATCAATATCCAAATCAATGCCATGATTTTGTTTGATTAATTGCAAAGTATCACGAATGATGGTTAAGTTTTTTAAACCCAAGAAATCCATCTTAATTACACCTGCATCTTCAATTACTTTACCATCATATTGGGTAAGCAATAAATCTGAATCTTTAGCTACCGCAACTGGAATTAAATCGGTTAGATCATGCGGTGCAATGATGATACCAGCTGCGTGCACTCCTGTGCCGCGAACAGACCCTTCCAAAATTAAAGCTTCACGTAAAACAGTAGCTTTTAAATCGCTGCCTTGATGATAGTCACGAAGTTTTTTTACATTTTCTATATCTTCACTTTGAAGGCCTTCTTTATCTTTTAAACTTTTATCACCATCAATAGGGGCATGTATAACACGATCTAGTGATATCCCTGGTTTATCAGGTACTAACTTAGCCAGCATGTTACTTTCTTGTAGGGGCAAATCCAGCACACGAGCTACATCTTTAATACTCATTTTAGCAGCCATACTGCCATAAGTAACAATTTGAGCTACCTGATTTTTTCCATATTTATTAACCACATAATCTATAACACGTTGCCTGCCTTCATCATCAAAATCGGTATCAATATCGGGCATTGATTTACGATCAGGATTTAAAAAACGTTCGAAAAGGAGCTGATACTTTATCGGATCTATGTTGGTTATACCTATACAGTATGCCACCACACTGCCCGCTGCAGAACCACGTCCGGGGCCAATAAAAACCCCCATATCTCTTCCTGCTTTTATAAAATCGGATACAATTAAAAAGTAACCAGCAAAACCCATTGTTCTAATGGTGTGTAATTCAAACTTTAAACGTTCCTCAATTTCAGGAGTGATTTCCTTGTAGCGTTCTTTAGCACCTAGCCACGTTGTATGTTCCAAATAATCCATTTGGTTATCAAAACCAGGAGGAATAGGAAAATTGGGCAACAAGATATCGCGTTTTAAATCCAACAACTCTACCTTGTCAACAATCATATTGGTATTATCAATGGCCTGCGGAATATCACTAAAAAGCATCGCCATTTCCTCCGTTTTTTTGAAGTAAAACTGATCATTAGCAAAGGCAAAACGTTTTCCTTTTGCAAACGATTCATCTTCGTTAAACTCTTTCATGGTAGGTGTACTTTGCTTTTCACCAGTATTTATACAAAGTAAAATATCATGTGCATTTGCATCAGCTTGGTCAACATAATGCGAATCGTTTGAAGCAATTACGGGAACATTGTGTTTAGCAGCAAATTTCAACAACACTTCATTTACTTTATTTTGCTCAGGTATATCATGTCGTTGAAGCTCTACATAATAATCATCACCAAATAAATCAAGCCACCATTTAAATTCTTTTTCACCCTCATCTTCACCATTACGTAGAATTGCTTTTGGAACCATTGCACCTATACAACATGTAGTAGCAATCAACCCTTTGTGGTATTTTAAAATAAGTTCTTTATCAATACGTGGGTATTTGCTGTACATCCCCTCCATGTATCCTAAGGAACATAACTTAATTAGGTTGCGGTAACCTTCTTCGTTTTTAGCCAGCAATAATTGATGAAAACGTTTGTCTTTATCTTCTTTGGTAAATGATTTTTTATGGCGATCGGCAACAACATAAAACTCGCAACCCACAATAGGTTTTACCAATGGTTTGCCATCTGCACCTTTATGTTTATATGCCTCGGCCACAAACTTAAACGCACCAAACATGTTTCCATGGTCGGTAATAGCCAATCCCGGCATTTTATCATCAATGGCCTTTTTATATAGTTTACCTATATCGGCAGCACCATCAAGCAATGAAAATTGGGTATGAACGTGTAAATGAGAAAACTGAGACATTTTATATTTAGCTGAAATTGGAGGGCTAATTTACTGAATAAGTAAAAACTTTCAGAAACATGTTGAAAACTAAGTAGCAATAGTAAAATGCATATTTAGATTAGATTCATTTAAAACCTATTAACTAGTTTTTTTGTCAAATTCTTAAGTTGTTAACTTTTTCTTTACACATTAATAAAAACTTTTATACATTTGATTTTTAAGAAAATTTAAACTTAAATAAATATAAATACATCAATGACAAAAATCTACTTACTAGGATTATTAGCTGCAAGTTTTGCAGTTAATGCTCAGGCGCCTCAAACGGGCGACTTGGGAAATCAAGCCAAAACAACCAGTAAGCAAATGGGTGATTACACACCTGCTTCTCCGGTTGTTAACCGTCAAGCTAATAATAAAATTGGCTTAACCGGCAAGGGTTATGGTAAAAACTCAACTTGGGTTGTTGTTGGTCAAACTGAATTCGACCGTCCAACCAATGCATCAACATACAGACGAATTATTACTTATCCTAACGGTAAAATATCTGTAATTTGGACAACATCAACAGACGGGCCAGCAACAGGTTACCGAGCTCGTGGAACTGGCTACAACCATTTTAATGGATCTGCATGGGGTACGCCTTCAAAAAACAGAGTTGAAAACAGAAGAACTGGATACCCTAACTTTGATTATGACCCAATCAGTGGTACAGAAATTATTTTATCACACAAAGTTGATTCAAGTGGGTTCTCAGGTGGTATGCTCTATAACACCAATGGTTCAATTGGATCAAACACTTGGACAGGTGTAAGTGCTTTAGATACAACCAAAACTTTACCTGGTGTACTTTGGCCACGTACGGCTGTGTCTGGCGACTACATGATTGTTATCGCATCATTCACTGATTCTTCAAGCCAACAACCTGGTCGTGTAACACTAAACGGTGTGCGCGCTCCTCAGGTATATTCACGATTAAACCTACGTACCAATGTTTGGGATGTAGTTAACAAAACCTTACCTGGTTATGATAGCTCACGTTATTATGCAGGTGGTGGTGATAATTATGCCATTGATGCAAAAGGAAACAACGTTGCCATTTTAATGGGTGGCTTAACAGATGATATCGCTTTATGGAAATCTGCTGATAACGGTGGAACATGGACTAAAACAATCATCGATTCATTCCCTGTTGCTGCTTTTAACTTCCGCCAATTGGTATTGGATACGCCTTATAGCACTGATGGTGCAATGTCAGTATCATTAGACGCTAGTGGAAAAGCACATTGCTTTTGGTCTTACGGACGTATGTTTGATAACGACACAACTAATGGTAATACCACATACAGCTACTTCCCTGGTCAAAATACCATTGCACATTGGTACGAAGGCCGCCCTGATTCACTAAATTTAGCAGGATTCTCTCCTGAAGATGCAACAGATGCTGACAGTACATTAACTATTGGTGAAGTAATTAACGACAGAACCAGATATGGAAATTTAAGTAAATTAGCTACTGCACCATCTTCAGTAACTAGCGGGGATACCGTGTATGTTGTTTACCAAGGTTTAACAGATAATGACTTAGATCAACAAGGTCAAGCATTTTACGATATCTATGTTGCAGCCTCAATTAATAATGGTTTAACTTGGTTACCACCTGTTAATATTACTGCAACAATGGGATTAAATGAAGAGCAAACATTTGCTAGCGTTGCAGCAGATTGCAAAACCAATCTTCATTTAACTTTTATGAACACCAAGGCTCAAGGATTTTATGATGCAACAAATAATGCAGATAAAGTAGGTCCTTATGATATTGTTTACTACCAAATCCCTGTTGAAGATATTTTCGATAGAAATGTTGTAGGTTTAAATGAGAATAATGACTTGTTTTCAATAGATCAAAACTTCCCAAATCCATTTGACGTAAACACTACTGTGCCTGTTAAATTAAACCGTAGCTCAGATGTTAAGATTAGTGTTGTAAA
>CANHBJ010000166.1 GCA_947459075.1 Bacteroidota bacterium
CGCAGTTTAGCCAAAAGCAGGCTTAAACAAAAACTAGGTAGCATAAATCCAAGCCACATTAAATTGGTAAAACAAACCATCAACGATTTATTGAATTACCAGAAAAGAATCTGTAACAGATTGCTTGAGTTTTCTTGGGGTGTTTTGGTGGTTGATGTTTTGGGAGAATAAACCTTATTGTGATTTGCTTTATTGATGGTCGGTTTATGTTTTCAACAGCATCAATTTTTTCCGCTGCGCTTCAAATCAGCTTTCTAAAAACAATCTTTGATATACACTGACTTACCAGCACATAACTATTAAGTACAACAAGTCAAACAATAGTCAAATACAAAAAACATCTAAAAAAACATACAATAAGTTACTAAGTACACTGATTTACAGTTTAATATAAATTGCTCACAACTTTTAATAAAGTGTGGATTATTGCGCACGTGTTTGCTGTAATTTCACAACCTTGATTAAGTGCGCAGTGTTATGGCAGAAAAAGAAAAAGTAATTTATGATGAGAGCAGTATACGCTCGCTTGATTGGCGCGAACACATTCGCCTTCGTCCGGGTATGTATATTGGTAAGTTAGGTGATGGATCTTCGCCTGATGATGGTATTTACATTTTATTAAAAGAGGTGCTCGATAATTGTATCGATGAACATACCATGGGTCACGGTAAAACGGTAGACATTAAAGTTTCTGAAGATGGTAAAGTGTTTGTTCGTGATTACGGCAGGGGCATACCATTGGGTAAGTTGGTTGATGTGGTAAGTAAAATCAATACCGGTGGAAAGTACGACAGCAAGGCTTTTCAAAAATCTGTTGGATTAAACGGTGTGGGAACAAAGGCGGTTAATGCCTTATCAAACCAATTTAAAGTACAAGCATTTAGAGATGGCCAAAGTAAAATAGCAGAGTTTAGCAAAGGCGAGTTAATTAAAGAACATAAACAAACCGAAAGTTTGGAGCCAAATGGTACAGCCGTATATTTTACACCCGATGATACCATTTTTAAAAACTACCATTATATACCCGAGTATATAGAAAATATGCTTTGGAACTACGCGTTTTTAAATAGTGGCCTAACCATTATTTATAACGATAAGAAGTTTTATAGCAAAGATGGTTTATTGGATTTGCTTAAACGTAAAACCAACGAAGAAAACATCCGTTATCCAATAATACACTTAAAAGGAGAAGACATTGAAGTAGCAATTACCCACGAAAATCAGTATGGTGAAGAGTATTACAGCTTTGTAAACGGACAACATACTACGCAAGGTGGAACACACTTATTGGCTTTTCGTGAGGCATTTGCCAAAGTAGTAAGAGAGTTTTATAAAAAAGAGTTTGATTTGGCCGATATACGTGCCAGCATTGTTGCGGCAGTTAGTGTTCGTGTTCAAGAACCCGTGTTTGAGAGTCAAACCAAAACTAAACTAGGATCGGCTAACGTGGCACACGATGGGCCAACCATGAAAAACTTTGTTACCGATTTCCTAAAAAAATCGTTGGATGATTTCTTGCATAAAAACCCAACAGTGGCTGAAGCCTTGTTAAAACGTATTATGCAAAGTGAACGCGAGCGCAAGGATATGGCTGGTATTAAAAAGTTGGCCAACGAACGTGCTAAAAAAGCTTCATTACACAACAAAAAATTACGCGATTGCCGTTTTCATTATGAAGATGAGAAACAAGAAAAGCGATATGATACCACCTTGTTTATTACCGAAGGTGATAGTGCCAGTGGTAGTATTACTAAAAGCAGGGATGTAGAAACACAAGCCGTATTTAGTTTACGTGGTAAACCTTTAAATTGTTACGGACTTACCAAAAAAGTAGTATACGAAAACGAGGAATTTAACCTTTTACAGCACGCCTTAAATATTGAAGAAGGTTTAGATGGTTTGCGCTACAACCGCATTGTTATTGCAACTGATGCCGATGTGGATGGCATGCACATTAGGTTATTAATGCTTACTTTCTTTTTACAGTTTTTCCCCGATTTGGTAAAAAACGGCCACTTGTACATTTTGGAAACACCATTGTTTCGTGTTCGCAACAAACAGCATACACACTACTGTTATAGTGAAGACGAAAAACAAAAAGCCATACAAAAATTAGGTGGTAAACCAGAAATTACACGATTTAAGGGTTTGGGTGAAATTTCTCCGCAAGAGTTTGGTTTGTTTATTGGTGATGAAATAAAACTTCAGCCTGTAATATTAAAGCAAGATGTTACCATTAAAAGTTTATTAGAATACTACATGGGTAAAAACACCATAGACAGACAAAACTTTATTATCGATAATTTACGTGTTGAGAAGGATATGATGATTGAAAAAGAAGTGGCGTGATCAAAGATTGGTTAGAAGTTAGCGTTTGGATGTTAGACAAAGTCGCTTCAAGTTGAATATACAGACCATAGCGCAAGCCACGATTGATAAGTGGATTGATGGCTAACAACAAACCTAAGGTTGGTGATAGAAGACAGATTTTATAACCCATCAACCTTTCACACTTCGAAGATTCAGCTGGAACATCCCGGACTTGTTTCGGGAGTAAAAGTGAATCAACCAATAACAAATAAACCCATCAACCTGAGAAAAGAAAATAACGAAAGATGAGTGACGAGATATTAGAAAATAACGAAAAAAATAACCAAGAGCAAAATCATGTTACGGGTCATGTTATACCTGTTACAGGATTATATGAAAATTGGTTTTTAGATTATGCATCGTATGTAATTTTAGAGCGCGCAGTTCCAGCCATGGAAGACGGTTTAAAACCCGTTCAGCGTAGAATATTGCATGCCATGAACGAAATTGAAGATGGTCGTTTTAATAAAGTGGCTAATGTAATTGGTCAAACCATGCAGTTTCATCCACACGGTGATGCGGCAATAGGTGATGCATTGGTTGGTTTAGGTCAGAAAGAATTACTTTTTGAAATGCAGGGAAACTGGGGCGATGTGCGCACAGGAGATTCAGCTGCAGCCTCTCGTTATATAGAAGTGCGCTTAAGCAAGTTTGCACTTGATGTTGCATTTAATGCTCAAACCACCAATTGGCAATTATCTTATGATGGTCGTAAAAAAGAACCCATAGCTTTACCAATGAAATTCCCTTTGCTATTGGCACAAGGTGTTGAAGGTATTGCAGTTGGTTTAGCAACTAAAATATTGCCGCATAACTTTTGCGAAATATTAAAGGCTGCCATTGATTGTACAAAAGGTAAAAGTTTTGAGTTGTACCCTGATTTTATAACAGGTGGTACTGTTGATGTGACCAACTATAATGGCGGTGGTAAAGGCGGAAAAGTACGTATTCGTGCTAAAATAGAAGAGTTAGATAAGAAGACGTTATTAATTAAAGAAATTCCATACTCTACCACAACAGGTGGTTTAATAGACAGTATTTTAAAGGCCAACGATACAGGTAAAATTAAAATTAAAAAGGTAATTGATAATACCGCTAAGGATGTTGAGATTGAAATACAATTGGCTCCAGGAGTTTCGCCAGATATTACCATAGATGCGTTGTATGCCTTTACCGATTGCGAAATAAGCATATCGCCCAATGCTTGTGTGGTATATCAAGATAAACCCGTATTTACCGAGGTAAGTCAATTATTGCGTGTTTCTGTTGAGCTAACAAGAGAGTTGTTAAAACGTGAGTTAGAGATTAGAAAACGTGAGTTACAAGAACAATACTTATTTGCATCGTTAGAGAAGTTGTTTATTAAAGATGAGATGTACATCGACTTTAAAAAGTATGCCGACAAGGAGAATTTGTTTTTATACTTAGATGAACGTTTTAAGAAATACAAAAAACAGTTTATACGCGAAATTACACACGATGATTATGAGCGATTAACCAAAATCCCGATGATTCGTATTACTCGTTTTGATAGCATTAAAGCTGACGAATTAATGGCGCGTTTACAAACTGAGTTGGAGCAAGTAAACTACGATCTTGATAACCTTAAAGCCTATCAAGTTAAATACTACGAAACCTTGCTTAAAAAGTATGGCAAAGGGCGCGAACGTAAAACAGAAATAAAATTATTTGATACCATACAAGCCAATCAAGTGGCCATTGCCAATCAAAAACTATATGTAAATCGTGCAGAAGGTTTTGTGGGTTATGGATTGAAAAAAGACGAATACATATGCGATTGCTCGGATATTGACGACATTATTGTATTCCGCAAGGATGGTAAAATGATGGTGAGCAAGGTGCAAGACAAAGCATTTATGGGTAAGGATATTATACATGTAGATGTGTTTCGTAAAAACGATGAACGCAGGGTGTATAACATGATTTACATGGATGGAAAAGCCAAAACAGCTTACGGAAAACGTTTTAATGTTTTGGGTATTACCCGCGATAAAGAGTACGACTTAACCACCGGTGCACCAAACAGCAAGGTGTTGTATTTTACCGCAAACCCAAATAGCGAGGCAGAATTGGTTGAGATAGCTTTAAGTCCAATGAGCCACGCACGCAAGTTGTTGTTTGATTTTAATTTTGCAGATTTAGCCATAAAAGGCCGTACCGTTTTAGGTAATATTGTAAGCAAGTACCTTATTAAATCAATAAAACTTAAAGCCAAAGGTGCAAGTACTTTAGGCGGACGTAAAATTTGGTATGATGATGTATTGGGTCGATTAAACATAGATAGCCGCGGTAAAATGTTGGGTGAGTTTGATACCAACGATGTAATTTTAGTAATTACCAAAGACGGCAACTACGAGTTAACCAACTTTGAATTAACCAACCACTACAATGCCGATCAGGTATTGCACATTGGTAAATTTCGTACTAAGCGTCCAATAACTTTGTTGTACTATAATGATAAAGATAAGGCATACATTGTTAAGCGTTTCTTGGTAGAAACACTAACCTTAAATAAACAATTTATGTGTATACCAGAGGGTAAAGACAATAGAATTGTAATGGCCACAGATTATTTGGAGCCAATAATTGTGATGGAACGTAAAGGGGGCAAAGGCAAAGACAGCAATCTAGAAGAAACATATAACTTAACCGAGTTTATTGAAGTAAAAGGATGGAAAGCCATAGGTAATAAAATTGTTGGCAAAGACTTTATTAGTGCGTTTTTAGTACAAAACGAAGAAGTGGAAGCAGAAACAGTAGAAGAGAAGCCCGTAATAAAAGGCAACGAAACCACCCAACAAACTTTATTGGTTAACGAAGATTTATTGCAGGAAGAACGAGATAAAATTAAACGCTTATTAAGCGATGACGATAGTTTGTTAAACCAACCTAAACCTAAGTTTAAACCTAAGGTTCCGCCAAAGGACGATGACCAACCTAAATTGTTTTAGACCGAATTAATAAATAACAAGGCTAAGGGCCGAAGTTATTTATTCCATGAGGTCAATCCCGATAAAGCGAGTAGAAGTATTTTTATTAACGTAAGTTAAATCGCTTTCATCGGGGATAGCAAGAATTAATAAATAACAAGGCTAAGGGCCGAAGTTATTTATTTCATGAGGTCAATCCCGATAAAGCGAGTCTGAACTCCAGTC
>CANHBJ010000167.1 GCA_947459075.1 Bacteroidota bacterium
AAAATGGTACGCGAGTATTTAAAAAAGTGTAAACAAGTAGAATACGTAACCGATGAACACATCGAATTGGGTGGCGATGGCGTCAGTTTGGTAACGTTGAGGGTGTGATGTGTTTGACTACATACGAACGGTACCCCGAAAATTCGGTACAGGCTGTGCGTGTGAACAAGGCAACGCGCAAAAATTTAATTGGCTTTTGATTGGTTTTAAAAGATACGCGCAAGGCACCCTGGTTTGAAAGGGTTACGCGCTGATACTATCTTATGGTGAACTTACATTTAGTCAAACACTCTGTTTGTGCCAAGCATATCTTGTATATTTTCATTATGAATTATTTTGTTCTTCATATTTCCACCGTTAGCTACAGCTTCTCCCAAAACCCGAATCACGTCATTTTCATTTGGATAGGAAAACTTATTATTTTCACTCAAAATTCGCGCTACAACCTCAAGAACTCTTTGTGATTTTACAATATATGTTCCAATCGGTACAAAACTTATGTCTTTCAATACACAGTCTCCGTAAAAAACAATAATTGAAAAGAATGGTATATTCTCTAATGGATATAATTTTCTTTTTAGCTCTATAATATGTGCATTGTTTTGTTTAATTGGGTTATAGAAATAATACTTTTGCTTGCCGTATGCTAGAACTTTTGTCCACTTGGATTGATGGCCACTACCAAAAATCCAACCACTATAATCTTTTATTTCAAAAACCAATATGCCAACTTTTGTGAATAATACTAAATCAGTTTGAGAAAACTCACTTTCCCCTTTTTTTAAATATAGGTCATGGAAAATGTATTGACTAGGAACACCAGATTTTAGCAGCGATAGTACTAAATCTCTTTCTGATTCAGTACCTCTATTTTTATCTGTAACACTCTGTAGCAAATTATTATTACTAATTTTTCTATAGGTAGAAAACGCAATTATTAATGCAGCAACAATAAAGATTAATATAGAGAAAGGATAGAATACTTGGCGATCTGAATTTGAATTCGTTTGCAGCTCAGATGCCTTTTCGTTGAATTCTAAATATTTTGCACTTGCATAACCGGTCTGGTTTAAATATTCTATTTTGTACCAATCTGATTCCTTAAATAATAACTTTACTAAATTACCTTTCTCTAACTTAAAAGAAATAGGATACTCTTTTCCTGCTCCTGTCCTTACATTTAAATTTGAAGTAGCCTTATAATAATCTGCTCCAAATACTGTTTGAAAAATTGAAAAAAGAATGGTTAATAGAGTTATATGTAATCTCATTTATATTTTTATAATTTTGGGTTTAATATAGGCGCATTACATACTTTATTTTCCACTAAATTAATTGTTTGATGCATATCATCATTCTATATATGTTATTAAGTGCCATAACTTATATATTTATTATTGCACAATATTTAATTGGGATTGTAAACAAACTAAAGCTGGTAAGTATGGCTATTAATTGTTTTAAGGGTTTCATCATTTTGTTATACTTTCGTTAATCGAAAGTAAGTTAAGGCAAAGAAAATAACAAACGTTTAGCTTCGCTAAATACCCCAATGTAAAATATACTCAAAGCGCATTCAAATAACTGTCATGTAACTTCAATCTTTAGCAACTAATCCCCAATCAACCAAAGCGTTTTTGCAATGCTGTTTTTTAATTTGGTATCCACACCAACGGCTTTGGCAAAGGTGTTCCATTGTGCTACGTTATCCTTTATTTCATCAATAATTACAGCCGCTTTTTTGCTGGCTATTAACTCCCCAATGGTTAATAAATCGTTTCGGGTAATATCTTTTCTTTTATTGTTAATGCTTAAAGCATGTTGGCTTACCCAATCGCTGCCGGGGCGGTAGGCATGGCAAACATCATAAGCAGGAGCAAGTTCCCAAGCACCACCTTTCTTTAACCTAAAAGCAAAGTTTTTGGTGTGATCATCGCAATTGCGTGCAATCACATTAAATACCATACGTCTGAACATTTGCTCCATGTCTTGGTAAGTTAATTTTAACTCGCGCATGGTTTGAAACAACTGCTCGTAACTAAAGCTGTTTACCAAATTAAAATCAAAATGTTTTAATGCACAAAAGGTTTGAATGTGGTGTTTGATATCGCTGCCTTCACGGTCAAAACGTTTGGTCATAAAATGTGCACGTCCATTTTCTTCCAATAACCTAGAGGGCATCATGGTAATACCGCAAGCTTTGGCCATGTGGTAATAAGCCATTTCTACACGCCCATAACCTTTACTTGATCCAAGTTGTACATCACTTACGCCATCCAGCTTAATCAACCAATGTTCAAAACCTTTAGGTGCGTTGGTTTGCCCTGATTTTACTTCGCCCGTTTTTTCGTTGTATGCAATCACCGCTTTTGGTCGCGCACCACCTGCCGAAGTTCCAATCTTTAAAATATCCATGATGGCTTTTTCTTCTTCTTGCTGCAAATTGGTGCTAAATGAAGCTCTGCTTGATAGCACTTTTTGGGCAATATCAACCAAACTATTTACCTCAAGTACAAAGGCCTTTTGGTTATCTTTAATGGTACTAGGTTCAAACGTTAAAGCACCCATACCGCGGTTGCCAATAAAGCACAACATCTCTACGGGGTTCATGTCATTTTGTGGCCTGCCTTGTTGTGCTAGCCACATATTTATCAATTGGTTTCCATATTTATCGGGTAGCACATCAGCTAGCAAGCCTGGTAAACCTCTAAAGGTATCAAAATCCGCATTTTTGTTTTTACGCAATTCCGGAAAATTCAAAATTTTGCGTGAAGTGTTAATGGGCATTTTTAATGGCGCTAAATCCCAGTTTAGTTTTTTAAACTTACTATCGTACTCAAAACCGGCTATGCCTGTTTTTTCGTCCCAAGCCACAGCGCCAACCAACTCATCCCATATTTTTACAAATGCAGTATTCATATTTTATGTTGTTTGTTACTGGCTCTTTTACGTTTGTATTTTTCTTGTTTGGCCAATAGCAGAGGGCTAACAAGTTCTTGTATGGTAAAATACTCCAAAAAATGCAGTTGATCTAAAACACGCAACACCTGAATAAACGTAGCAAGGGTAACCGTTTCACCACGCTCTAACAAACTAAGCGTAGAGCGGCTAATACCCGCAGCCTTTGCCAAAACATCTTGGGTTTTGTTTTGTGCTACACGTTGGTGTTTAATAAAACCACCTATTTGTAAGGCAATGGCTTTATCGCTCATTGCATTCCATGTATTGTATGATAAATCAGTCATATTGTATTTTTTTTATTATTAATGAATGTTATTCAATACAAATGTATTACTTATTTTCATATTTCAAACAATGCATTATAAATCATTCTTAATTTACTTTAATTGTATTAAACGAATGATAAGTAATTCATTATTGTTGTTATTTTAAAATAATGGAATATTTAATCAAATTGCATCAATAGAAGTTTTACAAGTGCTTAACACTTGATTAATTTGAATTAAAATAAGAAAACATTTGGTGGTGTTTGAGAACAGAGGCTGAGTTTATTAAGTAATGTAAAATTATTGGGGTAAGTAAAACCTAATAAATGTCATAAAATTTGAAAGTGCACTTTACAAACCATCTAATTGTTTGTACGTTATCATGTTGAGCGTTTTTAAGACTTCCGTTTAGAAATAGTTTAATTAACATGATGTGGATTAGTAGGGTAGGATTAATCTATCGGAATGATAAATTTGCGCTAAAATTAAACTAACATACAACAACACTTATGAATTGGTTTACCAAAATGTTTTCATCATCAATCGGGCAAAAGCTAATTGTAGCACTAACCGGTTTATTCTTGTGCACGTTTTTAGTAGTGCATGCAATGGGCAATTTAGCCTTGTTTAAATCCGATAACGGTATGTCATTTAACTTGTATACTGTATTTATGACCACCAATCCATTAATTAAAACAGTATCGTACTTGTTGTATGCAAGTATCATTTTCCATGCTTTTAAAGGGTTACATTTGGTATATAAAAACCGCCTAGCGCGCCCAGTGCAGTACGGCATGGTTAATGGTAAAGCTAATAGCCATTGGACAAGCCGCAGTATGGGTGTATTAGGTACTATTATGTTGGTATTTATTGTAGTGCACATGAGTAATTTTTGGTATGAGTACAAATTTGGCTACATACCTTATGTGCAATATACCGAAAACATGACTACAGGTGAGGTGATTGGAATGCCATATGTTGACGAAACTGGTAATCCAAAACAAATCAATAAAAAGATGGAAGAGTATGTTACTGGTGATAACAAAATTACAATTGTTAAAGACCTATATGCAGAAGTTTCAGAAGAATTTAAAAACCCATTGTTAGTTGGTTTATATGTATTTGCCATGTTTGCAGTGGCTTTCCACTTATTCCATGGTTTTAAAAGTGGTTTTCAAACCTTGGGTTTAAATCACCCACGTTATAACCAAGCCATTCAGTTTATAGGTACGTGGGTATTTGCCATTATTCTTCCAGCGTTGTTCGCAGCAATGCCATTGTATTTTTTCTTAGTTAAGTAAAATTAATCCATCTTATATATGACATCATCAAAATTAGATGCAAAAATTCCTGATGGGACATTGGAACAAAAATGGACCAAATACCGTTCTACCGTTCCATTGGTTAACCCAGCAAACAAGCGTAGCTTAGAGGTTATTATTGTAGGCTCTGGTTTAGCAGGTGCTTCTGCAGCTGCATCATTAGCCGAGTTGGGTTACAAAGTTAAAGTATTTTGTTTTCAAGATTCTCCCCGCAGAGCGCATAGTATTGCGGCTCAGGGTGGTATTAATGCGGCTAAAAACTATCAAAACGATGGCGATAGCACATACCGCTTGTTTTACGATACCATTAAAGGTGGCGATTACCGTGCACGCGAAGGAAATGTTTATCGTTTAGCAGAGGTTAGTGCAAACATTATTGATCAGTGTGTGGCGCAAGGAGTTCCTTTCGCTCGCGAATACGGAGGGATGTTAGATAACCGTTCGTTTGGTGGTACACAAGTAAAGCGTACTTTTTATGCTGCTGGTCAAACCGGACAACAATTATTATTAGGAGCATACAGTGCGTTACAACGCCAAATAGGGTTGGGGCAGGTAGAAATGTTTACCCGCCACGAGATGTTAGATATTGTAAATATTGATGGCAAATGCCGTGGTATAATTGCCCGCGATTTAGTTAGCGGTAAGTTGGAGCGCCATTTTGGTCATGCGGTGTTGTTGTGCTCTGGTGGATACGGAAACGTATTTTATTTGAGTACAAATGCCATGGGTAGTAATGTAACTGCTGCATGGAAAGCGCATAAAAAAGGTGCATTTTTTGGCAACCCTTGCTTCACACAAATTCATCCAACTTGTATTCCCGTTTCTGGCGATCACCAATCAAAATTAACTTTGATGAGTGAGTCGTTACGTAACGATGGACGTATTTGGGTGCCAAAGCGCAAAGAAGATGCAGCTGCAATTCGCTCAGGTAACTTAAATCCTAACGATTTAAAAGAAGATGATAGAGATTATTTCTTA
>CANHBJ010000168.1 GCA_947459075.1 Bacteroidota bacterium
ACTCATTGGGGCATTTTTATGCGAATCTTTTTTATTTATTCAATTTCACTAATTTTCACTGCGTTTGTTCTTGGTCTATCTTTTATTGGCATACTTGCCGTATTTATCACCAACTCTCCAGTATTAATTAATCCTTTTTCCTTAAGTATGTCGTTTACATCTTGTATAGATTGATCAGTACTTTCGAAGTTTTTATAATAAAAGGCTCGTACGCCCCATACCAAACTTAATGTGTTTATTAATCTTTGGTTTCCAGTAAAAATATAAATAGCTGCCTTAGGCCTGAACGATGATATTTTATAAGCAGTGTAGCCACTAAATGTCATGCTCACAATAGCTGATGCTTTTAAGTGGTCTGATATTCTTACTGCAGTAAAGCATATTTCATCACTTAAAAAAGTAGGAGAGTCGTCACTTGGACGGTTGCCTTTAAAAAAAGGAGCATTTGTTTTTTCAGCTTCTGCAATTGTGCGTTGCATATGTTTTATTGCTAAAACTGGAAAAGCACCTACAGAGGTTTCTGCACTTAACATCACAGCATCAGCACCATCCATCACGGCATTAGCAATATCATTAACCTCGGCACGTGTAGGCGATGAATTTGTTATCATGCTTTCCATCATTTGGGTGGCTATAATTACTGGTTTAGCGGCTTCAATACATTTCTTTACAATGCGCTTTTGTATTACTGGAACTTGTTCCATTGGTAACTCTACACCCAAATCACCACGTGCAACCATCACACCATCTGTTACTGCTATAATTTCATCTAGGTTATCCAATGCTTCGGGTTTTTCAATTTTAGCAATCACCCTTGGTTTCCATTCAGATTTTTCTATAATCTCTTTTAGTTCAAGTATATCTTCTGCTTTTCTAACAAAGCTAAGGCCAATCCAATCCACCTTATGTTCTAAACCAAACATCAAATCATTTCGGTCTTTCTCTGTCATGGCTGGAATTGATAATTTGGTTTGAGGTAAGTTGAATCCCTTTTTGGATGATAAAAACCCTCCAGAATTTACTTTACATTTTATTTCATCTTCACTATTAGATTCTAGTACCTCAATTTCAATTTTTCCATCATCAAGTAAAATCAATTCGCCTGGCTTCACATCTTTAGCAAGAGTTTCAAATTTCACCGAAATTTTTTCTGATGTACCTATAATTGGTTTAGTGCTAACAATTACAATACTACCCGTTTTTAAATCTACCTTATTGTCTAGCATTTCTCCTACACGCAATTTTGGTCCCTGTAAATCTAGTAACATGCTTACATGGGTATTTAAATCATGGTTAACTTGCTTTATATTATCAATCACTTTTTTATGATCTTCATATGTTCCATGAGAGAAATTTAATCTACAAACATCAACACCCTCTTCTATTATGGTTTTAAGCATTTCGTAACTAGAGGTTGCTGGGCCTATGGTGGCAACAATTTTGGTGCGGTTAAAATTCGCAGTCTTCATATTTATTTTAGGATTATTTGCCTTGTTTTTGGGCACTCAAATGTAACTTAATTATTATTTAGCAACGTTAATAAATTCTTGCTGTGCATGTATCAAACATATACAAGGTTATGTTTTGACTTTAGTTTTTCAGTTTCAACTTCAAATATTATTTGTACAGTTGGTATTGTTTTAATGTTCTTCTTAAGTGTTTCTTCCTCAAAAAAATTAATTGCACCTTTGATCAAAAGCAGATAGTCAAAGTTTTTTAATTCAGGAATCAATAGCTGAGATTCATCTTTGTTTATAATAAGTATATAGGTAATATGATTTTCCTCGTCATTGAAGGTATATTGTGCAAATGCAAATAATTTAGAAGCTATTTCTATTTCATAGTCATCTACTCTCGAAAATTGATAGGGGTAAATTTTATTGAAAAACCAAACTAATCGATGTGGCTTTTCTTGCGATACGATTCCGTAAAGCAAAAAATCGTATTCAAATTCGATATCTAACTCAAACTTTTTGATAATTATTTGTATTTACTGCGAAGTAACGAAAATTCGACTATGGAGGTGTTTAATTGACAGGATTTTTTTACACAAACATCAAAAAAATAGCTGTGTTTGCTTTTTAGTTAAAAAAAACACTTTATTTGCACATTCGAAACTAAAATAAAATACTAAAATGTCAGACGTAGCAACAAGAGTAAAAGCTATCATCATAGATAAGCTTGGCGTTGAAGAAAGTGAAATTACTAACGAAGCTAACTTTACCAACGATTTGGGTGCTGATTCACTAGACACCGTTGAATTGATTATGGAATTCGAAAAAGAATTCAATATCGCAATTCCGGATGATCAAGCCGAAAAAATTGGTACTGTTGGTCAAGCGGTTGCTTACATTGAGCAAAACGCAAAAGCTTAATTTTATTTAAACAAACGTATTTAAATGACATCCCGAAGAGTAGTTGTTACAGGAATTGGAGCATTAACGCCCATTGGTAACAATGTTCAGGATTATTGGACAGCATTGTCAAACGGTGTGAGTGGGGCTGCCCCAATCACCCGTTTTGACTCTTCCAAATTCAAAACACAGTTTGCCTGCGAAATTAAAAATTTCGATGTAAATAATTTCATTGATCGTAAAGAAGCGCGTAGAATGGATCCTTATACCCAATACGCAATGGTTACATCCGATGAGGCTTTGGTAGACGCTGGTCTTGATTTGGAAAAAGTCAACAAAGATCGTGTGGGTGTGATTTGGGCTTCCGGTATTGGAGGATTAAGTACGTTTCATGCAGAAGTAATGGCCTTCAGTAAAGGTGATGGAACACCCCGTTTTAGCCCCTTTTTCATCCCTATGATGATTGCTGATATTGCTTCTGGATTAATTTCAATTAAGTACGGCTTTAGAGGGCCAAATTTTGCAGTTGTTTCTGCTTGTGCCAGTTCTACAAATGCAATTAGCGATGCTTTCTTGTATATAAAGGCTGGAAAAGCTGATATGATTGTAACCGGAGGGTCTGAAGCTAGTGTTTGTGAACCAGCAATTGGTGGTTTCAATTCGATGAAAGCGCTTTCTGAGCGCAACGATGAACCTCAAACTGCCTCACGTCCTTATGACTTAACTCGAGATGGTTTTGTTTTAGGCGAAGGAGCTGGGGCTTTGATTTTAGAAGAATTAGAACACGCAAAAGCGCGTGGAGCAAAAATATATGCTGAATTGGTAGGTTGTGGTGCTAGTGCTGATGCTTACCACATGACAGCACCTCATCCTGAGGGATTGGGAGCAAGTCTTGTAATGAAAATGGCACTAGAAGAAGCTGGTATTAAACCTGAAGAGGTTCAATACATCAATACCCATGGTACTTCAACTCCTTTGGGCGATGCACAAGAAATAAAAGCTATTCAAAATGTATTTGGTGATGCGGCTTATCAACTGAACATCAGTTCAACTAAATCAATGACTGGGCATTTACTTGGTGGAACGGGTGCTATTGAAGCCATAGCTTGTCTAATGGCAATTCAAAAAGGAATTATTCCTCCTACTATCAACCATGTTACTCCGGATCCAGCAATAGACCCAAAACTTAATCTAACCTTTAACCAAGCCCAAAAACGGGAAGTTAATTTTGCATTAAGTAATACTTTCGGTTTTGGTGGTCACAATGCATCGGTGCTGTTTCGTAAGTACGAGGGTTAATTAAATCGTCACCATTTTGATTTTTAGAACAATCAGCGGCATCTACTACTCCTTATTTTCAAAAAAAAGAAATTCTTATAATAGTGTTAAGCATATCACAGGTTTTTTTCCTGGCGCATTAACATGTTACTCTCAGGCCTTACGTCATCATTCTGCATCTAATCCTGTTCATAAAAATGGGTCACGAGATAGTAATGAACGCCTAGAATATCTTGGTGATTCAGTATTGAATACAGTTGTGGCTGAACTCCTTTTCAATCGTTTTCCTTATAAAAACGAAGGTTTTTTAACAGAAATGAGGAGTAAAATAGTGAGCAGAGAGAGCCTTAATGATTTAGCAATAAAAATAGGCCTTAGTCATATTGTTCAGTACGATAAACGAGCAATAGGACTGCATACCAAAAACAGTATTTTTGGTAATGCACTAGAGGCATTTATTGGTGCGATTTTTTTGGATGGGGGTTTTTCTTTGGCTAAAAAATTTATCCTTAATAAGATTATAACCCATATTGATTTGGATACCCTTCAGCACGTTGAAAAAAATTATAAAGGCAGGTTAATTGAATGGGGGCAACGACAAAATGCATTGGTAGAGTTCGATACCCAAGAAGACAATACTCGTAAGCAAAGGATATTTACAATTAAAGTTATGGTTAACGGGAGTGTGTTAGGAGTTGCTGAACATATTTCGAAGAAAAAGGCGGAGCAATTGGCTGCAGAAAAAGTATCTGAGAGCCTAGGTATAAAGCTCTAATTTTTCTTGAACTATTTCTTTTTGTGCAACATTGGGGAACGCCCCATTTTTATTAAATATTTATTAAAATATTATGTTTTAGAAACTGCAACATAAGATTTAATCACCTTTCATTACTCATTTTTTCTCAAACCCTTTTATAAATTGTTGTCATATCTAAAATTAGGTCTTGTTTTTAAATATTAATTCAATAATTTTGATATCCTTTAAGTTTTGTGAAAAATAACTAAATTATGATGAAAGTATATTTACAAAGATTTAAGTCTATTTCTTTTTTAGGCTTAACTTTTCTGCTAACAATGTTCAGCGTAGTATCCCAAGCTCAAATCATTCAGGTTGGAACAGGAACAGCTTCTAATACTAATCAAGTACTTCCTTCTCCATATCAGAATTATTTCTGGGGTTCTAAGCAGCAATTTCTTATTTTAAAATCCGAACTTAATGCTCTTGGGATTAATGCAGCTGCTCCAATTACTTCACTTGGATTCAACGTTTCTGCCTTGAACTCAACTCCAGTTGGTGGATATAAAGAAACATTTATAAGATTAAAAAATGTTACATATAACGCCTTTACTGGCGTTTGGGAAAACGGCTTAACGCAGGTATTTTATGCTGCCACCTTTACCCCTTCGGTTGGCTGGAATATGCATACATTTTCAACCCCTTTTTCGTGGGATGGAACATCAAATATAGTTGTTGAGGTTTGTAACAATGATGTTGCTTGGACTACTGCAAGTAATGCCAGCGTATTTAACTCTACAACTTCATTTGCTTCAGCAATGTTAGCCCAAAATGATGCTTCTGGCGTTTGTGGTTCTTCTCCAATTGTTACATCTACCTTTGATAGATGTAACATGCGATTAGTTTTCACTCCTGCAGGCGGAGGCGGAGGCGGCAATCCATTTTTAGCGCCACCAATCTCAAGCTTTGCATATGATAAAGGTATAGACACGGTATGGGTAAATAGCCCATATGCATTCATCAATAACTCAACTGGTGATAGTGCGTCTTATTGGCGTATAGAGGGACAACCAGGCGCAACACAGTGTGTACCAAACTTTAGCTGTTACCACCAAATAAGCAACAATGTACGCAACTTCCGTTATAAGTTTAT
>CANHBJ010000169.1 GCA_947459075.1 Bacteroidota bacterium
ACAGATTCGGATTTTTTTGTTTTTGCCATGAAAGTAAATTAGCCAATGAATGCAGCTAGATTATTAACCACGAAAGTAGGGTTATTGTTTGAGGTGTAAAAGACTTAATATACAACCACAAATTATACATTGTAGCTTACTGTAGGAGTTTAACATTTCTATACAACTTGTGTTAAATCTGCATTGTAGCAGCTGTATTCAAATTGCCTTTGCAATACAATCAACATAGAATTTGCTTTAGTTTCCACTTATGTTAGATGGCTAAACCAACCTCATTCGTTTTTTCTTTTGTGTTTTCATTAATAGGTTTCGGAATAATAATCAGGGATTAAGTTATTTTAGCGGCATGAATAATAACTTTGGTATTGCGGTTCATGGCGGTGCAGGCACCATTTTGCGTAGTTTAATGACGCCTGAAAAAGAGGCTTTGTACATAAAAGGTTTGCAAGAAGCCATTGATGCAGGACATAAAATTTTAATTTCAGGTGGTTCAAGTGTTGATGCTGTAGAAGCAGCCGTAATGGTTTTAGAAAATTTCCCTTTGTTTAATGCCGGTAAAGGAGCAGTTTTTACCAACAAAGGTACGCACGAAATGGATGCCAGTATTATGGATGGTAAAACGCTTGAGGCTGGTGCAGTTAGTGGCATAAGCAATGTGCAAAATCCAGTAGCTTTAGCTCGGCTAATTAAAGATAAAAGTGGACACGTTTTTTTATGCGGAAGTGAAGCTGAAACGTTTGCGAAATTAATGCAATTACCTTTTCAGCCTGATGATTATTTTTATGAAGAAGGTAGATACAAGCAATGGCAAGAAGTAAAAGACAGCGATGGTTATCAACTTGATCATACGGTAAATAGTGGCGAAGGCAAAAAGTTTGGAACTGTAGGAGCCGTAGCGCTTGATTTGCATGGAAATATTGCTGCTGCAACATCAACAGGTGGGATGACTAATAAACGTTTTGGTAGGGTAGGCGATAGCCCAATGATAGGTGCTGGAACATATGCAAATAACCATACTTGTGCAGTAAGTTGTACAGGTCATGGCGAGTATTTTATCCGTGCAGTTGTTGCCTATGATATTAGCTGTTTAATGGAATACAAAGGATACACACTTAAGCAAGCTTGCGATTATGTTGTAAAAGATAAATTAGTAAAACTTGGCGGTGAAGGTGGTTTGATAGCAATTGACAAATCAGGAAATATTGAGTTACCTTTTAACAGCGAAGGAATGTATAGAGCGTATAAAAAAGGGAACACTGATGCAGTAGTAAAAATCTACGAAGATTAATGGCATAAAAAAAGGAGTTAATTTTAACTCCTTTTTACTTTAACTCCTTAATTTATACCGTTACCGTTTCGTTGGCTATGAACTTTCTTTCTTTTAATAAATATCGGTTACCTCTAACCATAATACTTACACGTAAGTTATCTAATGCAATTGGTTCGCCCATGCCAACTTCGGTAATGTTTGTGTGTCGTATGTCTCTTCCATCAACAATTACAACAGCCCCGCTTCCTACAACTTCTAGATTATTTCCACCAGTAACAATAACCCCTGTATCTTCACCCAAGCCTATACCTGTGCATTGCGGATTACTAGCTACAGCTTGAGCCAATCGGTTAAAACGTCCGCGCTTATCAAAATGAGAGTCGATAATTACATTACCCATAAATGCTAAACCAGTAGTAATTTTAACCTCGCCTTTTAAGTGGGCCAATTCGCTTTTGCCTTGATAAATCATGGTATTACTCATAGCCATTGCACCCGCGCTTGTTCCTGCAATAACAAAACCTTCTTCGTTAAAATACCGCTCATGTAGCACGTTGTATATCTCTGTACCACCAAAAATAGAAGTTAATCTTAGTTGGTCGCCACCGCTAAACATGATACCATCAGCATTTTTAACACGATTGATAAACCCTTCTTCAAAAACGTCTTCACGTTTCCTTATATCAATCACACCTATGTTTTTGCATCCTATTTTACCAAATGCATCTAAATAATTATCACCCACCTCAACTGGTATTGATGAAGCAGTGGTAATAACTTCTATGCGTTTCTCAATCCCACCAACCTCATTTATAAAACGTTTTAATATGCCAAGTTCAAAGAAATTTAAGCGGTTACGCTGAATAAAACCCTGCTCTAAATCAGTTCCTTTGTCTTCTGCCCCCCCCACCGAAATCAGCTTTCCTTTAGGTATTTCCAAAACAATTTTAATTTATATGTGAAGCAGCAAATATAAACGCATGCCTTGGTTACACAATTTTATTTTCCCCCTAATTTACTTAATCCGCCTACAAAAACATACCGTTAGTTAATTCAAGTTTTTTATGTAAAATGCATGTAATTAAAATCACCCCAATCTTTATACATTTTGCTATGAAAATTTTAGACATCAAAGTAATGCGTGGTCCAAATTATTGGAGCGTTCGTAGGCATAAATTAATTCAAATGCGCCTTGATTTAGAGGAGCTTGAGCAGTTTCCTACAAATAAAATTGAAGGATTTGGTGAGCGTTTGCAAAAGCTATTTCCTACCATGCATTCGCACCGTTGTTCAATAGGAACACCTGGTGGTTTTTTTAAGCGGGTTGAAGAAGGAACATGGATGGGTCATGTAATAGAACACATCGCGTTAGAGTTACAAACACTTGCGGGTATGGCTTGTGGATTTGGCCGCACACGCAGTACGGGTAAAGAGGGTGTTTATAATGTGGTGTTTAGTTACATGGAGGAAAAAGCGGGAATATTCACTGCAAATGCATCAGTTCGTATTGCTGAAGCATTAATTGCTGGTAACGAATATCATTTGGCTGAAGATATCCAAAATTTAAGAGAAATACGTGAAGAAGAACGCCTCGGGCCAAGTACAGGTTGTATTGTTGATGAGGCTATAGCAAGAGGTATTCCTTACATCAGGTTAAATAGACACTCTCTGGTACAGCTGGGTTATGGTATGAATCAAAAAAGAATTAGAGCCACCATTGCCAGCACAACAAGTAGTATTGCTGTAGATATAGCCTGTGATAAAGAAGAAACTAAAAACTTATTAGAAGCTGCAGAAATTCCTGTTCCTCGCGGTCGAATTGTATACAGCGAGGAAGGTTTGAAAGAGGCCCTAGAGCGTATTAGTTACCCCATTGTAACCAAACCCGTTGATGGCAACCATGGTAAAGGTGCAACAACTAATATTAACAATTGGGAGGATGCCATACGTGGCTTAGAGGCTGCGAAGAAATACTCGCGAGGGGTAATTGTAGAAAAGTTTATTACAGGGCAAGACCATCGCGTTCTGGTTATTAATTACAAATTTGTTGCAGCTGCCATCAGAAAGCCTGCATCTGTAGTAGGTGATGGAATTAGTAATATTCAAGAATTAATTGATAAAACAAACGAAGATCCACGCAGAGGCTATGGTCACGAAAAAACTTTAACACAAATTAAAGTTGACGATTTTACCCTAGATATGCTAGTCAAAGCTAATCTTACCTTGGAAAGTATTTTACCTAATGGCAAAGAATTACTTTTAAAACCAACGGCAAATTTAAGTACAGGCGGAACCGCAACGGATGTTACAGATATGGTGCACCCTGATAACATTTTTATGTGTGAGCGTATTGCGCGCATTATTGGTTTAGATATTTGTGGTATTGATATCATGGCCGAAAACTTAACAGAGCCTGTTAAAGATAATGGAGGTGCTATTTTAGAAGTAAATGCTGCTCCTGGTTTCCGCATGCATATTGATCCAGCTGAGGGTATTCCACGAAACGTAGCCGAACCAGTAATTGATATGTTATACCCCAAAGGAAGTAGTGCACGTATTCCTATTATTGCTGTAACAGGTACAAACGGAAAAACTACTACCACACGCTTAATGGCACATATGGTAAAAACCATGGGATATAAAGTTGGCTATACCACAACTGATGGCATCTATATTCAAAATCAGTTAATGTTACGTGGCGATTGCACAGGCCCAGTAAGTGCAGAGTTTGTATTGAAAGATCCAGCAATTGATTTTGCAGTATTAGAAACTGCACGTGGCGGAATTCTTCGTGCAGGACTTGGTTTTCATAATTGCGATATTGCTATAGTAACCAATATTGCCGAAGACCATTTGGGCCTGCAAGATATTGATACCATTGAACAACTTACACGTGTTAAGGCTGTTGTGCCCGCAAGTGTTTTACCCGAGGGTTATGCCATCTTAAATGCAGATAATAAATATGCCGTTAGTATGGCTAAAGAGTGTGTATGTAACATTGCATACTTTAGCATGGACGAAAATAATCCGATAATCAAAGAACATATTACCAAAGGTGGGTTAGCTGCGGTATATGAAAACGGATATGTAACCATTTGTAAGGGAACTTGGAAAATTAGAATTGAAAAGGCGGTTAACATTCCGCTTACATTTGGGGCAAGGGCTACTTATAATATAGCCAATGTATTGCCAACATTATTGGCTGGCTTTATACGTAACTTTAAAATTGAAGATATGCGTGTGGCTCTTCAAACCTTTATTCCTGGTCCAGCGCAAACACCTGGTCGTATGAACATTTTCCGTTTTAAAAACTTTGAGTTGATGGTGGATTATGCTCACAATACATCGGGTTTTGAAGCCATTGGTGAAATGCTTAGTAAAATAGATGCTAACCATGTGGGTGTAATTGCTGGTGTAGGTGATAGAAGGGACGAAGATACCATTGGGCTTGGTAGGCAGGCAGCTAAAATGTTTGACGAAATTGTAATTAGGCAAGATAAAAACTTACGTGGTCGCACCGAAGATGAAATTATTGAATTGATAAAACGTGGCATCAGAGAGGTTGATCCTAATAAAAAAGTGACTTCGTTTAAACGTGAATCTGATGCGATTGACTTTGCCATAAAAAATGCCCGCAAAGGAACTTTTTTAACCATTTGTAGTGATGTTGTTCCGGCAGCTTTAGACCAAATTTTGGCGTTAAAAGAAGCGGAAGATAAAGGAGAAGTCGAGTTGGGTAAATAGCTTAAAGTTAAACAACAACCTATGTAGGTTTAACAATTTTAATATGATGTTAATTATAAAAGTATTCCCATATTATAATACAATTTGGCTAATATAAAATTTTTAAATAAAAAGTTTTTTAGTTTAATACACCAACTAGACAACTATAAATTAATAAGCAACGTAATTTTTGAAAGTTGACGAAACTTGAGTAGTTGACTAAAAACATGATAATAAGTGTAAGCCAGAAATTGAAAGAGCTTAATGCGAATTATGATAAATTAACGAAGTTTAGTATTGCTTTTTTCTGCTTATTAGTATAGTAAACTTATTACATTAGTGCTGCAGTTTAAACTATATTGTTACTTTTAACAGTAACTA
>CANHBJ010000170.1 GCA_947459075.1 Bacteroidota bacterium
AACTACATCAGTGATATGACACGTACATTCCCTATAAATGGAAAATTTACAGCACGACAAAAAGAAGTGTATAATGCCGTTTTACGTGTAATGAACGAAGCTAAGAAAATGCTTAAACCGGGTGTTTTGTTAATGGAGTATCACAACGAGGTTTGTAAAGTAATGGAAAAGGAATTGGTTGATTTGAAGTTGTTGACTTTAGATGAAATCAAAAACCAAAACCCTGCGTGGCCTGCATTTAAAAAGTATTATATGCATGGTACATCGCACTTTTTAGGCTTAGATGTGCACGATGTAGGCATGCGTTACGAACCCATGCAAGCCGGTATGATGTTTAGTTGCGAACCAGGTATTTACATTCCACAAGAAGGAATTGGAATACGCTTAGAGAACGAAATATTAATTACCGAAACCGGTTGCATCGATTTAATGGAGCATATTCCAATTGAAGCGGATCACATTGAAGAACTTATGAATTCAAAATAACAGAAAGCCCCATTAAATAAGATGGGGCTTTTTTTATGAATGACACAGATATACTTTCTTGCTCCAATCCTAATGTGTTTAATTAATCGATATCTGCGAGGTAATCTATATTAATTTAGGAAATAAAAAGTACCAATGAGATTTCAACAATAGTTGATTAATGAAATAATCCCCTAATTTTTATAATTGAATAATTTGTCGGAATAAGTTTAACAATTTACATGACGCCAAAAGCTGAATAATTAGATTAGAGCAAATACCTCATTAATTACTAAAATTATTAGTATTTTGATTACAATATAGCAGTTACATTTGCTACATATGTTTGCCATAGTAGATATAGAAACCACCGGTGGTCATGCTGATAAAAACGGCATTACAGAGATTGCTATTTTTACTCACGATGGCACCCGTGTGATAGACTCTTATACCACTTTAATTAATCCGGGTATTCCTATTCCTCCATTTTTAGAGAGTTATACAGGCATAACCAATCAAATGGTAGAAAATGCCCCTAGCTTTAACATGATAAGCGATAAGGTATACGAAATGCTGTACGATAAAATTTTTGTTGCACACAACGTAAACTTCGATCATACCTTTATTAAACATCACCTTAAGCATGCAGGACTTGAATTAAATGTAAAAAAACTTTGTACCGTAAGATTAAGTAGAAAAGTATTTCCTGGGTTTTCTTCTTATAGCTTAGGCAACCTATGCCAATCTTTAGGCATACCGTTACAAAACAGACACCGAGCTCATGGGGATGCGGCTGCAACAGTTAAAGTATTAGAACGTGCATTGCATATTGATGAAGATAGAAGCATCATAAATAGTTTTTTAAAGAAGGGATCAAAAGAGGCCACGTTACCACCCAATTTATCTCGAAAAGATTATGATGCTTTACCTGAAACACCTGGAGTTTATTATTTTCATGATGAACAAGGCAAACTCATATACGTAGGAAAAGCAATCAATTTAAAAAAACGCGTGCTTTCCCACTTCGGTGGTAACAATACATCAGCCAAACGCCAAAATTTTTTACGAGAAATCTTTCATATAGGTTTTGAAATAGTTGCAACCGAATTACAAGCGCTTTTACTCGAATCAATAGAAATAAAAAAACACTGGCCAAAGCATAATAAGTCCCAAAAAAGTATTGAGTTTAATTATGCTATTTACGATTATGAAGACCAAAAAGGCTATTTGCGTTTGGCAGTTGACAGGGTGAGAAAAGGAAATACACCACTGCATACATACCCAAAATTAGCCGATGCATTTAATCACTTGCAAAAGTTAGTTTTTGAATTTAACCTTTGTCCTAAGTTGTGTATGATAAACTCGCATAAAGAACCATGTGCAGCTTTACTTGCCGGATGTTGTATTGGCGCTTGTGAGTTTAATGAAGTAGCTGAAAGTTATAACTCGAGGGTATATTTAGCAATAAAAGAACTTACCAAAAAAGAAAGCTATGCTATAATTGATAAGGGAATAAATAGCGATGAAGTTTGTTGTATATTGATAGATGAAGGGAAGTTTTATGGTATGGGGTATATTGGTAACGATGCTGATATGTATAGCATAGAAAGTCTTAAAGGATTGATTAAACCCATGAAAGAAAATTACTATATAAAAGAATTACTAAATCTTGAAAAAATACCAAACCATCGAGTGATAAGGTTTACTTCATAAAAAAAGCGGGCAAGCCCGCTTTTAATTTACATGTTATTTAAAGATATATACTTAATAAACTCTTCTCTTGTTTTTACGTCCAAAAACTTTCCGCTATACTCACTGGTGATGGTGTTACTCGTAACATCTTGAACACCTCTTGAGGCTACACACATGTGATCAGCCTCTATAATAACAGCCACATCATTGGTACCTAGTGCTTCTTTTAACATGTTGGCAATCTGAATAGTCATGCGCTCTTGTACTTGCGGCCTACGTGCAAAATACCTAACTATACGATTAAGCTTACTTAACCCTACAACTTGTCCATTGGGTATATAAGCCACATGAGCTTTTCCTATAATGGGCACAAAATGATGTTCGCAAAGGCTATGAAAACTGATTGATTTTTCTACCAACATATTTTTGTATTGGTATTTATTATCAAACAATTTAACCTCAGGTGCATTAGCGGGATTTAAGCCCGAGAATATTTCCTTAACATACATCTTGGCCACTCTGTGAGGCGTACCTTTAAGACTATCATCCGATAAATCAAGCCCTAAAATTTGCATAATTTCTTTAAAGTGCTTTTCTATCAACTCAATTTTGAGTTCATCATCCAACTCAAAAGCATCAGCTCTAAGCGGGGTTTCCAACGAAAATGAAGCGTGAGCATCACCAACATGATCGTGGTGCTGGTTAGTTCCCTGTGTATTCAACAAAGTTTCTTTCGGTTTCATATAATGTAACTTTAATTTTTAATTCATAGGCTATTTTATCCCTTAAAAGCCTCCATATAACTACAGCTATATTTTCTGCAGTTGGGTTTAAATTTTTAAATTCTACTGTATCTAAATTAAGATTTTTGTGATCAAATCTATTTTCTATTTCTGTCTCTATTATCTTACTCAAATCTTTCATGTCTATAAGATAACCGGTTTCCTCATTAAGTTCTCCAGACACAGTTACAATGAGGTTATAATTGTGCCCGTGATAGTTTGGATTATTGCACGATCCGAAGTATAATTTGTTTTGCTCTTCACTCCAATGTGATAGATGTAAACGATGCGCTGCATTGAAATGAGCTTTACGAGATACTGATATTTCCATTTATGCTTATTGAGTTACAAAGGTACTGCCTATATTAAACAAAAGTGCACGTGTTATTTATGTTTAATTACTATGTATAAACCTTAAACAATACTTTTTGTTTTATTTACTACAATTTGCTGTTGATTAAAGTGTTTTTTTAATTAAAAAAGGCTTGAAATAGGCATTAAAACAAGTAATATTAATTTATAACATTGATTATCAATTAAATATAATTTGTTTAATTTTTTACAGAAAAAGATAAACAAAAAACTTGCATGAATAAAAAAATGCCATACATTTGTTTAACAATTACCAAATAAACATAAACAATATGACTGGTATCGACTTTAAAAAAACCGTACAACGCGAAACGCAATCATTACGCCACTATGCTTATCAACTGACAAAAAACGTTGAAGACACCAACGATTTAGTTCAGGATACCATGCTAAAAGCAATAACATATAGAGATAAGTTTATTGATGGTACGAATTTAAAAGGTTGGTTATATACCATCATGAAAAATACTTTTATCAATAATTACCGCAGAATGGTTAAACGCAATACGTTTATAGACCAAACTGATAATGATTATTACTTAGACTCGGTTTCGCCACTTGTAAAAAACGAAGCAGAAAAAAAGTTTATGTTAAGAGACATAGAACAAGCAATTGATGGTTTACCAGATAGCCTTAAAAAACCTTTCACCATGAATACACGTGGTTTTAAATACCATGAAATTGCCGAAATATTGCATATCCCCATTGGAACTGTTAAAACAAGAATTTTTGTGGCTCGCAGGCAATTAAGAGAACAATTAAACGATTATGCCAGACAATACGGACTGGAGAATGCGATGTAAAAATCGTATAAATTAATAATATTTTTAAAGCAGCTCGGTTTTGAGCTGCTTTTTTGTTTTATTTGGTTAAAGAAAAAACATAACGCATCATATTATGAAAAAAATAGCTTTGTTAGCACTCACTTTTATGGCAATTACAGTTGCATTTGCACAAGTTGGGTTCAAAAAAAAGAAAGAGGATATTGAAAAGTTTAAGGACACCCGACTGGTTGTTGTATTATCTCCTGATAGCTCCTATAACGCATCGATAATTGAAGCCATTGAAAAATATTGGACCTTTAATGGTGGTTTTTTGTTTGAATACGATTCAGCTATGAAACCATATAATAAACCTGAATACAGCTATTTGTACTTTAGTAAAAGTAAAGGCACTAAAATAAAAGCTAAACTAGGCACTTGTGAATTTGACTTTAATGGATTGTTAATTACAACTGGTGGTAAGTTTAAGAAAAAAGCGCTAGAAATAGACTTAGTATCTGGTGCATATTGTAGCAATTTTATTGACACCAACGATTGGAGACCCGAATTAACAAGAGCTGTTCAAATGTTAAATAACTATTTAACTAATGCAATAGAGGCTGATGGAGATAAAGGAATTAGCACAAATTACATGGCAAATAATGCTCCTTTAAACTCAAGCTTGCTTGAACAAACATTAATGCTACCCTTGCGCTCATTAGAGTTAAAAGGCAAGGAAGATGCTGCCACTTTATGGGGAGGCGAAGTTGAAGATGTTGAGGTTGATGAAACTTACAATGCATACATGAACAAAGCTGATAAGATTATTTTCTTTTACAGCAAAGATGAAAACGGTTGCAATAAAATTGTTACTTCAACAACAGGTGAATTGGTATACTTAGCTGAAGATGCACCTGAAAGATGCAGGCTTACTGCCAAGGACTTAAAAGCAATGAATGCCAAAAGAACAAGAGCAGCAAAATAACCAACATTATAAAATTAATGAGATATCATTAATCGTTGAGTTGATTGCCACTGGTTAGTGGTTAACTGAACCAAATATAAACCAGGGTTTAAAACACCCAAATTAATGGAAGTGTTCGTTTGATTTTTATCTAACGTTCCTTCCATTATTTTTTTACCAGATATGTCATAAATTAAGTAGTTAATATCCGACAATGATGTTCTATTTAACATTAAACTAACCGAACTTTTAGCAGGGTTTGGATAAAGTACAAAAGCATTATTATCTAAAAACAACTCATTATTACTATTAACTGGAGAGACCCCTGAGCCCATAA
>CANHBJ010000171.1 GCA_947459075.1 Bacteroidota bacterium
AGGGGAATGTTTGCATTGGTTATATGGAATATAATTACCAAAGAACTTGTTTTGGCAAGAGATCATATGGGTATAAAACCCCTTTACTACTATACCAAAAATAACCAATTGGTATTTGCAAGTGAGATAAAGGGAATGTTAGCTAGTGGTTTAATTAAAAAGCAAATAAACAATAGTGCGGTTTATCAGTATCTGGCCAATGGTTACATTATGCAGCCTGATACAATTATAGAAGATATAAAAATGTTAGAACCTGCATCCTGCCTCATTTGGCGTGATGAAGGATTTGTAATTGAAAATTTTTGGGACATAACAAATAGACCATCGAAATTACCAATAACAGAGAAGGAATCCATAAAGGTTACACATCAACTAATTACTGAAGCAGTAAAAGAGGAAGCCCTTGCAGATAGGTCATTAGGTGTATTTTTAAGTGGTGGATTAGATTCAACAGTTCTTGTTGCCGCACTTAAAGAAACTGGAGCTAAAGAAATACAAACTTTTTCAGTTGGTTTTGAGGAAGACGAGCTGAGCGAAGAAGATGACGCCAAAGAGGCTGCTGATTTTTTTGGTACTAAACATACTCAACTTCAAATAAATGATGTAGATGTAGTGCCATACATTGACCAATACATTAAAGCATTAGATCAACCATCTGTAGATGGACTAAATACTTGGTTAGTAAGTAAAGTAACCGCAAAACACGTAACCGTAGCTTTATCAGGTTTAGGTGGAGATGAGCTATTTTCAGGCTATAGCATAGATCGAAAAGTGTTGCATAAACAAAAATACAATTGGATTAGTCAATTAATATTTGGAATCGAACCATTTTGGAAGTATGCACCACAACGAATTAAAAACAAATTAAACGTATATAGTAGTTGGAGAACATTACCCGAATTTTATAAAACATGGGGACGCTTATTTAGTGATGAAGAGATAGAAAGATTAACCAACAAAATTCATAAAACAGATAATCAATTTAATAAACTCGATTTATCTAAGAAATATAGTTTGTTACAACGTATATCTTTTATGCATCAAAAGGGATTTATGTTAAGCAGGTTGCTACGCGATTCAGATGCTGTGAGTATGGACCACTCTGTTGAAGTTAGATTTCCTTTAATAGATTACAGGCTAGTAAATTTGGTTTTTAATTTGCCAGATACTTGGAAAATAAAAAAGGTAAAAGAAACTGCAAAACTTACAAACTATGAAAAAGAGAATAGTTATGAAGAAAATGGAGTAAAACATTTATTATACCAAGCTTTTAAAAATGATTTACCACCAAAATTTGGTTCAAGACCTAAGAGAGGTTTTAAAATGCCAATAGAAAAATGGATGAGAAAAGGTTTGAATGATGATATTGTTAAAACCCTAACCAACAAACAATCATTTTTAAATCCTGAGTTATTAAATAATATTCATATAAACTGGCAAGAAGGTAAATTAAATTGGGATAAAGTTTGGGCTGTTTATACACTTGAAAAATGGATAGCGCAAAATATAAAATAGCCTATTTTCAGCAAGATGGTTTAGTAACAGGATCAGCAATAAGTTTGCGTCATTTTCTCAGTGCGATGAACCGTGAAGTGTTTGAACCCATTTTAGTGCTAGCTAAGGAATTACCTGCAAGAAAATTATTTGAATCATTAAACATTCCGGTTTTGGTATATGAATACAATACGTTTTGGACATTTCCCGGTCCACGTTGTTTTTCACGTGGTATGTTCAAGCAATTAAAAGCCTTGATGGCAAACCAAAAACTTGAACACTTTGTGATTAATCATATTAAACCCGATATCATCCACATTAATGATAAAGCAGCATTAAATGTTGGTATATCATTAAAAAATTCTGGTATACCTATTATACAACACAGCCGAAGTTCGTATTTTATTACGTCATGCAAATGGGCGAAATACCTAAGCGCAAAATCAATAAAAAGATTCGCTAATCACATTATCTGTATCTCAGAAGACGAGGAAGACGGGTTCGATACATTTCATTCAAAATCTACTATTTACAATACAGTTGATTGTGAATTAATAAAAAAAGCGAAAGATAAAAGGGAACAAACACGTGAACAACTATTAGTTAAAAAAGACGATTGTTTAATTGGATTTGCAGCTCATGTTACAGAAAAAAAAGGTGCGTGGGATTTTTTAGAAATATGTACACAATTAAAATATAACGCACAATTAAAATTTTTATTAGCAGGGAAATTAGAAGAAACTGGTAATACTTATATAGGCAATGGAATAATGATTCCAATGAGCCCAAAAGCATACGTTGAATCATTCATTAAAGAAAATAATTTAGAAGATCAACTTATTGTAACAGGATTTAGAGAGGATATATTAGAGCTAATTGCAGCAATGGATGTGTTGGTTGTGCCAAATAAAAATGGAGTATTGGGCCGACAACCCATTGAAGCACAAGCATTGGGTGTTGCAGTAGTTGCTCAAAAGGGTCACACCCAAAAAAGTAATATTGTAAAAGATGGTATTACAGGCTATCTGGTTAAAAATACGGAAGAGGCCATGAAAAAAATTAAACAGCTTTTACAAAATAAAGATTTGAAAAAGTTGTCGATTGCAGCGGAAGATTATGCCAAAAATAAGTTTAATCCGATAACCAACATGAAAGAAATCGAACAAATTTACATGAAACTCATCAAGCATTGAAAACCATCATACTAACAGCAGGAAAAATAGATTACACACGCTTACCCTTTGGTATGCATCAAAGCAATGCCACCATACCTGTTAATGGTAAACCCGTAATAAGTTGGATATTGGATGATTTAATTCAGAAAGGGTTTACAGAAATTACTGTTGTAGTAAGGGATGAAAACACAAGGCTTAAACAACTTTTAGAAAAACACTACAATAAACGAATACAATTAGATATAAAAAGTGTAGTTAATCCAGAATCCATACTAAATTCCTTACAAGCAGGACTTTCAAATATCGAATCTGAAAATGAAGAAGAAGGCATTCAAGTGATATTAGGTGATACCTTAATACATGATTCATTTGATGGAATAAAAAACACTGTTTTTGTTGCAGATGTAAAAACAAGTGAAAATTGGTGTGTGGTAAAAACAAATGAGCAAGGAGCGTTAATTGATCTTATTGATAAAAAGGAAATATCGGGAACAAACCATATTGCACTATGCGGATATTACCAATTTAGTAATGTTACAACGCTTTTAAGTTGTGTTCTTCAGTGTATCAAAGAAGGTTCAAGAGAATTAAGTGCCTTACTTATGTGTTATCATGCCAAACATCCCTTAACCTTAAAAAAGGCAAATCATTGGTTCGATTTTGGACATTTAGAAAGTTTCATACAATCTAAAAAGTCATTACTTAGGCCAAGGCATTTTAATCAACTTACCATCAACCCACTTTTAAATACCATTACGAAAATAAGTACTAAAAGTGAAAAACTCTTAGATGAATTGAACTGGTATTTATTATTACCAGAAAACTTAAAGGTACTCACTCCAAGAATTATAAATCAAGAAGAAAACAACAATAAGATAACCATAACGCAGGAATTTTATGGTTATCCAAGTTTATCTGAATTGTTTGTTTATGGTGATTTGAGCACCTCTGTGTGGGAATCAATTATAGATTACCTTCTACAGATACACGGATTATTTAAAGAACATGAAAAACCATCATCTCAAGCTTTATTGATTGATATGTATGAAAACAAAACCAACGAACGCATTAACCAAATGTTGGAACAAGATACATTTTGGAAAGACATTTGGAAAAAAGAGAAAGTAAAAGTGAACGGTATAATTTATTTGAATATACCAACGTGTTTGAAAAAATTAAAAGTTGAAATCGAGCAGCTATCGCAAATCAACACATTCCATATAAGCCATGGCGATTATTGTTTATCCAATATATTGTACGACATAAACAACCAAATTGTAAGGTTGATAGATCCTAGAGGTAGTTTTGGAGAAAAAGGTATTTATGGAGATGCACGTTATGATATTGCAAAATTAAGACACAGTGTTGCCGGTTTATATGATTATGTTGTTAGTGATTTATTTCAAATTAATGCAACGGTTGATGGTTTTGATTACGCATTATTTGAAGACAAAAAAAATGAGCATTTAGCAAGCTACCTAGATAATTGCATTACAACATATGGATATAAGTTACGCGACATAAAACTAATAGAGGGATTATTATTTTTAAGTATGATTCCTTATCATGTTGACCATAGAGAAAGACAATACATGATGTATGCAAAAAGCATAGAAATTTTAAATGATTTATTAGAAAAAAAAGAACATGAGAATAGTTATTGACCTAGACGGAACCATATGCACCCTGAAACAAAAAAATGAAACCTATGCAGATGTGTTGGTGAAACCAGGTGCTGTTGAGTTTATAAACAAATTAAAACAAGAGGGACATTATATTATCATACAAACCGCACGTAATATGGCCACTTGCGAAAGTAATATGGGTAAAGTAATTAAAAATGTTGGCAAGGTTACCTTAGATTGGTTAGAGAAAAACGAAGTGGCTTATGATGAAATTTATTTCGGTAAACCCAATGCCAATTTATATATTGATGATCGTGCGTTTAGATTTGAAGATTGGAATAAAATGTCGGCTGAACAATTAGAAATGCTTGCAAAAGAAAAATAATCAAAGGTTTGATATCTATATTTTACAGCATATGTTTAACCACAAAGACCAAAACGGGAGAGCACAAAGAACACACAGGAATGTCTGCAGCATTAGGATTGAACTAAAGAGACACGCAGAGTTGAACATAGCGTAATTAGAGGTATGATCGCAAGTAAGTTTAAGTGAAAGCGTTTGCTTCGCAAAAATACAACCTCATCATATGACCTGAGTACTCGGGTTGTATCGAGAATAGGAGTATACAGCTGATAATTACTTTAACAATCAACTTCTCGATACACCCCGATTTATTATCGGGGCACTCGAAGTAGCTAATTCGTAAGAATATAAACCACACAAATTCAATTAAGTTCGACAATGTTCTATTTTACGCATGACTGTTCACAGACCTCTGCCTTAATTGAACACAAAGTCGTAAAATTGAATTTGAAAGATACTTGTATACTGAAAGTTGTAGCAAAAGAGATTTATTTGCAATGATTAAAATAAAGAACATGTTGTTGATTATACCAATGGCAGGCAGAGGGAGCAGGTATGCTGATGTAGGCTATACTATACCGAAACCCATGATAGAAATTAACGGCAAGCCTATGCTTTACCATGCATATCAGTCGGTAAAAAATGTGCCCTTTGAAAAGGTAATTTTCATCGCATTAAAGGAACA
>CANHBJ010000172.1 GCA_947459075.1 Bacteroidota bacterium
CATTGGCTGTTCAAGGAAATATTAAACCCATTTATTTTAATGCTAGAAACAAACCCAATGTATATTTATTATTATTAGCAGAAAGTATATTTACTGGTTTGGTCTGCTTAGGTTTATTTGGTAAAAAGTTCACTATTAAGTAAGGTCTTTACTTGCTTGTTTAAATAGTCATCTTTTGTATTAGTTATCTTTTGTAAATGCAACTCTGCTTCATGCTGTTTGCGCAAATGCAGCAAACCAATCGATTTAAAGTAGGTTACTTTTTCTGTTAAGAATTCATCATCTATTTTCTCAAATAAGCTGATGGAATTTTCAAAGTCCTCATTTTTTAAATATAAAAGTGCTGCAATGTATAAGGTGGTATCATTAATGGGTTGATTAACTTTTTGTATTTGTTCAAATTGTTGTATACCTAATTTGGTATCTCCAGTTTTGTAAGCGTTAATCAGTTTATAACTTTCGGTATTCGATTGCTCTGATGAAGCAAACACGGGTAGGCTATTATCGGTTAAAGTATATCCCTTTATTTTATTATGATAATTTTGGTCTCTGATAAAATAGAAACCAAACATGGCTATAGCCAATATTATTGCAGCAGCATATAAGTAGTTTATCTTTTGCGTTTTTCTTTTGTGTATGCTGAGCATTGGCATATGCTCTTTCTCTAAATAAGCAACTAGTGCAGGAATATCAAAATGATGGTCTTTAAGGAATAACATAATGCCATCCAATGCATCATCACTTAGCTCTTGTTTAGCCAGTAATTCTTTTAATTCATCAATTTGGTCTTTTGGGCAAAACGAATCAAGTGATGAAATTAGATTATTTAGGTTTGATATATTGGTATTGCTTTTCAATAGATTATTTTCAAAATTACAATTATTACATTGCATATTTCCAAATGCTCCTTAATTTTAATTTGGCTTCGTATATGTTATTTTTTACGGTGTTGTATTTTAAGTTTAGTTTTTCGGCAATTTCATTATTGCTAAATCCAGTTATGTGTAATTGAATAATTTCTTTTTCCCTTGGCTCCAATTGCGCTAACATTAATTCTAGTCCTTCTTTTAAAAATTTTATGTAGGCTTCATTATCTACTAAAGTTGTATCGAATAGCTTTACACTGTTAAGAATTCTATACCTGTTTTTTGTTTTCTTCAATGCATCTAAGCTTTTGTTTTTAACTATAATACTTAGGTAGGCTATTGGATTTGTTTTAAGTGTTTCAATAAGGTGTAGCCTTTCTTTGGGGCTCATTGCAATTAATTTTTCAAAAGTATCTGCAACAATATCTTCACTTGATTTTTCACATCGTAAATACTTATAGGCAACCATTAACAATGGTATTTTGTATTGGTTGAATAGCATAGTCATCAGGTCGTTTTTACCCAATGCGTATTCAGTCCAGTATTGCTCTAGTGTTATGTTATCTGTTGTGCCCAATATATCTAAAAGGTAAAAGTACGTATTAAAAAACTTGTAACGTATAGGAGAAAAAGTAAAACCTTGAGCGTTATCTAAATAATTTCATTACTGAAATGTGATTTCAGTTTTACGGTAACATGGACATTAAAAAAATCATTAAGATCAACGATTTAATCGCATCTGGGCGTTCGGGTACACCACGTAACATGGCTATTCAGCTGGGTGTATCGGAGCGTATGCTTTATCACATCATCAAGTTTATGAAAGAAGAATTGGATGCACCTATCAAATATGATAGAAATAAAATGAGGTATTATTATGATGGTGTTGGCGTGTTAGATATTAAATGGAATGATAAAATTAACACTATGATGTAAAATGATTTAACCATTTTATATAAACAGGCTACTGAAGTTTGGTTGCAGTTAGGTAAGTTAGGTTTGAACGTCTTTTTATTTAAGAATAGAAACTTTGAATTTATAGTTAGGGGTATAAATTTTTTAATAAAAACAATACAAACACATTAAACAAATATGAAAAAAGTACTTTATGCCTTAATTGCAATTATTGGATTTGGCAATGCAGCAATGGCACAAGTGCCAAGTTATGTGCCAACAAATGGTTTAGTTGGTTTTTGGCCTTTTAATGGGAATGCGAATGATGAATCAGGAAATGGTAATCATGGAATTCCACAAAATGGAACTGTCTTATCTAATGATAGATTTAATAATAGCAACAAATCCTATTCTTTTGATGGAGTTAACGACTATATGAGTACTCCAATTATACAAAGTAACATTAATTCTTATAGTGTTTCAATTTGGTTTAAAACAACTGATTCAGTTGGATGGATGTTCCAAGGATCAAGAAATTGTAATTCAAGTATAGGCAACAGATTAGTTATCTATTTGAGTAAGTTATTATATGGAGCTGATGCTTCAGGTTATAATGATGCCGTTGTGACAAATAGCTCATTTAATGATAATCAATGGCATAATGTTGTTGGTGTATGGAATGGTTTTGGAAGTTCAATTATCAGTGAATTTCAATTTTCTATTTATGTTGACGGTGTATTTGTCAATCAAACTGCGCAAACCTCAGTAGGCAATGGCGGTATTGGTGGACATCGTTCAATCCCAATTAATGGTACAAGTACTTGTTCTTTTGGAAAGGAAAGTTGCAATTCATCAACTTTTTATTATTCAGGTCTATTAGATGACATTGGCATTTGGAACCGTGCTCTTACCCAGCAAGAAATAATAAAATTATACCAAGGGTGCAACGACAGCATCATTACTACAGAACCAACAAACACCAGTGTTGGTGTAGGTTTAAATGCACAATTCAGCACTGCAAGTGCCACCGGTAGCTCTTATCAATGGCAGGCCGATGCAGCAGGATTAGGTTGGCAAAACGTAAGCAACAATAATCAATATTCAGGTGCAAATACCAATAATCTGAACGTAAATAATGTTTCTGTTTCAAATCAGAATCAACGCTTCAGGGTAATAGCATTTAAATCTGGTTGTACAGATACCTCAGATGTTGCTTTATTAAACGTTACTGATACCTGTTTAACCAAAGTTACAGATACGTTAATTATTCAAATCAAAGTAGGTATACCTACGCCCAATATATCAAATACATTACTTATTTATCCTAACCCGGCTAAAGATCGCATAATCATTGATAATGGCAACTATACGGTTATGAGTGGTTACAGCATAAAAATACAAAACAGTATAGGTCAACAGGTATTTAATAGCGCCATTACACAACCGCAATTCAATATTGATTTAAGCACATGGACAGGTAAAGGGATTTACTACGTAAGGTTATTAGATGCGAGTGGTAATGTGGTTACCACAAGGAAGATTTTATTGCAGTAGTGCATGCACAATCTAATATTCATTTGGCTTGATACTAACGATAAAATTGAGCAAGTGAAATTTGTGAACGAATAATTAAAAAACAAAAAAATAAGATGAAAAATATTTTAGCATTGGTATTACTGTTTATGTTCAGTTTTAATTTTGTAAATGCCCAGCACAACACCAAAATTCATGTTGCTATCAATGGAAAAGATAGTGGATCTGTTGGCTATCAGAGTTCACCATTTCGAAAAATTCAATCGGCCATTAATTATGCACTTGATGGGGATACCATTATCGTTCATCCCGGTCGGTACAAGGAGAATTTATTAGTAGATGCCAAAGACATCTACTTGTATTCAGAATTCCAATCGAATAAGGATTCCAGCCTATTGTATAACACCATTATGGATGGTGATTCAATGGCAAATACCCTTATACTAAGAGATTTTAACGGAGAGTTAAACGGCTTTACCATTGAGCGTGGTATATCAAATTATGGCGCTGGATTGCATGTGCTTAATTCTAATACTCCAATTATTCGTAGTTGTATTATACAAAAAAATAGGGGTTGTTGTGATATTACTGGTCACGGTGTGGTATTAAACGCAACTAAAGGTCTCATGGAAAATTGTATAGTAAGGGATAATTGGGGAGATAAATGGACAATAGTAGTAGGAGGTTGGTCAACCTTTAGAAATTGTGAAGTATATAATAATACTGCTCTTGCTCAGGAGGAAGGAAGTAATTTAGTAATCGTTGGTGCTGCTAATGTATCTAATGTTCTTATTCATCATAATAATGGAGTAGGCATGGAGGTTAGGTTTATTAATAGCCCTGATACAGCAAATATCCGAAATGTTACCATCGTAAATAATTCGAATATCGGACTTCGGATTCAAAATTCTCATGCGAGAATAAGTAATAGCATCATTTATGGAAATGGTACAAAGAATATATTTTTAGCGAATACAATTGCACCGAATAAAACACAATTAGAAATTGATTATTGCATTGTTGGTGGTGGTGCTGATTCTGTTCAAACCAATGTATACAGAGTTTTAACTTATGGCACACATAATATAAACGCACTTCCAAGATTTAAATCAGAATGGGATTTACATTTAAACAATACTTCCCCTGCCATCGGAAAGGGTAAAAATGTAGTTACGTTCTCCAACTTCAATCATACTGTATTTCCATTTGATTACGATGGCAACCCTCGTCCCAATCCAATTGGTTCAACCCCTGATATTGGTGCTTATGAAAACATACTTGGTACGCCTATCGATACTTCATGTAATTACACTTTTACAACTATGCCAATTAGTGCCACTAAACCTAAAGGCTCAAGCCATAGTTTTAATTCTTTCCATAACGGTAATTACAGTTATCAATGGCAAGCCGATGCTGCAGGATTGGGTTGGCAAAATGTAAGAAATTTAAATCAGTATTCAGGTGTAAATACCAATAATCTGAATGTAAATAATGTTTCTGTTTCAAACCACAACCAACGCTTTAGGGTAATAGCTTTTAAAACGGGTTGTGCTGATACCTCAGATGTTGCTTTATTAAAGGTTGCTGATACGTGTTTAACCACTGTTACAGATACATTAATCATTCAAACCAAGGTTGGTTTACCAACACCTAATATTGCCAATACCTTGCTTATTTATCCTAACCCAGCAAAAGATCGCATAACTATTGATAATGGAAACTTTACTGTAATGAGTGGTTACAGCATAAAAATACAAAACAGTTTAGGTCAGCAGGTATTTAATAGCGCTATTACACAAGCGCAATTCAATATAGATTTAAGTACCTGGACAGGTAAAGGAATTTACTACGTAAGGTTGTTAGATGCGAGTGGTAATGTGGTTACTACAAGAAAGATTTTATTGCAGTAATTTTTAAAAAATAATCAATGAAAAAGATTTTAAGTTCAATACTTTTTACATTTATTGTAATAGTAGCATTTGCTCAAGCTCCAAACAG
>CANHBJ010000173.1 GCA_947459075.1 Bacteroidota bacterium
ATATGTGCCACCGAAATATTTGTTAGGTACACAATATTAACCTTTAGGGTATATTATGTGACCTAATTGACCAATTCTGAGGGGCACAAAATTATTATTCATTTAGGTTTAATTTATTTAAGGGGCTGTTTATTATATCCAATTGCATTGTAATTACATGCACATAAATTTGGATGATATCGGGGTTGTGTTTCATGGTTATTTAAAGTTTTACGCCACTAAATAAACCTTTTGTGTTGTTAAATACAAGTATAATTATATCAAAGCCCAATAACTTTTGGGAATAGCCATGCCAAACCATTTAGTACTGTTTAACTTTAGTTTAATTCTCAAAATTTCGGCTTAAACTTGCGGTAGTGAACTACGAACAAACATTAACGTATTTATTTAGTCAGTTGCCCATGTTTACCCGAATAGGTGCAGCGGCTTTTAAAAAAGATTTAACCAACACCATCGCTTTATGCAAGGTGCTAAATAATCCTCATAAAGAGTTTGAATCCATACACATTGCTGGTACAAATGGCAAAGGCTCCACCTCGCACATGATGGCCAGTGTTTTGCAAGAAGCTGGTTTTAAAGTGGGTTTATATACATCGCCACATTTAAAAGATTTTAGGGAACGTATTCGCATAAATGGTGAACCCATTCCCGAACAATTTGTGGTTGATTTTGTGGCACAATACAAACCGCATTTTGATGAAATTAAACCTTCGTTTTTTGAGTGGACGGTGGCTTTGTGTTTTCATTATTTTGCATTAGAAAAAGTAGATGTAGCAGTAATAGAAACTGGATTGGGTGGCCGATTAGACTCAACCAATATCATTACCCCCGAGTTAAGTGTAATTACCAACATAGGTTGGGATCACATGGATATGTTGGGCGATACCTTGCCCAAAATTGCAGGCGAAAAAGCAGGTATTATTAAAAGTGGGTCACCTGTGGTTATTGGCGAGTTTAATCAAGAAACCTGGCCTGTGTTTGAGTATGCTGCTGAAGTAAAAGAAAGTCCTATTATTTTGGCCTCTGAAACTGTTTCGTTTCAAAACATCAACCAACACACCGATTACATTGCTGCTGATGTTTACTACAACGACAAGCCTTTTTTAAGGCAATTAAAATGCGATTTAACAGGTAATTACCAACTTAACAACATTAAAACTGCCATCACTGCGCTGTTGGAGTTAAAAGTAATTGGTTTCGAAATTCCCATTCAAGCCATTTTAACCGGAATGGCCAAGGTAAAAGAAAATACTGGCCTAATGGGCCGTTGGCAAATATTACAACAACAGCCTTTAATGGTTGCCGATACTGGCCATAATGTGGATGGATTGGCTTATGTGTTGGAACAAATTAAACAACAAACATACACGCAATTGCACATGGTAATTGGTATGGTAAGCGATAAAGACATAACCAAAGTGCTAAGCATGTTGCCCAAAGAAGCTACGTATTATTTTACCAATGCCAATATACCAAGGGCTATGCCAGCAAACGAATTGGCCGAAATTGCTAAAGGCTTTGGTTTAAATGGCCACGTATATGCAACAGTAGCGGAGGCAAAGCAAGCAGCTTTAAACAATGCCAAACCAACAGATATGATATTTATAGGTGGCAGCACTTTTATTGTTGCCGAAGCCTTGTAATGCCTATATAATTGATGTAATCCGTTTTATTTGTTACTTATTATCAATAGAATTTGGCATTAACCATTGTAATTTATTTTTAGCTATCGCCAAAACATATACAATTGGTATAAATTGCAACCTCAATAAAACAACATGAAAAATCTATTATTAATCGTAAGCCTGTTAACAGGTACTTTTGTTTTCGCACAAAACGATAGCATCAACCCCGAACGTATTACTTACGAATATTTTTCTGCTAAAAGCATCAATATAAAAAACAACGAAGGCAGCATTTATCCTGAAATGGTTTCGGGCAATAAAATTGTTTTTCAATACAGCAAGCAACACGCTGAGCGCCCTGCTATTTCTGATGATGAAATGTATGAAAGCATTTTGTTTGAAGTAGATTCATCGTGGAATAAATTTGTATTCAAGAAAAAAATTGCAATGAGCAAAGCCACTTATCAGTTGGGTTGTTTTTGCATAGGTAGGGGGTATCATATTATTGATGGCGGATTTATTAAAGGCAGAAAATTAACCAACGGAAATTACTTGATAGAAGCCGATGTATTTATTAAATACGACAACGGAGTAAAGAAAAAAATTAAGTTTAAAGGCGAGTTTAAAGCGGTAAATGAAGGTTAATATTTATACAGATGGAGCTGCTCGCGGTAACCCAGGGCCAGGTGGTTATGGGGTGGTGTTAATTGCAGGCAAACATTACAAGGAATTATCGGCTGGGTATCGCAAAACCACAAACAACCGCATGGAATTATTGGCGGTAATCAGTGCTTTAGAAGCCATGAAAGTGGAAGGGATTCACATTACCATACATACAGATAGTAAATACGTTTGCGATGCCGTAACCAAAGGTTGGTTGTTTAATTGGCAGCGCACCAATTTCAAGGATAAAAAAAATGCAGATTTGTGGACTCAGTTTTTACGTTTGTATCCTAAAAATAAAATTACTTTTATGTGGGTTAAAGGTCATGCTGGGCATAAAGAAAACGAACGTTGTGATGTTTTAGCAACAACGGCTGCCGATGATAAAACCAGTTTATTGGTTGATGAGGGGTTTGAAAGCGGATTGTTTAATTAATGACCAAAAGCCTTATTCATGTTGGATTTAAGGCGGTTTATTGGTTACTTTTAGTTTGTCATTTTTTTGTCGGGATTCACTCGTTTTATAAATTTTAAGAAAAATTATATTGCATTACTGATTTACGTCAGTATATTTACCATATCAAATAAACCAACTCACAGCAATTAATACATAAGCTATAGAAAACACTCTACACTAATTTTTAAGTACTTCAATTATTCTCTAACCCTAAACATTTAGGCCATGAAAAACGTACAGCAGATTAGTGACCAAGAGTTGGTTCACCTCTACATTCAAGGAAACGAAGCTTGCCTCGAGCAGCTTTTAAAACGTCATCAGCGCAGTATTTTTAGCGCCATTTACTTATTGGTAAAAAATAGGGCATTGGCCGAAGATATTTTCCAGGAAACATTCATCAAAATTATTCACACGTTACGTTTAGGTAACTACAACGAAGAAGGTAAGTTTGGTCCCTGGGCAGTGCGCATTGGCCGTAACCTAACCATTGATTACATACGTAAACAAAAACGTAACCTCACCATTACAGATAGCGATGGCAATGATATTTTGAGTTACATCCAAATTGCAGAAGAAAGTCGTGAGGATAAGTTAATTCAATACCAAACCGAACAAAACATAAAGGAGTTGGTAAAACGTTTGCCAGATGAGCAACGTGAAGTATTGATTATGCGTCATTGGGGTGATATGAGTTTTAAAGAGATAGCAGAAAAAACTGGAGTTAGTATAAATACTGCTTTAGGAAGAATGCGATATGCTTTAAGCAACTTGCGTAAAATGATGGATCAACAAGCTGTTAAAATGTAATGTGTTGTTTAATAAGTTTTTATGTTTGATTTTGTTTGGCTTGCAATAAAATTGTAATAGGCTGCGTTTTATTAATGAACTTTAAAATAAAACGGGCCTATGCCATCAAAATCTACAACTAACCACTTAATAGCTTTATTGTACAACGAACTTGAACCAACTGCCAAAAGTGATTTACTGGAGGAGTTAAGTTTAAATAACGATTTACAACAACAGTTTAATGATTACGCTGAAACCATCAGCTTTTTGGATGAGTCGGAATTGGATGCCAATCCAACTTCCATTCAACTTATCATGGAGTACTCTGCTAAATTAAAAGAATTAGAACATGCATAAAATCTAATAATTGTTTATTGTTTACAAAAAATTGCACCCCGAACACATTGTGTTTTAGGGGTGTTTTTTTTTGCTTCAACTTAGTATGAGTTAAAACATCAATATGCCAACACTAAATTATATTACTTAAATTGCTTATGTAAATTATAACCATATGAAACTATTAACGGCTGCACAAATCAAACAATGGGATCAATACACCATTACCCATAAGCCCATCACTTCATTGCATTTAATGGAACATGCGGCAAGTTTGTGTGCATCTCATATTCATAATTTGTGGCTCAATAACCCGGGTGTTTGGAATAGGGTTGATGTGTTTTGTGGTACTGGAAATAATGGTGGTGATGGCCTGGTAATTGCTCGCTTATTACACCAACAAAATATTCCAGTTAGGGTATTTGTTGTTGCCACTTCAAATCAAGTTACAAACGAGTGCACTATAAATATTGAGCGACTAAAGTCTGAAACATCAATAACAACTATTACATTAAGCAGCGATCATGTTTTACCCGATTTAAGTAATGATGCATTAATTATTGATGCACTATTGGGTATTGGATTAAACAAACCCGTTGAAGGGTTTATGGCTACAGTAATTAGCCACATTAACCACAGCAAGGCAAAAGTTGTTGCTATAGATGTGCCTAGTGGTTTCCCTGCTGATATACATAACTTAAACTGGATGAATGAAGGTGCTATTATTCATGCATGGTTAACATTAACATTTCAGCTTCCTAAAATCACTTTCTTATTGGCCGATGCCTATCAATATGTTGGTGATTTTGAAGTGCTTTATATTGGGTTGATGCCTGCTTATTTAACGTCAATTCAAACCAATTTTTATTACACCAGATTGTTAGACATTAAATTGATTTATAAACCACGATTAAAATTTAGTCATAAAGGAACATACGGACATGCGTTATTAATTGGTGGAAGTTTTGGTAAAATTGGAGCAGCGGTGCTTTCTTCAAAAGCTGCATTGCGCTCGGGTTGCGGTTTGTTAACTGCATTTTTGCCTAAAGTGGGTTATACCATTATGCAAACAGCAATACCAGAGGTTATGGTTATTACTGATGATGAGTTATATGAAATAAGAAATTTTCCTGATACTAATTTATACCAAGCAATAGGCGTTGGTCCAGGCTTAGGAACTCATCCCTTAACCCAAAGTGCTTTTATAAAATGGGTGCAGCAGGTAAATCAACCCATTGTAATTGATGCTGATGGTATAAATATAATTGCCAATTATATACAAAGTGGGGCTAGCTTTAAGTTTCCACCAAACTGTATTTTAACACCACACCCTAAAGAGTTTGATAGGCTTGCTGGAGTTAGTATGAATGCAGCAGACAGACTTG
>CANHBJ010000174.1 GCA_947459075.1 Bacteroidota bacterium
CATACGATAAACAAACATTAACAGAGGCTAACGAGAGACTTAAGTCTGAAGGAGCTGAATTAATAAAGCTATAGGCATTTGGATAATAAGACGCCTGTTTTTTCAATTCCTCATATTTCTCGGGCAGCAAACGGTGCAAAAGCCAATGTGTTGAATAACCCTAAATATGAAAATGTAAAAGCTAAAAGAAACGAGAAATTAGCTCATATTTTGCTAGGAAGAATGACGCAATAATCCATTTAAATATGGATTAACTTGAGCTGAAAAGTAATAGATCAACAATCTAAGTTCGTTAAACAATTAAATTAAATTAAATTATGTCAGAAATTACAGTTAATGGAAGAACCAAGGTAATATCATTTTACAATGCATTTTTAAAAGCTTATCCTTATTTACATGCAGACTTAAAATATCCTGATGGAAAATCAGTTGATAAGGAATCTACTATTGCAAATGCCAGGGGAAAATCAATAGGTGGTGCTTATACCCCAACAAATGAGGCAGACCTTTCAGTGAGAGGCAATTTAAATATTGGTACGTTTGAAAAACGTTTTAAGGAAATATTTTCAATTACATGCCAAGTTCATTTTAAAAGGAATGGAAAATGGGCTGTAACTGGTCAAAAATATGATGGTATGACGTTAAATGAAGCAAACGCTTTATTAAAAGAAGAAGGAGCTGAATTAATTAAGTTATAACCCCACAAGAGAGACACATTAAAGTGTCTCTCTTTTTTAAATATTCAATGATGGCTTTAACGCAATCTCAAAGAAATCAAATAGCTAGCTATAAAATTCAAATAGAAAGTTATCGCAAGGATTTGGAGCGATATAAACTGGAAAAAAAACGTGTTTCAGAGCAGTTCGCTTCTATGATAAAAAACACAAGCGATTCGAATAATAAAAGAAATTACCGTCAAACAAAAATTGCAAAGATTAACAGCATTGACAATCAAATTGAAGCAAAAAAGAGAGAAATAGATCGTGTTAAAGCATATATCAAATCCATTAAAGGTTAGTCAACTAGTTTAAATAGCAATTTCATCATTAATAATTCTTTACAAAAAAGCTAATGAATAAACATAACCTCACAATTGAAGAGCAAAAGCAATTTGAGAATGGAATTATCCTTGTGAAAGGAAAGCATATGAATCGTACTGCACTTGGGGTAGTTGATGCCATGCTTACATTATATCCAAATTTAACTTTTGCAGAGCTGAAACAGATGCTACCTGATTCAATTAATCCATCTGCCCCTAAAAATTATAAATCACTATTTGCACCTTATAACCCCGAAAGGAAATATGGAGTAATTCAGTCTGGTATCATAAGAAAAGAGAGTTCTGATAGTGGATTAGATGTAGGATCATCTCACTTTGTTGGAGAAAATGAAACATTTTTCTTGAAAGATGGAACAGAGGTCTTGGTAAGTAAAAGCTGGGAAAGTGCGGATACACTTACTGGTGAAAACGATTTGCAAAACCTAATAAATCATGTTAAACAATATGGAATTATAGTAAATTCATTTGAACCAAAAACAGAACCATTTAAAAAGGGTTCTTATGAGTTACACATTATAAATAGCGCATTGTTTAGTAAATTAATTGATGGTAAATCTACTGAAAAAAAGAAAATACCATTTTGGATTTGGATTATCCTCGGACTAATATTACTTATTTTGGCACTTTTGTTTGCTGGTGTTTTCAAAAGTGAACCAATAATTATTGAAAAAGAAGTTGTTAAAACAGATACCATAATAAAAACTGTAATACAAAAAGATACTGTTTTTATTAATGAAATTGAAAAAATAGAGACAAAATTTAATGCCATTCAATTTGCTGTTGGTAAGGCAGATTTGCCGGAGGACGCTAAATATGCATTATATGATTTGGCCAAAATTATGCAACAAAAACCTTCAATTGATCTCAAGGTAGAAGGTCATACTTCTAACGAAGGGGATCCTGGATTTAACCAAAAACTATCTGAAGATAGGGCAAAAGCAGTTGTTGATTTTTTGGTTACACGAGGTGTTGAATTGTCAAGATTTACATATGAAGGTAAGGGTAGTTCAATGCCTATTGACAATAATAATCAAGAACGAAATAGAAGAACCGAATTTGTTGTTATCGAAAAATAACAAATTACATATTTTTATTATCAGTTACAGCTATGATCTGCATCAGTACGTCATATTAAGTCCATTTACTCTTATAGCTATAAATTGGTTTATTTTAAAATTTACTATTGGAATGTTTATTTCAATTCATTAAATAATTAGTACCCTTATCACCTAATGGAAACAACAACTTCAGTAAAAAAGTCAAACATCATTGATAAACCTCGTAAAGCAGGCGCACCAGATTTATTAGGCGTAGACGATTACATGCATTCATTAATTAAATTTATTGAAACGTGTAACATGCCAACCACCATTGCTGTTCAAGGCGAATGGGGAAGCGGGAAGACATCCATGCTCAACCAAATAAGACACGAGCTGTGTGAAACTGGAATTGATAAGAGTAGAGATAATGAATTGCCTTACTATGGCATTTGGGTAAACACTTGGCAGTATTCTATCATGAAAACTCGTGAAGAAACCCTCATGGCTATCATTACAGGTTTAACTAATGAGATATCTCGTATCATTAAACGTAAACACGAAACGCAATCGCAAGCTGTGCTAGGAAAGGTATCCGGTTTCATTTCTAAAATCGCAAAGGCAGGTGCTAAAGCTGCTGTATCTCAAATAGGTATTGATGGTGAACTAATTGACTCTGTTATTGGTGAACATGAAGAAACAGTTGATTTACTAAACTTTAAAAGTTCCTTACAAGAGGCTATTAATAAATGTTTAGAATTAGATAGAAAAGAAGGAAATAACAACAGAGGTTTTGTATTTTTCATTGATGATTTGGATCGCATTGATCCGCCAGTTGCTGTAGAAATTCTTGAATTAATAAAAAATATTTTTGAGGTTGATAATTGTATTTTCGTTTTAGCTATCGACTATGAAGTTGTTGTAAAAGGTCTGATACCAAAATTTGGACCATTAACCGAGAAAAACGAAAGAGAATTTCGTTCCTTCTTTGACAAAATCATTCAACTTCCATTTTCGATGCCAGTAGCGATGTATGATGTGAATCATTTCTTATTGCAATCATTAGAAGATATTGGATACATCGATGAAAAGTTTTCAGCCAACGAATCTTTAAAAGATAAATTAACTGATTTTGCGATGTTGTCTGTTGGTAACAATCCTAGATCATTGAAGCGATTGATAAACACACTTTCTTTATTAAATATTATTGATAAACGCAAAAATAATTCAGGTAAAGAAGCATACGAATTAGTTATCAATTTTGGTTTAGTGTGTATCCAAATTGCGTATCCAAAAATATACCAAGCCTTGATTGAAGATACGAATTATAAGGAATGGAATGAAAAAACAGCTAAGAAAATGCGACTCCCTGATATAACAGAAGCGCAAGCCCTTATATTAAAAGACACTACCGAATTTGATGAAGAATGGGAAACAGTACTATACAGACTGTGTCAAAAAGATCCCTATTTATCTTCAAGAACATTTCAAATTTCACAACTCTTAAATTATTTAAGCGAATTAGTCCCAGAGAATTTAGACTTTCATGATGAACTTACAAAAATAATTGGAACAAGCGCTGTAACAAGTGTGAGCTTGGATTACACGCCTAAGCAAACAAAAAAAGGTGACAAGGTAAGGTATGAAGGTTGGGCTGGCTTTGAATTTATGTTGAAGGAAAACAAAAACATCATTCCATTTATTCCAACATTAAAATCTATTCATGATTATTTTGAAACAGAATTTAAAGATTTAATACAGTTTAATTATACACCAAATTTTTTAACAATCGCTTGTAAGTATGCCAGCACAAGAGTAAAAACATTAATCTTTATTCGTTTAAAAAAGGATTATGTAGTTCTTGAATACGCAGGTAAATCAATTCCAATTAGGAATTTAATTGACTTTAACGAAAATATAAAAATTGAACTAAATAGCAGGTTTAACGAATTATCTAGTACCAAAAAATAGTGGTAGATATGTTTGACTTTAGCGAAAAGAAAATTCTGAAATTATTATACTGTGTAAAAATTAAAACACATTGGAAGTACAAAATATATTTTGTTGTTATAATGATATACAGCAAAACATTAAGTGCTCAATTGGTAAATGTAGAAAGTCAAAGAATACAAAGAGACAGCATACGTTTTGTTTTGATTGCTGATTTAAGTTATAGCACACAAAAAAATAATGATGAGACATTTTCATTTTTTAACGCTGTGGCTACAGCCCAATATAAATCAAAGTCTTTAAAAAGTTTGTACCTTTTTATAGCTAATGCTGATTACGCAATCGCAAATGTTAAGGAGTTGAGCAATTCTGCATTATTTCATTTTAGGTATAATTATAAAGTAACTGAATCTGTTAAACTTGAGTTTTTTTCTCAATTACAGTATAACGAAGTTTTAGATTTAAGATTAAGAAGCCTTTGGGGTGTTGGGCCAAGATTTAAAGTTTCTAGTAGTGAAGATATAAAGTTTTACTCTGGAGTATTGTACATGTATGAGTATGAGAAAACTTCAGAAATCAACATCAGTCAATTCGTTTTTCATAGAATGTCGTCATATTTATCTATGTCATTGAAATTGCCTAACAAGTTAGGTGAGCTTGTTTCAGTTTCGTATTATCAACCAAGATTGGATATGTTTAATGACTATAGAATATCGAATCAGACTAGCTTGAGTTTTAACTTAACATCTAAAATTTTATTTAGCAATACTTTAAATTTAGTATACGACTCTGAGCCACCAGTTGATATTAATAGATTAAATTTAAATTTCACTAATGGCATTAAGATTATATTATGATGTTTAATTATTTTAAATCGTAAAAATAAATTACGCTATGTTCGGTTTTAAAGGTAAATACGGTTTCTCTTTTTCTTGGAAACGATTGTTAGGCATAAGTGGTTTGCGCTCTAGCGTGGCGCATAAAACGGGTGTACCTACCACTAAAGGTGGCGTAGAGCGTAAAATAGGAAGATCTATTATTAGGATGTTATTTAAAAATTGGTAATGAGAACAAAGCAAAACAAAGATTACTCGCTGGCCATGGTTATCCTATACCTGATTTTTTCTTTTTTGGGGGGATTAACTTTTAGCATTTTGGCATTACGTGCCA
>CANHBJ010000175.1 GCA_947459075.1 Bacteroidota bacterium
GATATGCAGCCCTACTACAAAGAAAAAAGTAAGGAGTATTTTAATCGTATTGGTGGTGGTAAATAACATCAAGATAAAACCCAATGAAAAACCTTAACCTATACAGTTGTTTATTTTTATTGATTTTAATAGCAAGTGGTAAAAACAATAAGGTTGATTTAATAGTTAAAGGGGCTAAAATATATACCATTGACTCTTTGATGTCAACTGCATCAGTGATGGTAATTAATCAAGGTAAAATTGTTGAAGTCGGCACCGAGGAGTTACTAAAAAAGTACCAATCCGATTCGGTATTGAAGGCCGATGGAAAATTTATTTATCCAGGTTTGATAGATGCCCATTCGCACTTTTATGGATTGGGCGCGTATATGCAAACGGTTGATTTAACAAATACTAAAAGTTGGGATGAAGTAATAGAAAGGTGCAGAGATTTTGTTAGAAAAAATAACCCCTCATTTTTAACAGGTCGTGGCTGGGACCAAAACGATTGGTCGGTGAATAAATTTCCGACTAATGATAAACTCAATCAGCTATTTCCAAATATTCCAGTTTTATTAAAGCGTGTTGATGGCCATGCAGCAATAGCCAACAATAAAGCACTTGAATTGGCAAAACTCAACTCAAATACTAAAATTGATGGTGGTGAGTTGATTAAAAATGCAAATACACTAACTGGTGTTTTAATTGATAACGCAGTTGATTTGGTGCAAGAAAAATTGCCCAAGCCCAATAAGGCAAGTATTGCAAGATCTTTAATATTGGCGCAAGAAGTTTGCATTGAATTAGGTTTAACGAGCGTGTGTGATGCTGGACTTGATACAGAAGTGATTGAAGTGATTGATTCTTTGCAAAAAAGTAAGCAATTATTTATTCGTGTGTATGCCATGATTAGTGCCAACGACAATCAAGTTGATGAATGGTTAAATCGTGCGCCCATAAAAACAGATATATTAAATGTATCGTCATTTAAAATGTATGCCGATGGTGCATTAGGTTCTAGAGGTGCATGTTTATTACAGCCTTACCAAGACCAACACAAACACCATGGTTTAATACTTACGCCATTCGCAAAAATGGAAGAATATGTAAAGCGTATTATCAACTCACCATATCAACTAAATACTCATTGTATTGGTGATTCGGCCAATAGATATGTAATGTATTTGTACGGTAAATACCTGGGCGAAAACAATAACCGCAGGTGGCGAATTGAACATGCTCAAGTGGTTCATCAAAATGATTTTAAATTATTTGGTAAGTATAACATTGTGCCTTCTGTTCAACCTACACATGCCACAAGCGATATGTATTGGGCTGGAGATAGGTTAGGCCAAGAGCGAAAAAAATGGGCTTATGCATTAAAAACGTTATTGAAACAAAATGGATGGTTACCTTTGGGTACAGATTTTCCGGTAGAGCCTCCGCAACCTTTTTATACGTATTATGCAGCAGTAGAAAGAAAAGATGCACAACAATTACCGGTAGGAGGCTTTCAGATGCAAGATGCATTGACCAAAGAAGAAGCTTTAAGAGGCATGACCATTTGGGCTGCAAAATCAGCATTTGAAGAACACATGAAGGGCTCTTTAGAAGTAGGCAAGTTAGCTGATTTTATTGTAATGGACATGGATTTATTGCAAGCTGATATGCTCAAAATTAGAAATGCTAAACCAAGTGCAGTTTATATTGCTGGTATGCGCTTAAAGTAGTTTTGAAATCCCATAGGTGAATTCAATTGACAACTAAGCTAAAACTGCTTTTATCTCTTTATTTTATCCTTATTTTGCTATAAAAAGCCGAATATTTTTATATTGCAGACTTTAAGCAAAATTATATAGATGAAATTACTGAAAGACTTACATCATGAATATGTTTTTTTGAGACGTATCAAAGTTATATCTGATGAGATAGCTAAACAAATGCCCGATAATGTAAAAATTTTGGATATTGGTTGTGGTGACGGAACCATCAGCAAACTAATCAGTGAAAAGAAATCTGGTATTAGCTACGAAGGTATTGATATCATGGCTCGCCCAACTTGTGCTATTCCATTTAAAGAATTCGATGGGGTGCATATTCCATATCCAGATAATAGTTTTGATGCTGCCCAATATACAGATGTGATGCACCATGTACCGGATGATAATTTCAAAAATTTATTGAAAGAAACCATGCGTGTAAGTAAAAAGTACTTGGTTATAAAAGACCATTTATGGGCTAATGCATTTGATTTTCAAACCTTAAAATTTATGGATTGGGTAGGTAATGCACCTCATGGTGTTAAAGTTATTTACAACTTTAAAACTGAAAAATATTGGATGGAATTGTTTGATGAGCTAGGATTAGAAATTGTAACCATGAACAAACGTATTCCATTATATCCAGGTGTGTTTAACATGATATTTGGAAGACAATTGCATTTTATTGCCGTATTAAAAAAGAAAAACAGCTAAACCTTTAACATGGAAAAGCCAATAGAATTAACCATTGTAATGCCTTGCCTAAACGAAGCAGAAACCCTAAAAATCTGCATTGATAAGGCCATGAAATATTTAAACGATAACAATATTAGCGGTGAGGTTGTTATTGGTGACAATGGCAGCACTGATGGTTCGCAAGATATTGCACGCAGTTGTGGTGCACGTATTGTTGATATACCTCGTAAAGGTTACGGCAGCGCCCTTATGGGTGCCATACAAGCAGCCAAAGGTAAATATGTTATTATGGGTGATAGTGACGATAGTTACGATTTTAGTAACCTTAATGCATATTTAGAAAAACTCCGTGAGGGTTCTGATTTGGTAATGGGAAACAGATTTAAAGGTGGTATTGCAAAAGGTGCTATGCCATTTTTACATTATTACCTTGGTAATCCTGTGCTATCATTTATTGGTAAATTATTTTTTGGAGGTGGCGTTAATGATTTTCATTGTGGATTGCGTGGCTTCCGCCAAGATATTGTTACTGTTTTAAACTTACAAACTACAGGAATGGAGTTTGCAAGCGAAATGGTTGTTAAGGCTCAAATTAACAAGTTAAAAATAATTGAAGTTCCAACCACACTTTCAGTTGATGGAAGATCACGTCCGCCTCATTTACGCACTTGGCGTGATGGTTGGAGACACCTGCGCTTTTTGTTATTATACAGTCCAAAGTGGTTATTTTTAATTCCGGGTTTAACCTTAATGATTATTGGTTTAATATTATTTGTGCTAATTCAGCAAGGTCCAGTTCAATTAATGAATATTCACTTTGATACCAATACATTGCTTTATGCAGGTGCATTTGTTGTAATCGGTTTTCAAGCTGTTAACTTTGCAGTATTTACTCGTATTTATGCTATACAGCAAGGTTTCTTGCCTAAAAATTCAACTCTTGATAAACTCTATAATTTTTTAACCTTAGAAGCAGGTTTAATTGTTGGTGTTTTAATTACAATTGCTGGTTTAGGCGGTTCTATTTATTCTTTATACTTGTGGGATTTACAAGATTTTGGACAGCTTAATTACTCAAGTATTTTACGTGTAGTTATTCCATCTGTATTTGCCATTATGATGGGTTTACAAACCATATTTTCAAGTTTTTTCTTGAGCTTCTTAGGCTTGAATCAGAAAAAAAGCTAACCTGTTTTTTGAAATCAGTTACTTATGCAAACACCTAAATCAGATAGTCGTTTAAGTATCATCTTGCCAATAAAAGGCAACGCTAAACATGCTTCATTCGAACAAATTTTTAATTCGTTTAGTAAGGGTAAAGCTGATGTTGATTGTGTCCTCATCACATCATCAAACCAAAAATTGGCTGATGAGTTAAAGCAAAATGCTGCATATCAAGATTTAGTTCAGAAGCAAAGATTACAAGTATCAAAAAATTACACCGAAGCCTTTTCTCTTGCAGGAGGAGCAACAAGCTTGGTTGTTGAAAATGCCGATACAGTTAATATGTCTGCGTTGGTTGGTGCAACTCAAGCTAAACGAAAAAAAATGCTTAACAATGCATTTTATTTTGGCTCTTATTTCTTAAAAGAAAGTGCTAATAAAAACGGAATAGCACAAAAAATAAGTAATGCCATTTATAATAATTTTGTTCGATTTCTATCTACAAGTAATATTAATGATAACCAAAGTGGGGTAATTATCGTTAATACAGATTTTGCACAACAAACTTTTGAATCCAAACTTAGTACTGCAAAAAACTATTTTGAAATTGCCAACCAAGTTGGCGCGCATAAAATTAATGCAGAAGATGTTGCGTTAATTGCCGATAAAAATAGTCCTTCAGGCAGCATACTTGGCCTGTTTTCATTGCCATTAATATCATTATTTTTAAGCTTCAAGTTTTTTGTACTTTCTGCTTTGCACGAAATCAAAACAAATGCTCCAAAGCCAGAGAATAAAGGTAATGCACCAGTTTTTCGGATGATTTTTTATGTGCTTGTTTTTGGTTTTTGCATAGCTTATCCTTTGTTAAGTCAGCAATATGGAATGACTTGGGATGAGAAACAGCATGATGAATACAGTAAGGTAGCTTACAATTGGGTAACGAGTTTTGGTGAAGACACCACCGCCTTAAGCGAACCAGTGGGAAGTCAAGATTATGTACGCCAAATATTCAGACATTATGGGGAGCACATTAATTTAATTTCTGCAATTATTTACAACACATTTGATACCGATCCTTACGACACGCGTCACTTTATTATTTCATTGTACGGTTTGTTTGGGTTAATATGTATTGGGTTAACTGTTAAAGCACTAACCAGTTGGCGAGGTGCAATTATTGCCCTATTATTTGTTGGGCTTAATCCGAGTTGGATGGGCTTTAGTATGAACAACCCAACAGATATTCCTTTTGCAGTAGGCTTTGCTGTTTCAGGATATTTTATGGTGCGTGTTCTGCAAAATATGCCTAATCCCAAACGTAAGCACATAAGTTGGTTGGGTATTGGTGTTGGTATTGGCATTGGTAGTCGTGTGGGTGCAATTTTAATTATTGCCTACATGGGGCTGTTTTTAGGTGTACAATGGTTGTGGTATTGCATAAAAAACAAGAAGGGAATTTTTAGTGAAGGTGTATTAACCTACCTAAAAACTTTTTTAAGTATTGCAGGATTGGGTTATTTATTTGGCA
>CANHBJ010000176.1 GCA_947459075.1 Bacteroidota bacterium
GCCAATCCACGGTTAACCTCTGATTCCATAAGTGCATCTGGATGATTTGGTGCAGCACATCTACTTACAGCTCTTATATCATAAGGACCATCAGTAATCTGACGCATATTCCAGATATATTCAATGTATGGTTGATTAGATGGAATAACAGAGAGGGTAGAATCAGATGGGTTCTTATGGAAAGTTTTCAAAATATTCCACTGAGAACTTGATGCTGGTTTATATTGGAATTCAATATTTTTTAATCCTCCAAAGTTATAATCGTACCCACTGATTATTACATTCATTGTATCTTTAAAGCTATTATTTAATGTCCATTTATCCATTGGGATTTGAACAGTAGGCTTAGTACAAGTTGGAATAAAATGAACGGATATGTATGCAGAATCAACTAAATCATCATCACATTGAGACTTAAATATCAACAAAATGTTTTCATAATCGTAGTATTCAGGTCCTCTTCTTAATGTTAGTGTTTTGTTAATACTTGTACCATAAGGAACAGTAAAACTTCTGTTAGGGTCTAGTCCATCTATGGTTAAAATGGCGCCATGCGGATTAGTAGTTTCTATTACCCTTAAATCGTAAGTTTGGTCATCCTCGGATTCGCTGATGTTGCCAAGGCTCAAATTAAAGGTTGCAGCCTCATCAGCTGGCACATTAAATTTAATAGCTTGCGGAATATTTATAAATGGTTTATGACGTTGCAAAGTACCATCTGTTAATTGCACACTTTCTCCTTCTTTATAAAAAGTAGTGGCAGCAACAGTGTCACTAGGTTTGTAATAATTAGCCCACTGTGGTCCTTCATACGGACAAGATGTTTGCCCGCCTTTAAGTTTAAACACGTGTCCATTACCTGTTCCTGGATCAACCACATCAACAGTTATTAAATCTCCGTCATCTCCATCATTAAGCGTGTAGCTTATTGTAGTTGATGTATCACTTACACTACCGTTATCAGAAACATCAGTTGTTCCAATAGTAAATCCTCCTTGAAATTCAACACCAGATCCACCCATAATAGCTTTAAAACCAAAAGCTCCTTGCTCATCAAAGTACACCTCTTCATAACTTGTACTTTCTTTACTTTTAGTAGTAGCAAAAGTTCTTGTAATGGTGGCCTTACCTATACTGGTATTGGTACCATTGCTTTGCACATTATTTAAGTTTAGATTAAATACATCGTATTTTTCCTTCTCGTTTTTAGCTAGTGTTTCTTTCCAAATTCTAATTTGGTTGTTGTAGAAACGTACAGAATCTATTTCATATAAAGTGTCTGGTCTAAAGGTATAACTTGGGCCTGTTTTATCAATTTCATCTAATATTAAAGGATTGTTTTTATTCCTAGAGGCACCCCAAATTGGATCATCATTATTAGCCGCATACTTGGTATCATAATCAGGATCCGAGTTGTTATTAAAGTTTATTAAATACCTAGCTTGGTTGTTCTTTTTCTTTCCTTGTGTTAGCACCAAATTTCTTGCTTTTTTAAGGTTAGGAATAATAATATCTTCAATTTCTCCAACCGTGTAAGCAAAAACGGTCTTAATTCCACTTGGATCAATAGAAATAGACTGTTTAATACCAATTCTATATCCGTTAATGATGGTATCACCACAAATAGCACCAGGTATTCCGCAATCTGCAGCCTTAACAAGCAACAAATTATCAGCCAAACCAAAAGTATAATTAGTAGAGTGCCCAAAAAATACGTCTGCCTTAGATCCAACTTGGTCAGAACCACCGCCTGTTGACAAATCAATAGACGTACTCAACGTAGAAATCTCTTCACCATTAGTACCAGTAGATGTGTTTTTATTAAAACCACCACCTAATTGCACACCAACTTCTGTTTCGGTACCTACCATTGCACCCAGACCAAAACTGGTTTCCCACTTGGCACCAATATAGGCTGTACCCATGAAATTACCGCCAGAACTACTTAAATTCGAGTAGCGTTTAATAGTTGTATAATTCGTATTTTTAGACCAAGTGGCAGAACTTGCTGAACCTGGAGGGTCTCTTAAAATCAAGTCAACTTTCTCTGGTCCATTTGTCATAAAAGATGCTCCACCTCTTCCTCTTGCACCAAATACAATTCCTCTATAAGATGAACCTGCATTTGGAAGCCAATTTCTTGTTCTGGCTCCATTATTGCCTGTAGTAAAGAAGGTAGCTTGAATGGCTAGCGTAAAACTTTGTGATGGGTTTAATGCGTTTGTTGTGATATTTGGATTTCCACATCTAAAAGAATATTCTGCAAAACCATCGTTAACCTCTATTGTTTGATTTTTGGTATCAAGTGTTGCCATACCATTGTCAACTACCACAGAACCATTTAATGGTACTCTGCTTATAACATTAGGAGTTCTATCTTTATTGGTATAAATATCGAAGGCGTATATTCTGGCATTATATGTTTCAAACTGATTGAAAACAGGGTATCTGTATGGACTAGAAGGTATTAAACTTAACGTTGTTAGGCTATCAATTTTTATTGATAACTCACCAACAAATGCACTATCTGTTGGTGTTTTACCTGTTTTACGGGCAAATTCTAAATTTGGAACATTGTAATATATAAAGTCTTTTATGGTGTGGTATTTCACTGAATCTATTCTAGATATAGTTCTAGTACCTGGAAGATAAACAGTATCATAAGTTGTAACTAGATTAACAAAATTTGTTAGATCCATTACACTTTGTGTACCAAAATTAATATCAAGTTGCGTTGGAACCCTTGCTGTATCTATGGTGTATACCAATGGCGGCAGATACGCAACATATTCACCTGTAGTGTCATTGGTGCTAACAGATAATCTTTTACACCCATTACCCATTTGAGACTTGAAGTGAATTCTTGCCTTACCAATATTGTTCACAGAACGACCCAAACCAGGAACTTTTGCTGCTTCAATAGGTCCACCAACAGCTCTACCAACAACTTTAATTAACGTATTGTCAATAAATTGTATATCAGCTTTCGGATTTTGAAAATTAAATTCACCTGTACTTGGGAATCTGCCTGCACTAAAAGTATGGCCATCCTTTTCCACAGTAATCACGTGATTACCGATTGGTACTTGTATTTCAAAAGCTCCATTTTGAGTTGTAGTAACTGGTGCATTGTTTTTAGTTACCGTTTGGTTATCAACTTTTAATTGAATGCCTTCTGCAGGGCAACTAGTTCCATCATAATAAACAGTTCCTGTAACGGTAAACGATGAAATATCTGTGAAATTTTGTTCACTATGCACACCAGCTCCCTCGCCAATAAATACTGTTCTATTGATTGGGCTAAAAGCATGCGTTTCAAATGATGGAGTTACTGTAAAAACCTGCCCTGTTCCTACAAAACCAATATTGGTAACTACGTATGAGCCCTTATCATCTGTAAAACTGGCATACGCTAATTGAGAGGTAGAAGGAATTGAATCACTAAATGATCCATTAAGGGTTATTCCATGATTTTCATTGTAAACCGATGCGTTTCTTGAATAATCAAAAAAGCCATTGTATCCAACGATCTTTTCATCAAAAGTATAATAGGCCAAAAGCCCAATATCATCTGGGTTTACTCTCCTAGAGAAATCTTCGGTAACTTGGAACGCTGTTTTTGAGCGATTATAAACCCTAACTTCGTCTAGATAGCCAACAAAATTTGTTCCCATTTCTATGGCAGAATTGTTCATTGGTAATTGCACAAAGGCACCCAATGCAATTCCAGCAGAGCGAATTCCATTCAAATAAATAATCATTGAATCTGAAGCAAGTACAGCTGTAGCCTGATTATAATTATTAGCCAAAACAGCTGAAGAGGTTACAGTTTGTGTTGTACTTCCATTAAACGCTACAACTTGTAAATTTGCTCCTTGCAACCTAAGAGTAAGCGTTTTAGTGCCTGATGTTAGTACCATTAAATTTTTGGTTCCAACAATGTTGGTGGTATTAAACCACGTTTCTAATGTTACACCCGATGTTAAACTTAGCTTATTTGATGCTGGAACATTTAGCCTACCTGTAGCATTTGGAAAACGCATGGAAGCGCCAACAAAACTTGCTGAAGAAGGGCTTACAATAACCTTGGCATGATTTAAAGCAAATCCACCCTGGTAAGAAACATTACCACTTACTGTTCCAAATGCCGATCTAAATCCAATATCTTCAGATATATTACTAAATCTGGTAAAACCGGCACAATTCATTACACCAATTATACTGTATTTGTATAAGATTCCTGAAATTGCAGTATTATCCATATAGTTTTCTGTTCCTTCACCGCTTGTACCAATTAAAACCGAATCAGCAGTTGTTCCATAAACTTTTCTATAAATCCTATAGAAATTTAATAAATCTACATTTGGAGAGCTCCAATCCAATTTTACCATGTTGGTATGATAACCCTTAGAACATTTAAGTTTTGCCGAAGAGTTGAAAGAGCCTGAAAGGTCAGGGAAAATTCTAATAGCAGAAGAAGGCATTGAAGGTGTTCCTCCTGGTTCACAATCATTTTTTGCTCTAACTGTATAGATATAATTTACGCAAGAAATTGCTGAATTATCTGTGTAAGTCTGTGTATTTGCAGGAACAGTAAATGATGATGTACCTGGTTGTCCCTGAATAATACGTTCAATTACAAAACCATTTTCGTTTATTGAAGCATCTGTCCAGTTAACAATTATACCATTATTAGAACCATTAACTGCAACATTTACACCAGTTGGCGCTGCCGGAGCTGCTGGAGCTTGTCCTGTATAATGGATTGCAGACATGGCCTCACCACAAGTTCCAACAGTAGCCACCTTATAAAAATAGTTGGTTGATCTAAGAGGTGGCGCATCTAAATAGCTTCTTTCGCTGCCACTTATGGTTGTAATAGCAGTATATGGACCAGCGACAGCTGATCCTCTGTAAATTTTGAAATTGGGTGGATTAGACCCATTAAACCCCCAGCTAATACTTACATTTCCATCGCACCTAGTGGTGGTAGCAGCAACACCAAACGGTGGGGTTGCGGAAGCATTTAAAGAACTTATAACTGGATTAGAATTTTGACTTGTGATTACAGCACCTGTAGAGGTTGTTCTAGTGGCTTTTACATAATAATTTAGTGGCCC
>CANHBJ010000177.1 GCA_947459075.1 Bacteroidota bacterium
GTTACATCAACCTCGTGCACAATTGTCTCGTTATTATTGTATAAATCTGAAAATACACCTTCTAATAGGGTAGCGTGTTCTGAGCCATCATTATTTGCGTAATCGTAAAACTTAAGTTTTCCTATGGTGTTGGCACAACCTTTATTAATGGTTTTAAAGCCATATTTTTTGGCTTTTTCCTGCAACGTTAAAAAGGTTTTAGGATGTGGCTCAAAAGCATATAAATCAATCTCGGGATTATAACTTAAAACCTCTTCTGCATAATTGCCAACATTTGCCCCAACATCAATAACTATTTGTTTACCAGCTTTCTTCAATAGTTTTGTCATTAGCATTTTATCGCCTTTGTGCACCAATGTATACTTATTATCAATACCCATTCCTTTAACAGATAATAGATAAAGAAATTTATTGATTTTATAAAAGTAGGTTTTCGTAAAAAATGTTTCTAGAAATAAGAGCAAACTATTCATCTTGTAATGTTCTAATTTTGGTCGAATATAAACGTATTGTTTTTATAAAGTTAAATGAGTTGAGCATGAGTTTAAAATGCACCCTTGTTTTAGGAAATAACAGTAAACAGAAAAAACCGGAATAAAATTGGGCAATAAATGTGGCGATTGCAGAGCCCACAATACCAATTTTAGGGATAAAATAGAAATTTAATAACACATTGATAATAGCGCCAAAAATGGTATTTATGGTAGTAAATCGCTGCATCCCTTCAACAATAAATGCTTGGCTGTATGCCACTCCAAAAAACACAAATACACTGTTACAAAAATGCACTTTTAGTACGGCAGAAGTTTGTGTGTATGCTTCGCCATAAAGTATGCTAACTATTAAATCACCAAAGATAACTACAACCAAAGAAACTACTATACAAATAAGGGTAAAAACAGAATACAACCTTTGCATCCTATTTAAGTATTCCTCTCTGCTAATTTTTAACCCATTTATTATCGCTGGAAACAAAGAACCTGCTATAATTCCTGGTACTACATAAAACGCTTCACTTAATTTAATAGCTGCGGTAAAATTACCAAGAGATTTGGTATCTAACATTTTTTGAATCATGAGTTGATCTACTCTCATGTAAATTACAATAAAAAAGCCTGTAAAAATGATAGGAAATGATTCCTTCAGCATTTTAACTGCAAGCACTTTATCAAACGACCAGTTAGGTAAAATAATTTTGAGTCTATATATAATTATCTGACTGGTAGTAGAAACGAAAACCTCTGCGAGGATTATCCATACAAAATATTCTATAGCATATCCATTTATCATACCTAAAACCTTAAGTATAGCGGCTATTACAGTTGCTATCTGTTGTGATAAAACGGTGTATTTGGATTTTAAGTTAGATTGGAAATAAAAGTCTATTACTTGAAATGGGTATAGCAGATAAGAAAGACCCACAATTATAATGTAATACCTCATTTCTGGCAGGTTTTCTAAAAATATTGCACAAAAAATAAGTATGGCAAAGGCTGTTAATGACGATATTAATTTTAAATAAAAGGTTGTACCTATAATGGTATTTGCTTTTTCGTGGTTGTTTACAAATTCTTTTATTGCAATTGCATTTAATCCGAGCATCGCAATAGGATTAAGCAGTTGCATATATGTTGATGCATAGCTAATACTACCAAGGCCCTCGGGGTTTAAGTATCGCGCAAGAAAAACCCCCACAATTATATTGATAACTTGTTTCAAGAAATTATCAGCAAACAGCCAGCCCGTATTGGCAGCATATTTTTTAATATGTGGTGATTTTATTTTATTTAAAAATGGAATTTGCACAGTTCGCAAATTAATAATAAGTATCACACAAACGATATTCGTATAGATATATTTTAGCAATTAAAGTGCTTTGTGTATTATTGCCAACTTACTAATTTTAGCATGAGCAACTCTTTTGATGTTCCTATATTGATGTTGGTGTTTAACAGACCTGACGAAACCCAACGTGTTTTTGATGCCGTTAAAAAGGTTAAGCCGGGAAGGTTATATGTTGCAGCTGATGGCGCAAGAGCTCATAAATCGACTGATCAGTTACTAACCTCACAAACACGCGATATCTTTAATCAAATAGATTGGCCTTGCGAATTAAAGACCTTGTATAGAAATAATAATTTGGGTTGTGGACCAGCAGTTAACGAAGCAATTACCTGGTTTTTTGAGCATGAGGAAATGGGAATTATATTGGAAGATGACTGTTTACCATCATTCGATTTTTTCAGGTTTTGTAAAACCATGCTCAACCATTACAAAGATGATGAAAGGGTGATGCAAGTTTGTGGTTCGAATTTCCAACGAGGTATAACTAGGGGAGAAGCTTCCTATTATTTTTCAATGCACAGTTTTATCTGGGGTTGGGCTACATGGCGCAGGGCTTGGCAACATTATAATTTTAATTTAGATCATATTCAATCAGATAAAGAACTCAACTTAGATTATTACACCTCACATAAGAGGCTAAAGCGCTATTGGCAACAGATTTTTATGTTTAGTAAAAAACATGTTTTCAATACTTGGGATTATCAATGGGGACTAACTATTTTAAAGCAAAAAGGACTTAGTTTAGTTCCTAATGTAAACTTGGTTACAAACATTGGCAATACCGATAACTCAACGCATGGTAGTGCAAATGATACATCTTGGACAGTAAACCAAGTAGTTTGTGAGCTAGGTGAAATAAAGCATACCACAGAGGTTAAGGTAAATACAGAGGCAGATGCATATTTTTACGATCAAGCGCTTAAACCTAAAAACAACCTATTGCAAAAAGTAGTTAAAACTTGGCGCTATTTAAAGTGGAGGTTCATTTAACGATATTTTTTAAAGTATTTTGATAGTCGCTCTTGCCATATTTGGCGCTATTTTCGGGTATGTTTTTTTATATAATGCGTATAACGCTATATATGTTTATCCAAGAAACAACTTAAGCTGTACCCCAAAAAATTCTTATGTATTTTAGTTTGTATTAAATCCTAAATGTTCAATATCTATTTCTCAAGTTTTGTTTATAATGTGAGTTTAATTTTCATGCACCATAACTTATAAATAAAGTAGCTGATCCAACTTCATTTGCACTTAAGAAAATAACTCTTCTAATCTTTTGTTTTAGGTTAACAAATCCCATAGAGTTGTTGTTTAAATATTGTTTTGTATCAACTTTACTATTGCTACTAAAACGCTGAAATTTTTATAGAATAACTTACTTGTGCTTTAAGTTCAATACTCGCATACATAATTTGAGTTTATTTCGTATAATTGCCATTATGATAAAAATTCTGAAACGATTAGTAAATAACATTGGTATAGATATTATAAAACACAATAGTAATATCACTAACCCAACTTTACTGCAAGAAAAATATCAAACTTTAATAAAGGAATCCATTTATTTATTCGAGAAATATAATGGTTATAAACTCCCTGAAAACCCTCAACGTGTAGTGTTATTATCTAAACTTTTAGGCACTAATATTAGCGAAGGATTAAGTATTGTATCATGCTTAAATAAATCACTTAGTGTGTCGGGTGATATATGTGAGTTTGGTGTTGCACAAGGTACTACATCTGCATTAATGTCCAATGAAATTAAAGGGCTTAAGGAAAGAAATCTTTGGTTGTTTGATTCGTTTGAAGGATTACCAATGCCAACCGAAAAAGACCAATTAAAAGATGATATCTTTAGTTTAGGTTCAATGGAGGCTTACAAGGGAACAATGGCATGCGGTATAGATCAGGTATCGTCACGTTTAAAAGAGATTTCGTTTCCGAAAGAGAATACTATGGTTGTTTCAGGGTTTATTGAACAAACTATTCACCTTAAAAACCTACCCGAAAAAGTTTGCTTTGCATATGTAGATTTTGATTTTTATGAGCCCATATTAATTGCCCTAAACTTCTTACATTCAAGGATGGAAAAGGGATCGTTTGTGGTGGTTGATGATTATGATTGGTTTTCAACTGGTGCAAAAACAGCTGTTGACGAGTTTTTTGAGCAAAATCAAAGTTTTTACAAACTAACTGTGCCAGATAAAACGTTAGGGCATTTTGCTATACTTGAAAAGATTGCTTAAAGATGTTTTTATAAGTTGATTAATTATCAACTTTACATGTACCTATCGCTTTACGATTGCACAATGTTGTTGAGTATTTTCATTAGGTGGTTTTGATACAATTCTTGACTGTAATGCTCGGTTGCTTCTTGTCTTGTCCTTTTTGATAGCTCTACTAATTCTAAATCTTTTGTATTTAAATAGCGTTCAAGTTGTTTATTAATGGCATCATATGTAGTTTCATCTGCCATAAATGAAATGTCATCAATATCTAATCCACAAGCTTTGGTTATAATCGGAATTAATCCTCCGTGTTTCATAACAGTTAATATCGCTGCTGCGCCACCTTCGCTTGCGCTCGGGAAAATTACTGCACCACATGTTTGCATTAATTCACTAAATTCTTCCGTGTTTATATCAACAAATGGTTTTACATCTAACCGATTTTGCGCAATCAAATGTTCAAATTGATTAATTAAATCATATTCGTTTTTAAGGTTTAAACCTCTGATGTATAATTTTAAATTTTTATGTTGATCTATTAATCGTAATGTTAAATCTAGCCCTTTATGAACGCTACCTTGACTACCAAACCAAAGTAAATTATATTTCACTTTGCTAAAGTCTTTTTCAATTATTTCAATATCGTTATTTAATTCTAACGGAAAGCAATTTAGTCGGTAGTAAGATGTTTGATCGTAATCTTGTTTATATGTGTTTAATACAAACTCATTACCAAGGCAAATAACCGCATCTGACAAGTATTTTTGAAGTGGCCATGCCTCTCCTGTTGTTCTTACTAGATTTGGATTTAAGGAGCCACCATTTCGCACATGTTCTTTTAATCTTAGGCATGATACAAGATTTGAATATACCGTGTTACATCCAGGACTATATACAATTCGTTTCCCGTTAAAACTTGTATCATAAAATGATTGTTCAAATTGATGACCAAAACCATAAATAATCTCATATGGTTTGAAATCAACTTTTTTATGATAATCATAATCTATTACATCAACATTATA
>CANHBJ010000178.1 GCA_947459075.1 Bacteroidota bacterium
AACAGCCTCATACTCTCTACGCTCAAACTTAATAGATTGCAAGTGCGTTGCTATTATCCTTAAGGTATCGCCATAAGCAACTATATCAGCAAAAATGGTGTAGTTACCGCTACTCAGATCATGTTCAACAACACCTTTATTTACAACAGGAAACTTAGTTAATATGCCAATGTTATCGCACTGCCACCTGCCCTTTTGTAGTTTAATATTTACCCGATTATATTTCTCAAATTTCTTTTTAAAAGCGGTATAAGCACTGCTAGAATCTGGAACCGATATATTGCTTAACTCTTGCACACATAATAAATCTGGAGCAAGCTTATCTAGTTTTTCCGAAAATATATCTACTTCTTCTTTTCCTTTTCCATCAAACAAACCAAAGTACCTTGCATTAAATGTGATTACGTTAATTGTATGCTCTTGTTTTTGCTCGAGCTTTTTTGCGTTTAACTGCACAAATTTTGTAATATGCCCCCATCCAATTACGATTACTGCTAATGAAAACAGAAACTTCATGTTAAAGAAGATAAGCCAATAGATAATGAATAGCATATTGAGCAAAACCACGACAGGAAAGGCTAGGCCTAAGAATGCCACAGGCCATAACAAATCGGGGCTAATATATGGTGCAGCATAGGTAGCCAGTAGCGCTAAAATTGCTATGCTATTTAAAATAAAAACTATTCGGTTAACTATAAACATAACTAATCATTGCTGGCTTTAAACAAAATTTCTTTTTCTCGCTTACTCAAACTTTCGTAACCACTTTTTGATATTTTATCCAATATCAAATCCACATCCTTTTGGGTAACACGAACATTTACTTTATCGCCTTTGTGCATTGTTTTATAATGTACTTTTAATTTTGATTTTTTACTGAAAAGGCTACCTATTGTATCAAAAAGTTTATCAAAAAAAGTGTTAGTATAAAGGTACTTAATAAATAAAAATCCAAATATAGCTCCACCTATATGTGCAATGTGCCCACCTGCGTTTCCGTTTGGTATACTTATTAAATCAAGCATTACACTAATTATTGCAATCCACTTTAATTTAACATCGCCAAAAAAAAGCAACCTAATTTGGTAATTTGGAAGAAGTGTGGCGGCTGATACTACAATACTTAAAACTCCGGCTGATGCACCAAGTGCATATGCAACTTGTTTAGCCTCATTAAAAGCGGGAAAAACATTATAGGCCAATATGTATATCACCCCACCAAAAATACCTCCTAAAAAATACGATTGGTAAACGCGTTTGTTTCCTAAATATTCATGTAACAAACCACCCATCCAATGCAACCAAAGCATGTTAAATAATATATGCAAAAAGCCGCTATGCAAAAACATGTATGTAAATAAACTCCAAGGTTTAAAGGCAAAGGCAGATAGGTTGGCGGGTAAAGTAAAATAACTGGTAAACGATTGTGTTGAAACACCACTATTAAATAAAAACGAAAACACATTTACTACGGCAAGTGCCAAAAACACTGCAACATTTGCTGCAATAATACGCTTAACAGCATGATTGCTTAGTAGGTAGTTTTGTTTTATTTCCTGAAACAGATTCATAAGAATAACGGGTAATTAATAAAACGTATCTCTCCGCGTTTTATTCCAATATTTAATTAAGATAAAGCCAAAAAGCATACCACCTAAGTGGGCAAAATGCGCCACATTATCGCCTGGATTATTTGAAATACCTTGATACAACTCTAGCAAGCCATAAAGCATAACAAAATATTTAGCTTTAATGGGTACAGGAATAAAAATCATAAACAACAAAGTATTTGGAAACAACATACCAAATGCCAGTAACAAACCATAAACAGCACCACTTGCACCAACGGTTGGCACGTTAAGCTTGCGCTGCAGGAGCGCTTCTGCAATTTCGCGAGCATATTGTGTGTATTGAGGGTTTGCCTTATCTGTGCTCCAGTTTCTTAAAAAATCTTGCAATTGATCAACATCAAAAAGGCGTGTATCTAATTGTTGAATTTCATAAAACGCCTCGTAACTTGGATTTGCCAAGTAAGCATTAATTACTTCTTTTACCTGATTAATTTCGTAGGCATTAATACCTAAATGGAGAGCTGCTGCGCCAAACCCGGTTACAAAATAATACACAAAAAACCGTTTAGGACCCCAATAATTTTCCAATGCACTACCAAACATCCACAAACTAAACATATTAAAAAACAAGTGCATAAAACTGCCATGCATAAAAATATGCGTAATAATTTGAAACGGCCTAAATAAAGTAGACTCGGGATAATACAAGCCGAATTTTTGATTCAAGTTGTATCCAAATCGCTCTTCGAGAACAACACTTATAAGGAATAATAACCCGTTAATGATAATCAGGTTTTTAACAACAGGTGGTAATATACTAAAGCCTTGAGGCCTAAAATTATTTTGCATGATTTGGTTTCAATCAAAAATTAAACCCATACCAATTATGGGCATTGAACCTGTCAAAAATAAAAAACATCTGCCGTTTTGTGGCAGATGTTTTTAATGAATTATAAACGAAAAATTGTTTAGTGTTTATCCTAAATACGCTTTTAAGATTTTACTCTTGCTAGATTTACGTAATCTGCGCAAGGCTTTTTCTTTAATTTGACGAACACGCTCACGCGTTAAACCAATTTTTTCGCTAATGTCTTCTAGGGTGTGCGCTGGGCCACCATCTAATCCGTAGTAATATTTCAAAACATCGCGTTCTTTTTCGCTAAGTGTAGAAATAACACGGTTAATTTCTTTTTGCAACGACTCGTTAATCAATTGCACATCTGGTCTTGGCTCATCATTGCTATCTAAAATACCTAACAAGGTATTATCCTCGCCTTCGGTTAAAGGTGCATCAATAGATAAGTGCCTTCCTGTTGAACGCAATGCGTTTTCCACTTCTTGCAGTGGTAAGTCCATTTCAATGGCAATTTCTTCAACAGTTGGCTCACGCTCTAATCTTTGCTCCAATTTAGCTGCAACTCCACCAATACGACCAATTGAACCTACTTTATTTAACGGTAAACGAACAATGCGTGATTGATCAGCTAACGCTTGTAAAATAGATTGACGAATCCACCAAACCGCATATGAGATAAATTTGAAACCGCGGGTTTCGTCAAAGCGTTTGGCAGCTTTAATAAGTCCTAAATTTCCTTCGTTAATTAAATCGCCTAAGGTTAAACCTTGATTTTGGTATTGTTTTGATACCGAAACCACGAAACGAAGATTTGCATTTACCAATCGCTCTAGTGCTACCTGATCTCCTTCACGTATCCTACGTGCAAGTTCCACTTCCTCTTGGGCATCAATCATGGAAACTTTACTAATTTCGTTCAGGTACTTGTCTAGCGATTTACTCTCACGGTTGGTAAACTGCTTACTAATTTTTAACTGTCTCATTGTTGGATGTTAATCCTTAATATTAAATTAAAGGGATGCAAATTTGGTGAAATATAAGTGATTTTATAGCACTAGCAACAAGTTTTTTACAAGTTTGGTTTTTTTTGTCAATAAAATTTTTATTGTATTGATTTACAATTAACTAACAAAGCAAGGCGGTATCTTAGTTTTCCTTTAGTAACCTTTGTACCTTTACTAATGATAAAAATCATATCCATATGGTTATCTTAAAATCAATTTTGCTTAATGTTTTTACCTTTTTTGTTTTGGTATCTTTTGCCCAAAAGCCAACCATTTTAGCAGGGCCAATGCCAGGGTATATAGAACATAAAGAAACGGCCATTTGGCTCCAAACCCAATGTGCTAAAAAAGTAAGCCTACAATATTGGATAGCAAACGATGATGCTAAAAATGCATCAACCCTAACCAAAACCGTTGACAATTGCCAAATAACAAACCACCATTTTATAATTGGCGATTTAGCTATGGGTAAAACGTATAATTACCAAATTTTATTGGATGGTAAAGTAGCTAATTTTCCATATCCACTCACTTTTAAAACCAAACCTTTGTGGGAGTGGAGAACCAACGCACCCGATTTTAATTTTTTAGTGGGCAGTTGTTTATATGTGAACGATAGCACATACGATAGACCGGGGAAACCTTATGGACAAGGTACTGACATATTCCTGAAAATGAATGAAAAGCCAAGTGATTTTATGTTGTGGTTGGGTGATAATACCTATACGCGTGAAGCGGATTATGGCAGCGCTAGCGGATTACATTACAGATACCAACACACACGTGCAGATAAAAACTTACAACCATTTTTGGCATCACGTAACCATTATGCAACTTGGGATGACCATGATTTTGGGAGTAATGATGCATGTAAAACATACCCATTAAAAGAAACCACTTTAAGTCTTTTTAAAAATTATTGGGCCAATAAAACTTATGGCGAAAACAACCAAGGCGTTTATAGTATGTTTAGTTTTAGCGATGCTGATTTTTTTATGCTAGATGACCGTTATTTTAGAGATTACCAATTTTTAAACGACTCGTTAAACCCTAACAAAACACAGCTTGGCGAACAGCAAATACAATGGTTATTTAACAACTTAGTGTATAGCAGGGCACCATTTAAATTTATTGCAATTGGCGGACAATTTTTAAATGAAAACACAGATAAAGAAAGCTACAATTTTTATAAAAAAGAACGCGAACGCATCATTAATTTTATAGTAGTAAATAAAATTAGTGGGGTGATTTTTTTAACTGGCGATAGGCATCACACCGAACTGATTAAAAACACAACAGTTGAAACCAGCCTTGGCTATGCGTTATATGATTTAACAAGCAGTGCCATGAGCAGCCGTGCCAGTGATTTAAGTAAAAGCCCCGAGTTTAATAACCCCATGCGTGTAGCTAATACATTAGTAATGGATAATAACTTTTGTAATATAAGCATAACCGGAGGCCGTGGTAAACGAATTTTAAATATGCAATGCTTTGATAAAAACGGTGCATTAAAATGGGAGCATAAATTGGGTGAAGATGAATTAAGAGCTAAACGATAAATACAACAATTAACCAACCCTAAGTTTTAAATATTACTTGAACTCATTTCGCAATTTCTAATCACGTAAAATAATTGAAAATATAAATTACCAAACA
>CANHBJ010000179.1 GCA_947459075.1 Bacteroidota bacterium
AATATTATCCCAAATTAGATCATAAACAACTTAGATTTACATTTAGTATTCAAGCTGTTGTAGCAGCATATATGCTTTCTGCTATTTCCAAGTTATCCGCTAGTGGTATGGAATGGGTTTCAAACTCAAAATATTTATCTTTACAAATTTTGAAATCATACCATTATAAATTTGTTAACTATGCTGACTATAAAATTCTTAAAGAAGGCATCGATTTTGCATCATTTGTTCAAAATAACCAGAATACTATAACTGCTTTATTAACTTTTTCACTGATATTAGAGCTGTTTGCGTGGATTAGCCTTGGAAGTAAAAAACGAGCAATAATTTACGGTATTTTATTATTGTCTATGCACATCGGAATTAAACTAACAATGGATATATCGCTTGTTACTATTTCTGGTCCAATGCTAATATTTATGGTAAATCCTTTATTTATTATTTGGACAGGAATACTAAAACCTTTTTCCAAAAATATTAACGATTATTATATCCAAACTAAATAAAACATTGAATCAATTTTGTACTATATCAACCAAATCGCATTTATTTAAAACCAAAGCGCTTGCCGATAGTTTAAATAAATTTAACATGCATTTACATGTATTGGTAGTTGATAATGATGACATATTAGATAAATCAGAATATATAACTTACTACAACCTAAAGTTTATAACCAGCATAACTGGACTTAAGCTTATTACTAAATATAAAAACCAATCTGATAAATTACGCTGGGCTTTAAAAAGTGTTTTTATGCAGCACTTATTAATGCAAACTGATAAAATAATTTATGTAGATAATGATATTTATTTTTACAATGATCCAAAAATGTTATTTGATTTACTTGATACAAATGATATTTTATTAACTCCTCATTTTTACGAAAGCAATCCGAATTTAAATCAGAATTGGTTAGAGGCAAATTTCAAGGTTGGACTATACAATGCAGGTTTTATAGGGGTAAACACAAATGCAACTAAAGCATTACAATGGTGGTCGGAATGCTGCTTATACAACATTAAAAAAAGTTATTGGAGAGGTTTATTTGATGATCAAAAATATTTAGATTTATTACCCGTTTTGTTTGAAGGTGTAATGGTTTTAAAACACAAAGGGTGTAACCTAGCTGGTTGGAATTATTTGTGGTACAAACTTGATAGAAAAAAAGATTCCGAAGTTGAAATTGAAAAAACATATCAATTACTATTTATTCACTTTGCAGAAACATCATTAATTCACTTTTCAAAAAAAACAAACTTTTTTCATACAGAGTACCTCACATACATCGAAAATTTACGTAAGCACCGAAAAGGATACACCCATAAACGTTCATACTTAAAAACTTATACTATGAGCGTGTATATTAACCATTTAAAATGGACCATTAGCCGTCTATTAGAAGGCTAAATTGAATACCAATATGGAAAAAAATGAACAGCTAATTAACGAGACAACAACAAATCACTTCAGAAAATATTACTTAATATTAGCTGCATTAGTATTTATTGTTTTTGGAAACACGCTGTTTAATGGTTACAATATGGATGACCATTTAGTTACGCTAAACCATGTATACACGTCTAAAGGTATATCTGCTATAAAAGATATTTTAACTAGCAATTACTACTCGAATAATGCCGATATAAATTTTGGATATAGGCCCATTGTTCATATTTCGTTTGCTATAGAACACCAAATTTTTGGTGAACATGCTAGCATTAGTCATTTTATTAATTTGTTGCTTTATCTTATTACCGTTTGGATGTTTTTTAAATTATGTGTTATGTGGTTTGGCCCAAAAAACACCCATGCAGCACTTCTAGCATCTTTACTTTTTGCAGTTCATCCTTTACACTCAGAAACAGTTGCAAGCATTAAAAACAGAGATGAGATATTGGCGCTATTTTGGGGTTTAGTCTCCCTCTATACCATAACTAAACATAGTGCTAACCTAACCTTAAAATGGATTGTATTTTCAATCATTGCATTTACTTTAGGTATGCTTTCTAAAACCTCTATTTATCCATTGGCGATTATTTTACCATCTACAATGCTTTTATTAGGTAAAATAACATTCAAAAAATCGCTATTAGTAGCATTTTTATTGGCTGTTCCTGCAGCTACTATTGGCTCAGATCTTCAGATTTACATGGGTTGCATTTTAATGATATTCCCTTTTTTAGGGCTGATGTTTACCCATTTTTATATTAATTATTCAAACTATATTAATAATATAAGAAAATATTTTTCAGGTGTTTCGATGGAGTCTAAATTAACTGTTTTATCACTTTCCATCTTTACGTTAGGATTTGCTTTAAAAGAAATAACCATAATTGCTTTATCAATAGTTTTAATTGTACTAACACTTAAGAGTAAACGCCCCTTAGGTATCTTGATTATCGCACTTCAAATTACGTTAATCGCATTTTTGTACAACACGATAGAATTTCATAAATATGCTATTATTTTTTCAATCGTATATATTTTTCAAATTATTGGGATTCAACAAAGAAAGAAAACAGATTATTTATTTTTAATATTAGCAATTTTACCCCTACTTTCATTTTTTGCTATTAACAAAAGTTTTAAGAGCGCTACCATATTATTAGAAATTATCCCGTTTTTCCTTTTTTTAAATAGAAAGGCAATTTGGGGACTTACATTCATCATTATTTCATTTACTACTACATTATTAATACATCAGGCTTCAGTATATCAATATTTACTAATAGGCTATGCTATCATAAGGGTTATTAATGAGCTGAATCTCTTAAAAATATTAAAATTTGAAAAAGCTGTAATAAAAATTTCAATATCAATTATTGCTGTAATACTTGCATTTACAGGACATGTTCATTCCCCTATATCACAGAAAATAATCCAACAGTATGAACGTTTTCATACCGAATACCTCAATAACAAAGAAATAAAAACTACAGATCAAGGCCGAAAAGTTAACTTCATAGAAAACACATTGTCTGGGCAATACACACGAGCAGAACTTTTAGCAACAGGGTTTTCAACTATTGCCGAATATGGACGGCTTACACTATTTCCCTCAGAGCTATCATTTTATTATGGATACGCTAAAATTAAAACAGTAAATTTTTCTGATAAAAACGCATGGTTAGGTTTGATTATTTTATTAGTTTCAGTAGCTATAGCCCTATTGTATTTTAAAAGAAGTATATTAATAAGCATTGGCATTGTTTGGTATATATTGAGTATAGCCTTGTTTAGCAATTGGTTTGAGCCCGTTGCGGGGATGGTGGGAGAACGACTAGCATACACTGCTTCATTTGGATTTTGTTTAGCATTTGCAGCTTTCTTTTTATGGCTAAAGCCCAATTTTTCATTACTCAAACCAAAGGGGCTAGAGCTTGTTGTTATAGTTTATTTAGGGCTGCTTTCGTTTCGAAGCATAAGTCGTAACAATGATTGGGCGGACCCAATAACACTTATGGAGCATGATATTGAACATCTTGAAAACTCGGCACAAGCACATAATTTATTAGCATTAAACCTAATGTATGTGTCAAGTAACAATAAAAACTTAAGCCCTCAACAGGTTATAGAGATGCAAAAAAAAGCAGCTGTACATTTGCAAAAATCAACTGAAATCTATCCCTACTTTTTTAATACAAATTTCGATTTAGCTCGTATTTACATAAACCTAGGAGATTTAATAAAAGCTAGAGAATCACTCGATCAAGCATTAAAAATTGACCCCAATAACTTATTTGCATTGGAAGAAATGGCCAAAACATGCTATGAACTTAAGTTGGTAGATGATACTGAGCGTTATGCCAACAAATATTTGGCACAAATTCCTCAAAACGAAAACATGCATGAGATTTTAATCTACAATATGCTAGCCAATGGTAGACTTGAAAGCGCCATTTATTATGCCGAAAGAGCAATGAGTTATTATCCAAACAATCAAATTATACAAAAAATGTATAAAGACGCCCAAAATATGTTGCGTGCATCTAAGCCAAAAAACCAATAAATATTTTATTTAGTAATGACATTAGTCACTACTATGGTAAAACAGTTTAGCTAACTTGTGCTTTAATTATATCAACCTTCTATGATTATTAAAATTAGTGCGCAAACTAGTATCAAACAAGTACAATCTGCTTTTACAACAAGATTTCCATTTTTAAAGCTTGAGTTCTTTATTGATTCGAATTCAGATCAAATCTTCACTGCGAACGAAATGATAAAGGACCACGATAAAACTATAGGTGAATTAAGTAAAACGGTTCTTAACAACGCATTTGAAGTTCACGGCAGCCATACCATCACCGAATTAGAACAATCATTTAAAACTAACTTTGGCTTAATAGTGCAGGTTTTTCATAATCGTAACCACACTTGGATAATGTCTACTACATCAGATCAATTAACACTTGAAATCCTTAATACACGAGCTGAAGAAGTTTCAAAGCCATTAAATAAAGAGACCATGGTTGATTCATCAGACAGAATGGATTTGGAATAAAACTAAGCCATGATAAGCCACTTGTATATAACCTTACAAAAGGTTTTATATAATTAGACAATGGTGTTCTTTCTTTCAGAAAAAACAGTTACTCCCACAAATGACAATAGCAGTATTGCATGCACAGCATATTTAATAAACCCATCTGGTATTGGCAGGTATTTTGAAATTAAAAACAACGCCAATGCTAAACCTATATAACCCAACAAACGCCTAACCTGGTATGGGATAGGATAATATTTTGCTCCCATAAAATAACAGATAATTGCCATGCTTGTATAGCAAATTAAAGTGGCCCAA
>CANHBJ010000180.1 GCA_947459075.1 Bacteroidota bacterium
GGATACTTATCGGCATTTTCCGGAAAACTTGCAGGTGCCAACCACCACCCCAAGTTTGTACCTCCTGTTTTTGATTTGCTTACAGAGGGTGGATTTTTAAGCATTGGAATGCAAGAGTTAACCTTGTTAACAAAAGAAATAAAAACAATTGAAATTTCGGAGCCAGAAAATATTGACGCAATAAAAAATCTTAAAAAAAATCGCCACAAATATTCTAACAGTTTACAACAAGAAATATTTAGCCGCTACTCATTCACTAACCAAAAAGGCTTGTTCAAAAACATTAAAGATATTTTTAAACAAGCATCATACAAAAACCCTCCTGCAGGTGCAGGAGAATGTGCTGCACCCAAACTATTACAATACGCATTTTTACATCAATTAAAACCCCTCGCCTTAGCCGAGTTTTGGTGGGGAAAATCACCCAAATCTATTCACTGGAAACATGGAGTTTTTTACCCTTGCTGTAAAGAAAAATGTGGACCTATTTTAGCTCACATGCTGGAGGGTTTGTAAAACAAAACGATGATGGATATTGAAAACCTCTAAAAAGGTAACGTGTTACAGTCCAAAAATAGATTCAAGTATTTAGATACTTACAAAGCATAATCTGAGCGTTTATAAATTATTTATCAGTATAGAAACATTCCATTTCAAACAATTGAGTAGATTTACAATGTAATTAAACCTATTTATAACCAATTACTTAGTTGCTAGAATTGCATGATGCATAATTTGAATTTTTGAGAATTTTAAGTTTGAGTAGCTTAAATGAATAGTATTGTTATTTTTGCTTGATTTTTGAATTAACAACATAAGATAAACACATTATAGATATGGCAGAAGTAATACGCATGCCCAAAATGAGTGATACCATGACCGAAGGTGTTATTGTATCATGGTTAAAAAAAGTTGGCGATGATGTTAAACCAGGTGATATTTTGGCTGAAGTAGAAACCGATAAAGCCACGATGGAGCTAGAAAATTACGTTAAAGGTACCTTGTTACATATTGGCATTCCTGCTGGTGGCAGTGTGCCTGTTGATGCACTTATTGCCATTGTTGGTCAGAAGGGTGATGATATTTCGGATTTATTAAATGGCGCATCTGCTCCAGTTACCGCTGCAAAAACAGAAGATACCAAGGTAGAGAAAGTTACTACTCCAGCACCATCAGCTCCAATTGCAAATACATCAACCGATTCACGTGTTAAAGCATCTCCATTAGCTAAAAAAATAGCAGATGAAAAAGGCATTGATATCAATAACGTAAGTGGTAGTGGGGATGGCGGACGTATTGTTAAGCGTGATGTTGAAACATTTACTCCTTCTTCTAAGGGCGGAAGCAAAATCAACATTACTTTGCCAACTGTTATTGGTCAAGAAAGTTTTGAAGAAGTACCTGTATCGCAAATGCGTAAGGTAATAGCACGCAGATTAAGTGAAAGTAAACATACTGCTCCTCACTTTTACTTAACTATGAGCATAAACATGGATAAGGCCATTGAGGCAAGAAAATCTATGTTAGAATACAGCCCTGTAAAAATATCTGTTAACGATATTATTATAAAGGCAGTAGCTGGTGCATTGCGCAAAAATCCTGCTGCAAACGCTAGCTGGTTAGGAGATAAAATACGTTACAACCACCATATTAATATTGGTGTGGCAGTTGCTATTGAAGATGGATTAATAGTTCCTGTAGTGAAATTTGCCGATAGTAAAAGTTTATCGCACATTAGTGCTGAAGTAAAAGAGTTAGCTGAAAAAGCCAAAAACAAAAAACTTCAACCAAACGAATTTGAAGGCAATACCTTTACCATATCTAACTTAGGAATGTTTGGTATTGATGAGTTTACAGCAATTATTAACTCACCTGATGCTTGTATTTTAGCTGTAGGTGCAGCTAAAGAAACTGTAATTGTAGAAAATGGGCAAATGAAAATTGCTAATGTAATGAAGGTTACATTAAGCTGCGACCACCGCGTGGTGGATGGTGCTGTAGGTTCTGCATTCTTAAAAACATTAAAAGAATTATTAGAAAATCCGGTAAAATTATTGGTATAAGATTACCTGCAATATTTATTAAAGCCATGTTGTAATTGCAACATGGCTTTTTTGTTTATATATATCATCGTGCAATTCAGCAAATGTGCATGAGCGAATACTTTTAAGTTATAACCAATGAATTTGCTATTCTTAAATGGTTGTTTAGCAACATCATTTTCTTATTTGAACATTGATTTTATTTATCTAATAATAATGCGGAAGGTTAATAATCAAGCCAAAAGAAAAATGTTTTACTTATTGGATTTTATTTTTACCTTGCAAACGGAAATTCTTCCATTGCTTAAACACATTCCATAAAAAACTTTTAGGTTTAATTAAAGGAAACAGTGCAAAGCAAAGCAATCAAACAAGATCTTATTAATTTAATTTTTTTTGATGTACAATAAAACTACGTTATCCGATATGGTAATTTCGGAACTACGCGAGGTAGCTCTTTCAATAAATATACCTGATGTTAATACAAAGAGTAAAGAAGAACTTATTAACGCAATTACTGAACAACAGCAATTGCTTGAACAAATAAAAATGAACGAAAAAATAAATAACTCTGGTGCTGACGATTCACCAAAAAAACGCAGAGGCCGCCCTAAAAAGGGAGAAGATAAAATAGAAAGCGAAGAGAGAATGATGGACAACTCATCTGAAAGCTTACTAGATGATATTGATTTTACACCAACTCCAGTTGTAGAAACAAAACAGGAAGAGGAACAACAACCTCAACCCGTTTTAGAAAAACAACAAGAACCACAAAACAGTGTTGAAGAAATACAGTTGAGTAACGAAAGTGAAAACAACATCTCAAACAATCCTCAAAATAACCCGAATAAAGGGAATAACGATTGGAAAGAAAAACGCAATAATGAGCGTAACGAACGCAACGAACGTATACAACAACAACAAGCGTTGTTACAAGAACTAGAAGGCATAGTAAGTAGTGAAGGGGTTTTAGAAACCATGCTTGATGGTTATGGTTTTTTACGTTCAAGCGATTACAATTATCAGCCATCTCCTGATGATATTTATGTATCTCCATCGCAAATAAAATTATTGGGTTTAAAAACTGGTGATACAGTTCGTGGTACCATTCGCCCTCCAAAAGAAGGCGAAAAATATTTTGCCTTAATTAAGGTTGAATCAGTAAACGGACGCAGCGCTGCAGAAATTAGAGACCGTGTAGCATTTGAACATTTAACACCGCTTTTCCCGGATGAAAAATTAAACTTATCAAAAAATTCGGTTTCTTACTCAACCCGTATTATTGATTTAATAGCACCAATAGGCAAAGGACAACGTGGTTTAATTGTGGCCCAACCTAAAACAGGTAAAACCATTTTATTAAAAGACATTGCCAATGCCATAGCCAAAAACCATCCAGAAGTTTATTTAATTATTTTATTGATAGATGAACGTCCTGAAGAGGTTACAGACATGCAACGTAGTGTTCGTGCTGAAGTTGTTGCAAGTACGTTTGATGAACCTGCAGAAAAACACGTGAAGCTTGCTAACATTGTTTTAGAAAAAGCCAAACGCATGACAGAATGCGGACATGATGTAGTTATTTTGTTAGACTCTATCACCCGTATGGCACGCGCATTTAACACGGTGCAACCTGCATCGGGTAAAATTTTATCTGGTGGTGTTGATGCCAACGCATTACACAAGCCAAAACGCTTTTTTGGTGCCGCACGTAAAATTGAAAACGGTGGATCTTTAACCATTATTGCTACTGCATTAACTGAAACAGGAAGTAAAATGGATGAGGTAATTTTTGAAGAGTTTAAAGGTACAGGTAATATGGAACTTCAACTTGACAGAAGATTAGCCAACAAACGTATTTATCCAGCTATTGATATTGTGGCAAGTAGCACCAGACGTGAAGATTTGTTAATGGATAAAGGAACTTTACAACGTGTTTGGGTGTTGCGCAACCACATTGCTGATATGAATGCTGAAGAAGCTATGGATGTATTGTTAAAAAACATGAAAAACACCAATAGCAATGAAGAGTTCTTAGCATCAATGAATGGATAAGTTTTAATTATTGATAGCTAAATTAAAAATAAGTTTTTGATTATGGTGCAAGCGTTAAATTTGCACCAATACATTAAATAAAAATTAAACAATATGACAATGTTAGTAGGAAAAAAAGCCCCTTCGTTTAAAGCTTCTGCCGTAGTTAATGGTGGCGAGTTTGTGGAAGATTTTTCGTTAGAGCAATTTATTGGTAAAAAGCACGTGGTATTTTTCTTTTACCCGTTAGATTTCACTTTTGTTTGCCCTACAGAAATTATTGCTTTCCAACGCAGAATGGAAGAATTTGAAGCACGCAATGTAGCTGTTGTAGGTTGCTCAATAGATTCAAAATTTAGCCATTGGGCTTGGTTAAATACCCCACAAAACGATGGCGGTATTCAAGGTGTAAAATATCCATTGGTGGCTGATGTAAATAAAACCATCGCATTAAACTATGGTGTATTGGCAGGCCATTACAATTACGATGACAATGGTGATATGATTTGGATAGGTAACCAAGGCGAAGACAGTGTTGCATACCGCGGTTTATTTTTAATAGATAAAAATGGTATTGTGCGCCACCAAGTAGTTAACGATTTACCTTTAGGTCGCAGCGTAGACGAAACA
>CANHBJ010000181.1 GCA_947459075.1 Bacteroidota bacterium
ATGGGTATTATTAAAAAGTTAAAATCGGCTGAGATTGTTCAAGTTTCTTTTTACAGTGGGATTTCAACGGTTATTAAAATTATCACATCCTTTGTTTCGGCAAAAGTTATAGCTATTTATTTAGGCCCAACAGGTTTAGGTATGTTGGGGCAGTTAACCAGTTTTATTGCTATCTTTCTTACTTTATCAACGGGAGCTATCACCACGGGTGTAATAAAATTTGTATCTGAGTATAAAAATGAGCAAGAATTACAACATCGACTAATTAAATCGGCATTACATATTACTTTATTATGTTCTTTAGTTTGTGCATTAGTTATAGCATTTGGTAGTGTTTATTGGAGCAAAATCTTGTTTGGCAATTCATCATACGCATATGTTTTTGTAATACTAGGAATTACAGTAGTTTTTTATGCAATTTTTTCATTAGCTATTTCAGTTCTTAATGGTATGCAGCAATACAAGTTGTTTAATATTATAAATGTATTAGCAAGTATAGTTGGATTAATATTTTCATTAACAATGGTTATGTTATATGGTATTAAAGGGGCCTTAATATCAGCTGTAACATACCAATCAGTTGTATTCATCATGATGTTGTTTTTTATTCGAAATGCTGATTGGTTTCAATGGGATAAAATAAAGTCAGCCGTAATAAACCGAAGTGATTATATAAAATTATCTAAGTTTTCGCTTATGGCTCTGGTATCTGCAGCTGCAGTTCCTTTAGTACAAATTATTATTCGAAAGTATCTTGCTTTAAAAGTTAGTCCTGAATCTGTAGGTTTTTATGAAGGAGTTAATCGGTTATCCTTAATTTATCTGAGTTTAATTACCACTACGTTTTCTGTTTACTATTTACCAAAACTGTCTGCTTCAAAGAATAACGATGAGCTTAAAAGTTTAATTTTAAAAGGATATACCTTCATTCTTCCTGTAACCACATTAATTTTATTAGCTACATATTTTCTTCGCAATATTGTTATCACTGTAGTTTTTGCCGATTCGTTTATGCCAATGGAAGCTTATTTCTTACCACAGTTAATTGGCGATTTTTTTAAAATTGCAAGTTGGCTTTTAGCCATGCAAATGATCGCAAAAGCGCAAACGAAATTATTCATCGTTACAGAAATTCTTTTTGGCCTGCTCTTAATTGTTTTAACATATGTTTTAGTGAATAATTTCCAAGGTATTGGTTCTATTTATGCATACGCAATAAATTATTTTATTTATTTTGTTGCTATGGTAGTAATTTTCAAAAAAATAGTTTTTAATGACAGAGTATGATAATCCTTTGGTTTCTGTAATTGTTCCTAGTTACAATCATGCTGCATACATTGAAAAGTGTATTAGGAGCATTATTAGCCAAACGTATAAAAACATACAATTAATTGTTATTGATGATGGCTCTAAAGATAACAGCGTTGAAATATTATCAAAATTATCTAAGGAGTATTATTTCATTTTCGTTTCTCAAGCAAATATTGGTTTATCTGCCACGCTAAATAAGGCCATTAAACAACATGCTATTGGCAAGTATATAAGTATTGTAGCATCAGATGATTGGTGGCTTGAAAATAAACTTGAAACTCAGGTGAGATTTTTAGAAGAAAATCCCACCTATAAAATGTGCTACAGTAAAGCTAATGTGGTGGATGATGTTGGTGAAATTAAATATACATATGGAAGGAAGCCGAGTTCAATTTCTTTTTTTGATGAACTTTTGTTATCAACCGAAGGCTCCTTTATACCTGTTTTAACCGTTATGTATGAAAGACAATTACACCAAGAGCTTGGATATTATGACGAGGATTCATACATAGAAGATTGGGACATGCATTTACGTATAGCTTATAAGCACAATATAGGATTTATTGATGAGGTATTAGCCTGTTATAGATACCATGGAAACAATATGTCTTCTAATACCGTTAAAATGACCCATGCTTTAATTAGAATTGTGAAGAAATGGAATCATATAAGCAACTTTGCTCAAACGATACGTATATGGGAACTAGTAGCCTTTAGGCAACTTGCCAAAAACAATAAAAAAGATGCTATGATATATTTTATCCCTGCTTTAAAGTCATTTTATAAAATTGGATTTTGGCGTGGATTATTTAACTTAATTTTCAAATGAAAATAGCAGGATTTGTATTTTTTCTATTCTTCTATTTATATGTACCAGAAATTATTTTTCTGCCAGTATCTATTCGTCTTATTATTGGTGCTTTAGGTCTTTTACTATATGCAATTAGGCTTATTCATAAATACAGTTCTGCTGATGCTGATTTCTCTGTTAATAAAGATTTTTTAACTTTTTGGATTGGAACAATTGCTATTTCTTTAGTTGCATTAGTAGTAGTTGTTATTAACGGATCTGCTGATGGTAAAGTGATTTCGGAAATAGGTATACGTTTTACCATGCTTTTTGGAGGTGCCTATTTTTTAACATGGTATCTCAAGCAAATGAATGTAAATATGAATTACCAAATTATTCTTAAGGCATTTATTGCAGTTCTCGTCATTCAGTGTTTTATTGGTGTTGGAACTTTTGTTAATCCGGTAATTAAAGAGATATTTAATGCTATACAAAAGCCAAGTGATGTTGCTATTCAAAATAAAGTTGGGATAATGCGAATGAGTGGCTTCGGTATGACATTTTTTGGTGCTGGTTTAGATTGTGGGCTTGCGCTTATGATACTTGTTTTTTTGGTTAGAGAAAATAAGTACCAAACTGGTATTTTGATTTTATTGGCATTTGTTTTTCTGTTTATTTTAGCCGTTGGGACGTTTATGGCTCGAACAACTTTGATTGGTGCGTTGTTTGCTTTTGGATACTTAATTTTGCCCCATTCAAATTCTCGTAAACACATCAAATTTGCTGCTATAACATCTGTGATTTTAATTGTTGTTGCGGGCTATTCTATTCCAGTTTTACTTAACTCAGAAAAATATGGAATGGTAATTCGTTTTGCATTTGAGGCATTTTTTAATTACTCAGAATATGGTTCTTTAGAAACTGAATCTTCAAATGATTTACAAACCATGTATCGATTTCCTGAACAACTAAAGACATATTTTATTGGAGATGGTTGGCTCAATCACCCAGAGATAGAAGGTTATTATTATAAGCAAACGGATGTGGGTTATTTAAGGTTGATTTATTTTGGAGGTGTATTTTATGCATTATTATGGTTCTTATTTCATTATTTAATGTTAAACAGAATAGTAATGAATATTAACAGTAAAGAAATAAAAATGTTGGCATTAACTATTTTCTTCTTTTTAGTAGTAGTGAACGTAAAAGGGCTTGCTGATTTTTATCCATTAGTTTTTTTATTGCTGGTTTTTTCGTCAGCTTATAAAAGCTTTCAAAAAGAACATACAAATGCAGCGTATTAAAATAGTCCATGTCATACAAAACTTAAGTATACAAGGTGGTATGCAACGAGTGGTGACTAATTTGTGTAATTTGTTAGCAGACAAGTATGATATAGAGATATGGGTTTGGACTGATGATAAAGAGATTTTTTTTGAAGTTAATTCACAAATTACCATTCGCTCATTAGGTCCAAATCCAGATGACTATAATGGTAAAGGCTTAAAAAAAGGGTTATATTTTTTTAGAATGCTTTTTAATGGATTTTTTAAGTATAAAAAATTAATAAAAGAGGCTTCCCCGAATCTTATTTTCATACACAGAGGCGAGATTGATGATGTATTCATGGGTTTTCAACGTTTGTTTTATAATACAAAAGAGGTTTTACACACACCATATAGGTTAAAACGTACAACATCATTAGCTATAATTACCAGAATTCAACGAGCGTTATTTTATCATTTATTTCAACCCAAAAAAAACTTTATAACAGTTACCGAAACGATTAAACAAGATATGCTTGAAGATGGTTGGCAAAACATATCAGCCATACACAATACTTTTAATATGCGTATCGAACCAAAATCAAATCGTACATCCAATCTTTTTTTAACAGTTGGCAGAAACGGTCCCGAAAAAGGTTTTCCTCTTTTAATCGAAGCATTTGCTAAATTTAATACCCATGATAAAGGTTGGAAACTTAGGATTGTAGGTAGTGATGTTGATACAGCAGATAACGACCTAAACCAATTAGTTCAAAAATTTGGTTTGCAAAATTATGTAGAGTTATTGCCAGCAACAGCAAATATTGAAAAACATTATCAAGAGGCTGCCATCTACATTTTACCATCGTATTATGAAGCAATGAGCTTGGTGGTTTTAGAGGCAATGGAGGCTGGGTTACCAGTTATTTGCTCTGAAATTAGAGGGATAAAAGAAATCACTAATCCAGATGTGGTACAGATTTTTAAAAATGGAGATGTTAATGCTTTAACAGATAAAATGATTTTTTTAACAAGCCAACCTGAGCTTAGAGACAGCATGGCCGAAAAAGCGATAATACATGTAAGAAATTTCTATCCTGATAAAATTATTCTTCATTGGGAAAAATTAATTGCGGAGGTACTTAAATGATTGTAATTGCCGAACTCTCAATGACAGGAAATGCACACGTTGAGTTTAATGCTGCATTTTTACATGTTTGTCCTTTTAACGACAGTAAACAAATTACTTTCTTTAGTGAAAATAAACATGCACATGCTGTTCGGGAAAAATTAAA
>CANHBJ010000182.1 GCA_947459075.1 Bacteroidota bacterium
GCTGTTAAATTTAGATGTACTGAATATGCTATCAATTCATATAATTAATCGTGTATTCTTAATTAGGCTTTTAACTAACTTATGTTTAGCTTATTTTAATTGATGTTGGCCTTCGTATTTATTAGTCTTATTAGGCGGTTTAATCAATTAGCAAAAATTCAATAGTTAATAATTGTAATGGTTTAAAGGTAATCAAATGCTAACTTTTATAGGTCAGAATTTTCTTTGCAGTCAGTCCCTTCTACTTATTTAAACTATAAATCTGCACCACACCTTCCAATTTACCTTTGCCATCAGCTACCAAAAGAGAGGTAATTTTGTTCGTATTCATTACTTCTTCAGCCTCAGCCATCATCATTTTTTTATTGATGGTACGCGGTTTGTTAGTCATAATATCTTTAGCACTTAACGTAAATAATTTTGCCGTGTGCTTGTCCATGGCTCTGCGTAAATCACCATCAGTTATTACACCACTTACTTTATTTTTATCAACCACAATGGCTAAACCCAAACGGCCGCTGCTCATGGTATGTATTACTTGTTGTATATTATCTGTGGGTTTTATAACGGGTAAGTTATCTTTAAACATGCAACTTTCAACTGTAGTTAAAAGTTTTCTGCCAAGGCTTCCACCAGGATGAAACTTAGCAAAATCTTCAGGCTTAAAATTACGTGCTTTCATTAAAGCAACTGCCAATGCATCGCCCATAGCTAATGTTGCTGTTGTTGATGATGTAGGCGCTAACTCAAGCGGACAAGCCTCTTTGTATACTTTAACGTTTAAATGAAAATTAGAGTTTTTAGCAAGCGTTGATTGCGGATTGCCGCTCATGCCAATTACTTTTATTTGTGCAGCTTTAATGTAAGGAATCAACTTTAATAATTCCTCTGTTTCGCCACTGTATGAAATTGCTACCACCACATCATCTTTTTTCAGCATGCCTAAGTCGCCATGAAACGCTTCAACAGGATGCATAAACATACTTGGTGTGCCCGTACTGGCTAATGTTGCCGATATTTTTGTACCTACTAACCCTGATTTGCCAACACCTGTAATAACCAAACGACCTTTACTTTTTAACACTGCGTCAACTGCTTTATTAAAATCATTGTCCAATTGTTTGCTTAAATCTGCTATTGCTTTGGCTTCAATAGTAAATACTTCCTTGGCGTATTTAATGTAATCTTTCATGGAATAAATTTCTTGTTCAATAATACTAAATAATTTGGGCGTTTTAACGGTCTATTCACTTCAAGTCTTCGTTCGTGCCTCACTGTGGGTTAACAATCCCGAACTTGCTTCGCGGCTTTTCGTTGCTATCCTTAACGCATTTTACTTCAAACCAAATTACAACTTCACCACTTTAAATTCTGTTCTACGGTTTAATTTCCTACCTGCTTCGGTTTTGTTATCTGCAACAGGTTGTGTATCGCCATATCCTTTGTAGGTTAATCGAGTAGCTTCAATACCATTGCTAATTAAAAATTGCCAAACACTTTTTGCACGGTTATTACTTAACTCAAAATTCTTTTGTTTAATACCTGTGTTATCAGTATGACCGCTAAGTTCAATAACAAGGGTTGGGTTATTTTTTAAAAACGTAACCAACTTATTCAACTCTACTTTCGATTCTTCTTTTAATTCAAACTTATCTACCTCAAAAAACACATTGTTTAACACTACTTTTTCTCCAGCTACCAATGGTTTAAGTGGTATATCAATTAATAAAGGCGATGTAGCTGTTTGGTTTTTTAATGCAAAATTTTCAGAGTGAAATAAGTAACCATCTGCACTTACGTTTAAGGCATAATTTTTATTTCCCTGCAAACTCACCAAAAAGGCACCTGTTGCTTTATTGCTTTGCGATTCAATAACTGTTTTTCCGGTTGCTAAATCAATTAACTCAATCCTGGCCTTTAGCTTTTTTAATGATTTTGCATCATATACATTACCCTTTAAATAGCCGGTTGCAATAGGGCGTGCTTGGTTGTACAATTCAAACTCATACAAATCTAATCCACCAAAACCACCTTCGCGCTCAGATGCTATGTAAGCGTCAATTCCATTTGCTCCAATTGCTAAGCAACGTTCGTCTTTGTTGGTGTTAATTGGGAATCCTAAATTGGTAGGTTTATCCCATTTTCCAGTGCCGTTTTTGCGTGTGTAAAAAATATCAACTCCACCTAATCCAGGATGAAAATCGCTAGTGAAATACAATGTAGCATCATCTTTAGCTATAAACGGTGTTTCCTCATTTCCTGCAGTGTTTATATCGGGGCCTAAGTTAATAGGGGGTGCCCAACGGCCTTTAGTATAGGTGCTTTGCCATACATCCATACCACCAAAACCACCTGGTCTAGCGCTTGCAAAGTATAAAGTTCTTCCATCAAACGAAACTGAGGGTTGGCTTTCCCATGCACGTGTATTGATAGGAAATCCCAAATTACGAGGTTCTTTCCATTCCATACCATCTAATGCACTAAAATACAAATCGCAACTGCCTTCACCCTCTGGCCAATTACAACCAGTAAAAAATACATACTGACCATCACTACTTATTGAAATAGTGCCCTCGTTACGCTCACTGTTTATTGGCTCGCCCATGTTTCTGCTTTGGGTCCAAGCATTGTTTTGGTCTTTGGTACTGATGTAAAAATCTTCGGTACGGTTACTTTTTAAACGGGTGTATATAAATACTTGTTTATCGGCACTTACCCCAGGGAAATATTCATCTAATGGTGAGTTGATGCCCGCACCCATATTTTGTGGGTTGTATGGAACTGGATTTTTAACGGCCGTTGCTCCAAATTGTGCTGTAATAAATGCGCGTTCAACTTTATTGGCGTCTATTTGAGTACCATTTTTTTCTTTATACAAGCTTAAGTTGCCAAGTGCTTTTTCGTACTGGCCATTGTTTAGCTGTGCTGTGGCTAATTTAAAGTAAGGTATTTGAAATTCTGGATTAATACCAATTACTTTTTCGTATAACAACTCGGCTTCGTTATACTGTTCGTTGCCTTCTTTTACATCGGCTAACAACATGTAAGCATCAACAAACTTAGGGTCAAGTTCAATGGTTTTAATTAATAATTCGTTTGCTTTTTTGCCATCATACATGGTAAATGCTTGCAATGCTTCGCCAAAAAGTTTGCTTGCTTTTTTATTGTTTGTACCTGTAAAGGGTTGGTTTTGTGCGTATGTAAACGTAACAAACAAAAAAGTAATAACTACAAAAAAGTATCTCATGTGTTGTAAACGTAAATGGGTTTGTTATTTGTATAATTCTAATAACGTATGGTTAAGGAATATTCATGTATTTATGAACCTGTAAGCTAATTCTCCAATTAGGGTTTAGTTTTACGTATGTTATTATACTTGGTAATACCTCTGCCGTTTTATCCCACTCGGGTTGTAGGTATAATTTACAAGAGTTGTTAACCAAAGCTGCATGTTTTTCGGCCCATTCAAAATCACTTTTATTAAATACCACTACTTTAAGTTCGTTAGCTTGTGCTACTACATCGTTTAATGGTGCTTTAAATTTTTTGGGAGAAACACAAATCCAATCCCACTTGCCAGAAAGAGGAGAAGAGCCCGATGTTTCTATGTTGGTTTTAATGCCTTTGTTTTTTAGTGCATTGGTTAATGCATCTAAATTGTGTAACAAAGGTTCACCACCTGTAATAACAGCTAATGGCGCTTGGGCATCAACCACCCAATTTACCATTTCATCAATGCTGTATTTGGGGTGTGTATCTGCATCCCAGCTTTCTTTTACATCACACCAAACACAACCCACATCACAACCACCTAACCTAATAAAATAGGCAGCATGACCTTGGTAAAAACCTTCACCCTGAATGGTGTAGAAGTGCTCCATTACAGGTAGTTTTTGCTCGGTAGTTGTTGTGTTTAAATTGTTTTGCATGCAGTAAATTTAGGTAGGTAAATGAAATATTACTTGTTTTTTACTGCGTTTAAGGTGTTTAACAATAAACCAACTCTTGTCATTGGTCCTACACCACCTGGCACAGGAGTGATATAACTGGCTTTTGTTGCGCATTCTTCATAAGCAACATCGCCCTTTAAGCGATATCCACTTTTGGTTGATGCATCTTCAACACGCGTTATTCCTACATCAATTACTACAGCGCCATCTTTTATCATATGAGCTTTTACATACTCAGGTATACCCACTGCTGCAATTACGATATCTGCACGTTTTGTATGTTCTTCAATATTAACGGTGCGGCTGTGGCAAACTGTTACAGTACAGTTTTTTTGAAGCATTAAAGCGCTCATGGGTTTGCCCACAATATCACTTCGGCCAATAACCACGCAATGTTTACCGTTTGTTTCTATGTTGTAATGTTCCAGCAGTTTTATAATACCATATGGTGTTGCAGGTAAAAAACAAGGTAGTCCTTTAAACATTAAACCTACATTCATGGGGTGAAAACCATCAACATCCTTAAGGTAGTCTATGGTTTCGGTTACTTTTTTTTCGTTAATATGCTTTGGTAAGGGGAGTTGAACAATCAAACCATCAATAGCTGGGTTGTTGTTAATTTTTTCAACTTCGGCAATCAACTCTGCCTCGGTCATGGTTGCATCAAAACGCAAAACGGTACTATCAAAACCAA
>CANHBJ010000183.1 GCA_947459075.1 Bacteroidota bacterium
CCCAATTGTTTTAGCTCAGCAATACTTCTTACCTCTATTACCTCTGCATCAATTCCATTTAAAGGTGTAGCAACACTGCCACCTAAAGCACAAATGCGCACATCAAATTTTTGTCGACCTTTAGCAATAAATGCCTCCTCTTTTGCGCCTCTAATCCAATGCGGCACCATAACTGGTTGCAAGTAAACGGTATCAAAGCCATAGCTTTTCATTTTGTTGTACATGTATTGAACAGCTTGCTCGGCTTGCGGAGAACCACTTAATCTACCACCAATTTGGTTACATAAATAATCAAGGGTTTGATAGCATTGTCCATTTGTTAAAACCTCATCATACACACGCCTAAAAGTTTCCTTATGGTTTAACGTTTGACCAAAAGCCAAAATCGATAAATGTATACATGCTAATATATATAATGTCTTTTTCATTAGTGCGTATTTACTTTTTTATAAATTGAATACAATTTTGATTTAGTCCATCTTTTACCTCAACCCAATATAACCCTGTATTCAAACTGCTAACATCTAAATTATTATTTTTAAGTTTGGTTGATATTTGAATCCTTCCCAATGCATCAAAAACCGTTACATTACTTGATGGATTTACGCCATTTATATGAATTTGCTGACTAGCTGGATTTGGATATAACTGAACATTGGTTTGGTTATTTAGCTGTTCATTTAAACCAACAATTGTTAGGTCTTTTGCAGCGGTACCTCTGTTAATAATCCAATTATTGGGGTCGATGGCAATTGCACTTACCATTTTATTTATTGGCAACTTAAACCATACTTGTTTTTGATTATGCAATATACGCAGCGTAGTATCGCCACCAGCATAAGTAATTTTATACTCAACAGGTGTAATAAATAATGGAGTTGTACTGCTTACGGTTTGATTCGATACAAGGTATAAAGTATCGTTTAATTGATTCCATGAAACATTAAATGTTGGATAACCTTGACCATAAAACCATTGGTTAAAAACTTGGGTAAAGTCTTTGCTGCTTTGTTGTTCTAATAATGTTTTGAAATCTGCAGTGTTTGCTGTACCAAAAGCAAATTGTTGCTGATACATTTTTAAGATTGCAAAAAATAAAGAGTCGTTGTTTAATTCGTAGCGTAAAATATGAACAAACGCACCCGCCTTGTTGTATGTTAATCTTGACGAAAACATACGACTTACATTTGTGGTGTCTTCAAACCAAATACTGCCATCTGTTTGAGACATTACCGTATTGTGCACAGCAATCATATCTGCAGGAGCTTCGCTTGGGCTAAGTAATTCAAGGGCTAGGTATTCGCAATAGGTTGCGAAACCTTCATTTAACCAAATATCTTTCCATGTTTTACAAGTAACATGATCGCCAAACCATTGGTGACCGATCTCATGCGCAACAATACTAAAGTTAATGATGCCAATACTCGTCATGGTTTGATGTTCCATACCACCACTAAAAGGTGCCATGGCATGGCCATACTTTTCTTTCCAAAACGGATATTTACCGAACAAGCTTGAAAAACCTTCTAGCATGGGCGCAGTTTTATCTAATTCGGGTTTAAAGGTAGTGAGCGTTGCAGGATTATCATAAATATAATCCTGAATCAACATGGAATCGCCATCAATGTGCGCATAAGTATTATATTCTACATACTTGGCAACTGCTATGGATATTAAATAATAATCAACAGCGAGTTTTGATTGCCATTGGTAACGTACTTTATTTCCTGAAAGATTAACTATATCTTTTAGTACACCAATTGCACCCACTTTATTTTCATTACTTGTGGTAACATAAGTATAAACCGAATCTATTTTATCTTGTAAAGCTTGTTTGCATGGAAACCACTCATATGCGGAATATGGCTGACTTAAACTCCACGTGGCTTGATTTCCCCAACGGGTTGAAGTACCCGTTGTAAAGCCAGAACCAATTGCTGCACCTGCCGCAACAAGCGCATCTCCATGATAATAAATTGTTACATCTATTAAATTATCTTTTTGTATAGATTGAGGTAACAAAACATACGCAAAATTTGATTGATGCTGCACCGTTAATCTAACTCCTGAAGAGTTAACAACAGAGTCGATGGTGTGGTTACTATGCAATTCAAAACCAAAAGTATCTAGTGCATTAACAACAACTTTTGCTATGGTACGCACATTTCCGCTTATGATGGTGCTGTTTCTTTCAATATTTAAATTGAGGTGATGAAACTTTACATCATAATTATTCATTAAAGATAATTGTTGTGAAGTGGCAGCCTTACCGTATGATTTTTGAAAATATTTTTGTTTGTGTGTTGCACAAAAATGCTCTTGTGCATAGGTTGAGGCAAATGCCATTAAACCCAAAATTAAAAGTAGTTTTTTCAATTGTTTAGCTATTAATTATAGAAAGACCCATTTTTTAGGTAAATAGTTTTGAGCATCGGACAAATCTTGTAGCGTTCGTCATGGGTATCATCATAAACTGCTTTCAATGTTTCATAAACATGTTTGATGCCAATTTTATCGGCCCACTCAAAAGGACCAAAAGGATAATTAGTTCCAAGTTTCATACTTATATCAATGTCTTGCATGCTTGCTGTGCCTTCTTGCAGGGTATAACAAGCCTCGTTAATAATCATCATGATGATGCGTGGAGTAACCATACCTACACGATCTTGAACCAATTTATATTCCCAACCCAAATTGGCCATAATTTGTTGCAATGCCTTCTCATCTGTTGTATTTAATAACGACACCTCAGCCAAACTGCGATTAATAAAAGTTGGCAAGTCATTTATACCAATTAATGTACACAATATTTCTCTACTGTATATGTTTGCAGCAGTGGCCAACTGCATTTTAACTGCACCAACAAAAACAGGAATATTTTTAAGTGGGGCGTAATATTTTAGCGCGTTTGAATGTTCATCAATACTTAAATCAAATATCATATCAAAAACACTTAGATCAATTTGGGGATAATCTGAGTCTTGAATTTCTGTAACTTCTGCCGCAGTTAATTTTTGTTTTAACTCGTTGGTTACTATTTTTTCTCCACGTAATAAAATCTTCATGAGTAGTATGTATTATTGAAAACAAATTTAACACGCAAACTCATATGGAAAAGAAAATAATTACCAGTTCGAACTCTCCCACCCCAATTGGCCCATACAGCCCGGGCGTGATGGTTGGAAATACTTTGTATACCAGCGGACAAGTTGCTAAAGATGCAGTAACAGGAGAAATGATACAACATGATATTTCTGCTGAAACTAAAAAGGTGATGGAAAACGTATTGGCTATTTTAAAATCAGCCGGAATGGATTTTGGGGATGTGGTTAAAACAACCATTTACTGTACAGATTTAGGAAACTTTGCTGCCATTAACGAAGCTTATGGTAGTTTTTTTACGGGAAGTTTTCCTGCCCGCGAAACGGTACAAGTTTCTAAGTTACCGCTAAATGCTAATGTAGAAATTAGCGTAGTGGCAATAAAATAATAATAAATAGAGAGGCTTTCAAGCTTTTGAAAGTCTCTTTATTTACGTTTAAAAATAGGCACATTACTACATGCCTCACCATACATAATGCTTTTTACATATGGCGTAAGTTTGTGTGTAATTTCAACGTAAGCACTAACTGGTACAGGTACATCACTACAGCCTTTTATTATAACACGCGCATCGGTAAAATCAATAGGATTGATTTTTTGCAAAGCATCTTGATATAGAATAGTATTTAACACATCAATATTCCCGAATACATAACGATTGGCAAAAGGCTCAATATTTACAGCTAACAACATATAAGCCCAAGTAGGAACAATGGCATCTGTACTGCAAACAAATGCAACATTTTTTTCTACGTATTGCGTCCAATCATGGTTTTTAACCTGCTCCCTAAAATCTTTTTCCTTCAAAATCATTTCCATAAATAGCCATGGTTTGATATCAAGCACAACACGCTCTCCATTATCAAAATAATCTTCAAGATTTAACGTAATTAAACTACTACTTGCAACTTTATTTTCTATCGGTTCAATATTTTGTTCAGGAATCATAAAACAAACTTAAAATAAATAATGAGGGTAATAAAACGAACAGGCACCAAGATAATAATTAATTCTTTATGTTATTATTAATCCACTGGTCAATAGCATTAAGTAAAACCACATTACCCTCTTGCTTGTATTGGTTAAGTTGAGACTGGAAATATGGCAAATCGAATAAAAATGCCTTTAAACTATCGCTATTTAAAGTGGGAAAATGACGACCAAATCCTAATTTATTTATATACGCTGCATTTAACCACTGCTCAAATTGACCTTTTATTGGAAAGGAATAAATTGGTTTTTTAAGGTAAACCGCTTCACTAATAAATGAAAATCCACCATTTGCAATTACCGCTTTCGCACCTGCTAAATCATTAATAAAACCTTCTTCACTAAATTGTTTAAATATGATGTTACCGTCTTGTTCATCTTTGTTCATACCATATACATAAAAGGTAATATCGGGCATCTGTTTGAGTACATTTTTTACTTCTCCAAAAGAGCTAGATGTTTGATACATTAGGATGTGATTTCCCTGTTTAGGTTTAACATCTGTTATTGCTTTACGAATAATTGGTGGAA
>CANHBJ010000184.1 GCA_947459075.1 Bacteroidota bacterium
ATTGGAGGTGCATTTATAACCATAAGCATGACAGGCCTTGATCAAGAAATGATGCAAAAAAATATAAGTGTTAAAAACCTTGGCGATTCACAAAAAAACATGGTTACGTTTAGCAGTGTAATGGTGCTAGTTAACCTTCTCTTTTTATTGTTAGGTGGTTTATTATACTTGTATGCAGCAAACAAAGGTCTTTCGGTAAAAGGCGATGATTTATTTCCAACTATTGCGCTGCAATACCTACCACCATTTATTGCTATTGTATTTATTATTGGTTTGATTTCTGCCCTATTTCCTAGTGCGGATGGGGCCATTACGGCATTAACCTCTTCTTTTTGTATAGATATTTTAGGGTTACAACGTAACAAGAAATTGAGTGAAGCCCAACAAAGTAAAACTCGTATAACGGTGCATCTTACATTCTCGTTTATATTCTTACTATTTGTGCTTTATTTTAAATGGCTTGATAACAAATCTATTATTGGTATTTTACTCGATATTGCTGGATACACCTATGGACCATTGTTGGGATTGTTTGCCTTTGGCATGTTAACTAAACGCAGCATAACTGATAAATTAGCACCCATTATTTGCTTGTTAGCACCAGCCATTTGTTACCTCATTCAATACAACAGTATTAGTTGGTTTAGTAATTATCAGATAGGTATTGAAATGCTGATATTAAACGGGGCACTAACGTTTATGGGTTTATTTGCTGTTAGTAAAAAAGCAGTATTTTAATTATACAATAAACGAAAATAAAACGCCTCCAAAAGATTCTTTTGGAGGCGTTTGTACAAAATAATTTGTTGTTTACTTAAAAGTAAAAGAATAAATTTAATCCTGCATTTACATTATCGAGTCCCATACCAAAAGTGGTAAGGTTACTATTACGCATTAATTTAGTCTCTACTTTAGTAGCTGAAAGGCTACCTGGATCAAATGTTTCATCCGTTCTGCTTCCTTCGCCATTAACTGCAAAAGCCAATGAATAGCCAACCTCTGCACCTAGCGAAACACGAGGTGCAACAAAATACTCAACTCCTAGATAACCTCTAGCGCCTGCGTAGAATGTGTTACCTAAATTCGATTCTGTGGTTCTTGAAAAATTAACACCACCTAGGTTATTGATATTACCAAAGAAGTTTGTTGAGGTTGGTGATGTAAAATCAGCATTCATCTCGTTACCATAGTTAACAGAGCGTGATTCACTCAAATAGCCCAAAAACAACTCTGCACCATAAATACCTTGTAATCGGTTATTTCCCCTGCGCTTTTCCAATCCTGCACCAATAGCAAAATTTGTTACACCTCTTGTGTATTCATCTTCTGCAAACTCAGGTGCCAATGGATTATTAATTAGGGAATTTTTAGCAACATACTCACTTCTGGATTCGTTGTATGCATTTGCTAAAAATCTTACCCTTACTGCTGTTTTTCCAGATAACATGTATTTTCCAAAAACAGACGCACCACCCAAGTTATGTTGTCCATTAAGGATAGATGGCCCGTTGGCATTACCAAATACAGGTGCATTGTTTGTAGCAGTAGCACCACTTGCAATATTTCCAAAATATTGTAAAAATGAGGTTGCAGATACGCCTAACGCCCAATTACCTTTTTGAGGTAATACTTCATGACCATTTTTTGATTTAAAACTGTATGATTCTACCTCTTGCGCCATTAAAGCCACATTAACAAAAATCATTACAGCGAATAATGTATTCTTTTTCATATTCGTTGTGTTTGTTGATGATTAAAATAAAAATGTCGAGGTTATTCGAATGTAAAATTTCTTACTTCCGACTCATTCTTATTGATTAGAATATTTTGAGACGGTAAAGTAAATCCGTAATTTTTCTCTGTTATACAGCTGTCGTTAAAATTCGGACTTTTTCTATCAGCATAAAACTTACGGCCTTTAACAGAAAGTGATTTACTTGCATTTTTAGTTTCAATCATAAATTCATATTTGCCTGTTGCGCCAACATTTACTTCCATTTCTCTTGAGGTTAAATTATCGTCATTCCAAGTAATAACTAAAATTGTGTTAGTTGGAACAACATTAACCTGAGAATCTAAAGCTGCAGATATCCCTTTGCACAAATCATTACGGAATTTAACTTCTCCAGAAAGCTTAACAGTACCTAATAATGGGCTAACATCATAACTGTAATCTGCATTCTGTGTAAATGCTTGCGAGCGAGTCAAAGTTATTGCTGCAATTGCATTATTTCTTGTGAATAAAGTTTGCTTTTTAACTCCATTTTCCAAAGTTTGTTCAGCATTAAAACTTGCAGGAATATCTAATGTTACAACAACAGGCTTACTATTAACATCTACTGTAAGTGTGTAATTACCGTTGGCATCAGTAGTTGCTTCATAAGTTCTTGTTAAACCTGCTGTAGCTACAGAGCCAGTTGTGATTAAATCGGCTGTATTAATACGACCCGTAATCTTAATTCCTGCAATTCCTTCCTTTAATCCATTATTAAGTATAATGTCTCCTGTAATACGGCCTGTTATGGTAGCAGAGCCCATAGTAACATTTGTTGATTTAGTGTCCTCGCTCTCCTTTTTACAAGATTGGTTAATGAGCATTAATGGTAAAACTAATACCATTGTAAGTTTTAAAATTTGTTTTTTCATAAGTTTTTAGTTTGTTCAATCAAATTTAACTGTAAGCATTATCTTATTTTAAACAAAATTTACAGTAAATGTCCTAATTACTAGATATCATTAATTATTATGAAATTTAATGTTTATGAACCCTATGAATTAATTCTTTAAAATAGAAACACACGTTTGTTATAAAATATCGTTTAGTGCTGTTTTACCAAAATTGCCACCATCTTTTTTCTATACCAATGTATATGCCATCTACACGGTTTTGCACGGTGTAAGGTTTAATGTAATCACCTTGTTTACCTTGCCCTGTTTTCAGGTTGTATTTATAACGGTGAATTGGACAAACCACAAAATCATCCTCGCACCAACCACCCCTACCTAAATGAGCTCCTGCATGAGGACATTTATCATCAACAGCATAATAGCCAGAAGAAGTATAAGCCAAACAAATACGCTTTCCTTCAATTTCAATGGTGCGCGTTGTGTTGATTTGTTGGGGCTCAAGGCCGTGTAGTTTAAAATCGTAAACTTTAAAAAAGCGAATCATGTTTGGCGAATTTGATTACTTATTACTCAACAGGCAACAAAACTAATTTTAATTTAATACTCGTTTGATCATTGTTTAGCAACAAAACCAAACTATCATCACTTAAATGTTGAAACGGAACTTTTTTTGTTGATGCAACTCCATCTTTTTCAACATCACTAATAAAAATAATGGCATCACCACTTAATTTCCATTTTCCGGTTGCAGTACCAGCAGCATTACCAGTTATGTATGTTCCATCTTCATTAAACTCATACAAATTTTTAAGAAGCACATCACGCAATACAGCTTGTTGCCTTAGCATTAAATTACCCTGCATGGTATCGCTTTGTAAGGTAGCTTTTTCGGCATCAATAAAAGAAACATCAGCTACACGCCAACGCTTAATCAATACCTTTTCTTTTTTACTTGTGCATGCCATAAAAACAAATAGCACAAAAACAGAAACCCAAATTTTACCCATATTATATTATTGTTGAGTGTTGCCATAACTATTTTGGTAGCAACATAAGCTTAAAAAATCAACCACAATCTAAATACAAAAAACTATTTTTGCTCAAATTTAAGCATTTACAATTCACTATTTTATACATAAAGTATTCAGCATGAAAACAGTAGACACTATAAACTTTGCCAGAAAAAAGGCTTTGATTCGTGTAGATTTTAACGTTCCGTTAGATAAACAAACTTTTGAAGTTACTGATGATGCGCGTATTCGTGCAACAGTTCCTACCATTAAAAAAATATTAGCCGATGGCGGAAGCTGCATTTTAATGAGTCATTTAGGACGCCCGTTAAAAAAATTAAAAGAAGACGGTACAATTGATATTGAAAAATACACATTGAGGCACGTTGTTGCTAAAGCCTCTGAATTATTTGGGGTTGAGGTACAATTCGCAAGTGATTGCATAGGACGAGATGCAACTGACAAAGCCGCTGATTTAAATCCTGGAGAAATTTTATTATTAGAAAATTTACGCTTTAATAAAGAAGAAGAAAAAGGTGATGCAGAGTTTGCCGAAAAACTAAGTAAATTAGGTGATGTATATGTAAATGATGCTTTTGGTACCGCACATCGTGCACATGCCAGTACCGCAGTTATTGCTCATTTTTTCACTCAAAAATGTTTTGGTTATGTAATGGCAAAAGAAGTAGCCAATGCTGAGTTGGTAATGAAAAATGCTGCTCGTCCATTTACCGCAATTACAGGTGGTGCAAAGGTTAGCGACAAACTTTTAATTTTAGAAAACTTAATTGACAAAGTAGATAATTTAATTATTGGTGGTGGTATGGCTTACACTTTTTTAAAAGCCATGGGTTACGAAATTGGATCGAGTTTATGTGAAGAAGATCGTTTGCAACTTTGCCTTGAATTAATGGCAAAAGCAAAAGAAAAAGGCGTAAACCTCATGTTGCCTTTTGATAGTGTAGTAGCTGATGCGTTTAGC
>CANHBJ010000185.1 GCA_947459075.1 Bacteroidota bacterium
TAATAATACCAATAATAATGGTGATGGATATGATTAGTTTTTTCATAATTGTTTAGCAGAATTACTTCTAAGCAAAGTTAATAAAGTATATGATGTAAATAGCTTGTTTATAATTTGTTTAATTATAAGATATTTTAGGGTTCTTTTTCTATCAAGATTATTTGATATGAAAGATATGACAATTGTTTAGTTTAAAGAAAAAAATCATTTTAAAGTTTAACATGTTAAATGCAATAAGTGCTATGATTTTATTAAATTATTATAGGATAATACTTTTGTTATATTCATTATTACTGTTCAAAATATATCTAATATAATTGGAGTATAGTTTTTGATTGATATTATTAAAGAGTGTCTTTTATCAATACTTATTTTACTTAAAGGTTATACTAATATAATTTACTAATTGAAGCTTTAAGTTTCGGTATAATTCGTCATTATTTGAATAAGTCTTGTAATGAAGAGGAGATTACTAAAAGAGTATATTTGGTTCCTTTGAGCAATAAAGTAAAGGTATTAACGAAATTGAATTAAATAAAAAATTAATACGTATTAATGATCAGTTAGAGTTTCTTAAACGTCAGCGATTATTATCTTAACCATACTTCTGTAGCTCCCCCACCATAAAGCAGGTTATCAGCGTCTGCGTATCGCTCTACTAATTCTTTTTGAGTTGATAAATAGTTTTTGATTTTATTTTTAAGAAAATGATTCCCAACTCCGTGAATGAAGATTATGCTTTTCATTTTGTGAACATGTGCCATTTCTAATGATTGAGCAAATGCATTCATTTGTAAATCTAATATTTCTTGTGCTCCGAGTTTATCGATGTTTTCAGCCAAATTTTCGGCATGTAAATCAATAACTTGATTAGGCTTATCTTTTAGATTAATTGTATTTTTTGATTTAGTTGCGATTGGCTCTGTAAAATCTTTTTCTTGAAGTTTTTTAAGTGACAGAGATGTTACATCGTTATCTAATCTTATGGTGTATGCTTGCTTTCCTAAAAAATAGCATTGTTTGAATGAAGCATGAAACTCTTTGGCATTTAGTCTAACTTTTTTTACTATGGTATTGATTGATTTAAATTCTTCATTAATAGGAGTAATAACAAATGTGAACTCTGGCCATTTGTTAAACTGTTCAATATTAAAAAAACCAATCGATTTATTGGTCTCCAACTCAACATTAATTTGATGTTTTAGTTGCTGATTTTGGTATACAGCAACCATAATCCAATCAGCTTCACTATTATGAATCTTTAGTTCAAGTTTATCTTCATTTATTCTATCAAAAGCAATGTGAATACCATGGTGAATTTTGATGTATTTAGGTTTAACAGTAATGGGTTTTTCGTCTTCTTGTTTCGGCTTGTCAAGAATATCATTAATCTTTACTACTTCATTAATCAAAACTGGAATTTCAAAGTCATCTTCAATAGTTACGCCCGCTGTATTACCTTTTATACTGGTAACAACTCCCTGCATATCTTCATTAATAAATCTTACTTTATCACCCAGCTTTATCATTGGTTTTATTTAATTGCTGATTGTAATATTTCTTTTAGCTTCTGAGCCATTTCAGCCAAGTATTTTTCGCTAATATTCTTGATGTTATTTTCACCACCTGCATCTAATATTAGCGTTTCTGCTAGTACTAATTTTCCTTTGTTATCCCACAGATTATAATGCATTACATAAGAGCGTTTATATTCTTGTTTCATCCACTCGATGGTGTTTTTGTTTGATGTGTTAATTTCAAATTGTGTGATGTAAAGGATATAATCGTGTTTATGTTTTTTATGTAAACTAGCGTGCAGATTTGGGTCTTGAATCTCAGCCACCATTGTGGCGGTATCGTTTACATAAAAAGTTTGGTTTTTATTTTTTTTACGGAATAAATTACTGCTAAATAAGCCTTTATTTTTGCTTATTGCATTGCTTGCGTAATATTGCGAAGCAGCATATACTCTTTTTAAATCTTCTTCGCCATTCAAACTAGTTGCTGATAGTAAACTTACCGCATCAAATGATGCTAATATTTGGTGATAAACATTTGATTCTAAATTTCCGCGCATTAGGTTGCGTAATTTAGGTTCATCAAGTCTGCTATAACGCGCAAGGTCAGCATCTGCATCGCTAAAGTACAACATGCTAGGGTAGGGCACTACCAATATTTTTTTGTTTGATTTAGCGCTATCAGATTGAGCAATTGCAGGTACACTAAATAAAAAAATGATGATTAATAAAATATTATTTTTCATACTTATTTGATGAATAGGCCAATAATGTCGTTGCCGAATATAAGCACCATTAACGTAAGTAAAATGACCATGCCAACTGTTTGAATACGCTCCATTGCTTTTGTGCTTAATGGTTTTCCAGTAATCATTTCAATTAATAATAAGACAACATGTCCACCATCTAATGCTGGAATTGGAAGAATATTCATAAATGCTAAACCTAAAGATATTAATGCGGTAAATAACCAGAATCTACTCCAGATCCATTCACCGCCATAAAACTTAGCGATACCAATTGGACCTTGAACTGCTTTATTTGCAGGGATATCTCCACTAAAAATTTTACCCCAACCTTTTACTTGTAAGTTGATGGTTTCAACAGCTTTATTTACTCCTTTGGGGAATGATTCCAATAAACCAAATTTTAATGAATCGTATTCTATTCCAATTGGGTTTGGCGCAACACCAATTTTACCATCTGATGTTATATCTATTGGCATAATCATGGTATCAATTCCACGCAATACGGAAAGTTGGACTTGTTTGCCTGACTCAACTTTTAATTCCTCTTGAAGTTGGTCGAAGAATATTACAGGATTTGAATTAACCGCAAGTAATACATCGCCTTTTTTTACTCCTGCTTTTTCTGCTGGAAATCCGCTTACTGTTTCTTCTATATTGTATTTAAATCGGGGAGTTAAAAATTCTGCCTTTTTTGAAGATGTAAACTTTCGTGTAAAATCTTTCGATAATGTAATTTGTGTATCTACTCCATTTCTTTCAACTGTATATGTTGTTACGTCAGCCAATAACTCTTCGCTACTTAATGCATTCTCGAAATATTTAATTTCTTTTCCATTAACAGATTTCAATTTATCACCTGTTTTAAAGCCTGATTCTTTAGCTAAGTCAGAAGCAACAACACCATATTCCAATGAACTGTTTAAGGTGTATTTTTCACCATATGTATATGATATCAATGCGAAAATAACTATACCCGTTATTATATTCATTACTACACCACCAATCATAACGATTAAACGTTGCCATGCCGGTTTACTTCTAAATTCCCAAGGTTCGGCAGGTTTATTCATTTGCTCGCTATCCATACTTTCGTCAATCATTCCTGCTATTTTTACATATCCGCCAAGTGGTAACCAGCCAATACCATATTCTGTTTCACCAATTTTAATACTGAATAATTTCTTACCCCAAGCATCAAAAAACAAATAAAATTTTTCTACCTTAATACCAAAAGCCCGAGCAGCCCAAAAATGACCAAGTTCGTGTAAGATAACCAGTATTGAAATGCCCGCAATAAGTTGGGCTGCCATAATTAATCCTTGCATGTATGTTGAAATGTTGTATTAATGTTTGTTAAAAAATTATCGAGTTGCGAAAATAAGCTATTCGGGTTACAGATTGTAGCAAAGTTTGAATCAAATTAATGAAGAGAGTTTAAACCAATGATGCCGCCACTTTTCGAGTCTCAGCATCTGTTTCTATGTAATCTTGTAAACTTGGTTTTCGAATAAAATCTACTTTTTGCATGCATTTTTCATTTAGTTCCGCTATTTGTAAAAACTTAATTTTATCCTTTAAAAAAGCATCTACGGCAATTTCGTTAGCCGCATTTAAAATACAAGCCATATTGCCGCCATTTTTCATCGCCTCGTAAGCTAAAGCTAAATTGCGAAAAGTATCTTTATCTGGTTCCTCAAAGGTTAACATATTCACTTCTTTAAAACTCATTCGTTTAAAATTAGTGTTTATACGCTCTGGATAAAAGAAGGCATAGTGAATTGGGAGTTTCATATCTGGCAATCCCATTTGAGCTTTAATGCTTCCATCATTAAACTCTACCATACTATGAATAATGCTTTGAGGATGAACAACAGCTTCTATTTGCGAACCATTTAATCCAAACAACCATTTAGCTTCAATTACTTCCAGGCCTTTGTTCATTAATGTGGCTGAGTCGATGGTGATTTTAGCCCCCATGCTCCAATTGGGGTGTTTAAGCGCTTGTGCTTTGGTTACCTCTGCTAAATCACTCCGCTTTTTCCCACGAAAAGGGCCACCGCTTGCCGTTAAAATAATCTTATCAATGGTATTTAAATCTTCACCCACTAAACACTGAAAAATAGCTGAATGTTCAGAATCAACAGGGATTAAACTAACCCTATTATCTTGACACATTTCAGTTATTAATTCACCTGCAACAACTAAGGTTTCTTTATTAGCTAATGCAATTCTTTTTTTATTTTGAATAGCTTTTATGGTGGGAAGTAATCCACTGTAACCAACCATTGCTGTTAGCACGGTATCAGCAGAAGTTATTTCCATCACATCTGCAATAGATTTATTGCCAGCAAA
>CANHBJ010000186.1 GCA_947459075.1 Bacteroidota bacterium
ATTCCATTGATTTTAAACCGGAAGAAATAGCCGTGGTAACGCCTCCACCAATCAATGCGCCACCCACAATATTTGAGGTAATACTTTTGTTTCCGCCTGTAAACATACTGCCTGCCGCTGCAACTACTAAACCCGTCATGGCTTTTTGTTTTGCCTTTTTCTGTTCTTCTATTGCCGTTTCAACTGCTTGTACATATTTTTTAATGAGCACGGCATGCCTGTATGCTAAACAACCAGCTAAGGCAACTTTATATGCTGTAATATCTGAATTGGAGCGTAACGCGCGGTTTAAATACTCATCAATTTCTAAGCTGTTAAAGTGATCGTCATCTACTCTCGCTATTTCAACAAATGCCTTACCCAACCAAGCTGAAGGATACATCGAATCTAATTCAATGGCAGCATCAAACATTTGTTTTGACTTATCATAATCGCCCATTACCAAAGAGGTAACTGCTAAGTCAATTTTTGATTGATAGGTTGAGTTGGGATTTACAAAATCTTGTTCTAAATTCTTGGCGTATTTCAGGAGTTCTTTCATGTTATTATTTATTTTCACTATCTAGATTCTTAAAACAACGCACAGAGAATCCATAGTATTCGCAACCATGGTATTGTAATTTATCAAATGACACATTTGTACTATATTCAAGAAGGTTTATAACCCAAGCACAACCATCCTCCTCTACTGACGAGCTCCACCAATAAGCCATTTGGTTTATATCATCAAAGACTCCATCCGACCTGCGATTCCCGCCAGGATAAGCAGAAAAACCGCTTTCATTAGTTGGATTTGATCTTGCTGTTTTGTTATTATCCTGCCATATTTCTTTAGACTTCATGCTATTACTTGCTTTATCAGGATCACTACCACCTAAAAAATCGACCATACGGTGCCAGTCATCAACCGTTGGAATACTCCAACCCCCAGGTGCCAATCCCCTGGGGTCATTGACAGCAAACCAATTATAAAGCTTACCATAAATGGCACCATTATCAGGGTTATTGTTGTAATAACACCATGCTGGTTGACTATTTTTACATGCATCATCCCATTCCTTTGAACTTTTTGCTTGAGGTATGGTATCGCCATTACGAAAAGTATTTACATTCAAGTTTTCTGTCATCCATATTTGTTTGCCAATAACAACCTCTTTTGCGGAGTCGTCAGAATCCTTTTTAGAAGTAGACTCTTTATTGGAAGAATCACCACAGCTACAAATCAATACGGTGGTTAAAAATGTTGCGTTTAAAATTAAGTTTTTCATATTTGTTTTAATTAGTATATTATTAAATCCGCGTCAACTCTATTAGGTAATTTATTTGTTTGTGCAAATGTTTTGGCAGCCTTCTGCCATTCTTGATGTGTATTTTTATCAATTGCTTTTATTGCTGATTTCTTAACAAATGAGGTATACTTGGCTAAGGCTTTCATAGCAAAACCATCAATGGGAGTTTCTAGATAAGAAGCAACTTTATCCAAACCGAAGTGCTCGTTTAGGGCTTTGTTATAATAGCAATCTCTTAAATAAAGGTTGATGGCTTTTCTGCAAATACCCCAATGTTCTGCATTAACGGGTTTAGCTACTTTCTGTTTAAGTTTACTTGTGTATGAGTCAAGTAGGGCGTTGAATTCTAATTCATTTTTACAAATTGAAATAGCCTTTAAATCTATAATGAGATGAAGATTAGCATGAAATTTACGTAGGAAACCGGAGTACATATTTGACAATATTGAATTGCTTGAAATACAGGTTTTACCTATTCTTTTTTGATGTAGTTCTATTATAGTTGGCATACGGGCATAAATATATTGTAAACGCAAACTACCCAAAAGAAAAACGCGCGTGTTATTTATTCAACCAATCCTGTATAAGTCTCAGTAAAACACATGAATTAGCCAATAAGCTCCGCTAATAAATTTTAGTTTTTAATGCTTATTGTTGTGTAAGCCACATTGTTATTTATATATATTGCGTATGTGGCGTTGTTAATAGCAGTAAAGTAGTTTATTAAAAAACTCCCGGTTTTGCTTTGGCTTTGTGTGGTGTGTATGGTGCTGTTGGTAAGGGTAATTTTACTTGCTTGCACATCAATGGTAATAAAGCCTTGTTGGGTGTTGTGTTTTATGGTGTTTAATAGCGTGTTTCGAACCACCACCAGCATGGCATTTTTATTTATGGTTATGGCTTCGTCTATATCACCTAACCAAGTTACAGTAATTTTTTTAAGTAAAATCAGGCTATTTAATTGTTCCATGGTTTCATGCACCAAATCAGACAAGCTACATATTTCGTTAGATATGCCTTTGTTTTTACTTGCAATTTGTGCCCATAGCAGGGTGTCATCCAACATCATGCGGTGTTCTATTAATAATGCCTCGGTATGTTGATTTGTATGTTGTTCTAATGCAGTAAGTGTGGCATTTAAATCATGCGATAAAGCAAATACAAACTGATTCCTAAATTGATTTAAACGTTTAAGCTGTTGTTGGCTCTTTACAATTTTATAAAGTACAATCACTAATGCAATTGTAGCCAATAAAAGCGCTGTTAATAACCATTTTGTGGTATTTAGTTGTTTTAAATACCGTTGGTTTACCTCTTCAATTCTCTGGTTGTTGTAGTAGTTATAGTACTTAACACGTGCATCTGTTCTCCACGGTTTTGCATGAATCAACAAACTACTATCAACAGCAATAAAGTGCTTTTCAAAAAGAGAGATTAGGGTGGTGTTGTAATGGTTTTCGGCATCCGCATCTGCCAAATAATTGGTAAGCAATTTTATTTTTTTCTGAAAATAATAGAACGAATCTTTCTTTTGCTCTGAAGCATAAAACTTCATCAATTCTAAACCAGCCCTAAAATTTGAAATGTAGTCGTATATTGGAATTTTGTTTAATATTTTAAGCAATTCCATCTTTGAGTTTGAATGGGTTTGGTAATACAATTCCAACTCTCCTACATGTATAATCGGTTTGGGAAGTTTGTTTACGAATTTAGATAGCTCTTCTTTATTTATAAAGTTATTCTGGTACTCCTGCATAGCCATAGAAAGCGCCATTCGGTGTAGGTTCAGTTCAATTAAACTTTGCTTTAATTTACTTATTATCTTTTTATCAGATGCTATAAAAACAACGTCACCCTTGGCCATCATGGTATAAGTTTGATACTGATAAAGTGCATCGCCTAATGGATGATGAATAAATTTTTTATTCAAGTTTGTTTGATCAAGCGCCTCTTCCCATCGGCCTTCAAAAAGAGCCCTTTCCCAAATCAGGTGGTTAATCTTAATGCTAAAGTTTAATAAATCGGGTTCTGTTAAGTGTTTTTCGGCAAACGCTAAAGCAATCAATAAATGTTGTTTACAGCCATAATAATCTCTATTCAGCCAATAAAAATTTGCTAAGGATATTTCATTGTTTAATATACTCCAATTGTTTTTGTCAAAAGATTTACCAAACAGATTTTCTTTTTTTTGATTGAATAAAAACGGTGCGTTATAGCTATATCCGCTAAACCAAATATATTGTGAAAATGCCTTGTTGTGGATTGTAAATATTAAAACAACTAAGGCAACAATTTTGGATTTCATTTTTTAAATTTCTTAAATAATTAGTTGTAAAAAAACATTTTCAATAAAACAGCTAATTAACACAATCAATCAATTAAATCTTTCAATGAAATGTTAAATACAAATAACTAAACTTGAGTTAAGGCTATGTTGTTGTTTAAAATAATATTGCATATTCGCAATAAACCCCTGTAAAATGATTAAATGCGCTATTGTAGAAGATGCTGAAAAAGAGATTAAGGTATTAAAAAACACTATTCAAGGCGATAACAGGTTTTCATTATATACACGCATAATAAATGCTGAAAACTGGTCAGAGGTGATGTCTGATAATAGGTTTGATTTATTATTTGTTGATGTTGAGCTTGGAAAGCACAATGTTTTCGAATTATTAAAGATGCTTGCTTATAAACCCGTTGTTGTTGTAATTTCTAATTACCCAAAGTATGCCATGCAAGCTTTTGAGTATGATGTGGTACACTATATTCAGAAGCCAATAAAGGCCGAACACGCTTTAACCGCAATAGAGCGTGCCTACAAACGCATTGCATTAAAAGAGCATAAACCCATACCTGATTCGTTTTTTCTTCAAACAGGGAGAAATAAGTACCAACAACTATTGTTTAATGACATAACCCATGTAAATGCAGAGGGCGAATACATTAAATTTAATTTAGCGGAAGAAAAACCAGTTATGGTTTATCAAAGATTAAAACACATCATACCCGAACTTCCATCATCCATTTTTTTGCAAGTACACAGAAGCGTGGTGGTTAATACTAAATTTATTAAATCTATAGATGGAAGTAACATAACGCTAACAAGTGGTGATGAGGTGACCATTGGTGCTAGTTATAAAAAGCAACTCATCTCCCTAATCAATCGTTAACCCAACTGGTAATATACTGCCAAGCCAAGTAGGGTAAAAAACAAGAACTCTTTAAGTAAAAACCGTTTATCGCTTATAAAATAATATGCAACTATAATACTGGTTGGAACACTAAGGTATACAAGTGCATAAATGTAGTTTAC
>CANHBJ010000187.1 GCA_947459075.1 Bacteroidota bacterium
GTTGTAATTACTGGAGCGTTTGTTACGGTAACCAAAGTTTCAGCAGAGTTTTGCTCATTACAAACGCCACTTTTTACAACTGCCCTAAAATATGTTGATGTTGTTAAAGCACCAGATACAAAAGTATTACTTGTATTTGCAATTGTGGTTGGCGAACCAAACCCAATTGTTGCTGATGATTCCCAACGTACAATATTACCAGTATGTCCAGCTAATGTTAAAGTGCCTGATGTTAAACCTTCACAAATTGTTGTTCCGCCAGTTACTGTTCCTCCAACTGTTGAAGGGTCAACAGTAACAGTTGTTGAGGTTGAACTATCAAGTGCACAAGCACCACTTTTAACGATTGCTCTATAAAGTGTATTATTTGCTAAAGCTCCTGATGTGTATGTTGAATTAGTATTGGCAATTGTACTCCATGTAGCTCCACTATTTATAGAACTTTCCCAACGTAAAATACTTCCGGTGTTTCCACTTAAGGTTAATAAACCAGATGTACTTCCTTCGCATACAGTAGAGCCTCCTGAAACAGATCCAGGAACTGTTATGGGATCAACAGTAACTATGGATGGACTTGCAGTTGTTGCCGAACATGAGTTAACATCTGTAACGGTTACAGTATAACTTCCAGCAGTATTTACCAGAAGTGAACTGCTAGTTGCACCTCCAATTGGAGCACCACTTTCTTTCCATACATAAGAAACACCATTGCTGTTACTTAATGTAACTGAGCCACCACTACACAATGCCAATGAAGCACTTTCTGTTATTGTAGCAATTGGTAAAGGATGAACAGTTAATGTAACTGTATTTGATGTTGCAGCCGCGCATGTTCCACTTTGAACTACGGCTCTATATTGTGTGGTTTGTGATGGTGTGCCTGGATTGTATGTATCAGTAGTATTCGCTATAGTATTCCAAGTAGTACCATTTAAAGAAGATTCCCAACGAATAATGCTTCCTGTATAAGCCGATAATGTTAATGCTGGTGCAGTTACTCCTGCACAAATAGCAGCAGGTGCAGCTATGGTTCCTGCAACCGTTGTTGGATAAACAGTTACTGTTTGTGTGTCTGAAATAAGACTGCATGCCAAACTATTGTCAGTTACTTCAACCGAATAGTTCCCGCTTGTAGTTGCAGTATAGTTGCTTAATGTTGATCCAAATATATTTACGCCACTCTCTTTCCATTGAAAAGTATAGTTTGCTGCGCTATCAACTGTAAATAAAACGTTGTTACCAGTACAAAAACTTAGTGGGCCCGAAATAACTAATCCCGCAGTAGGAGAAACACTTACAGCAAATCCTGCTGATGTTCTTGAACAAATGTTTGTATTATCAGTAACCCTTACTGTATAAAAACCTGCAGTTGTTACATTAAGTGTGCTGCCGCTACCTGCAACTACGTTACCAAGGTTCCTCCACAAATAGGTGAAATTTCCTGAACCACCAGTAACGTTTGCAGTTAGTGTAACATTACCTCCCGGACAAAATTTATTAGCGGGAGCTGTTATAGAAACTGCAGTAGGGCACTGCCCATTAACCACTTTAGCGCTTAGCGTTAAAATGACAACAAACAAGGAGAACAAAATCCTATTGGGTATACTATAATTCATAACAAAACAATTTATGCAAAGTTATTATATTCAAAGTGTTATTAAAACTAAAACTAAATATATCTTAATGATAGATTTTCTCGCTTTTTTTATATAATAAATTGAATATCAAATTTATAAAGTGTAAATATACATAATACTAATCAATATTATACAAAATAGTTTCTTTTTATTACAAAAAAGAACAAATTATTGAATAAATAATACCACTAAAACCTTAAAATGTTATTCACACTAAAGTTTTATAAAAATTATCTATGATTAGTGCTGATAATTACAGTTATATATTTTCTATTTTTTTAATTTGTATGCCAAATTTAAAATTGTGTCTATAGAAATATTTTTATCAGTCATTTATGTCTGTTGTTACACATAGATAAATGAACTTGGGCTTAGTATCAATTAAACCAAACTTGCAAGAATTTAAATTGTTTTATTAAATTGCCTTGCTGAAAATAAACCGAGAATATGAGCGAATTTAGGGTACGTACAATGGCCGACATGATTGCGGCAGGAGAAGAAGCTGAGATTTTATTTTGGGTAGGTTGTGCAGGTAGTTTTGACGAACGTGCACAAAAAATTACCAAAGCAGTGGCAAAAATTTTGCATGCAGCGCAAATAAACTTTGCTATTTTAGGTACCGAAGAGGCTTGTACCGGAGATCCAGCAAAACGTGCGGGTAACGAGTTTTTGTTTCAAATGATGGCCATGCAAAATATCACTACACTAAATATGTATGGTGTTAAAAAGATTGTGACGGGCTGTCCGCATTGTTTTAATACACTTAAAAACGAATACCCTGAATTAGGTGGTAACTACGAAGTGTTGCATCACACCACCCTAATTAACCAACTTTTAAACGATGGTAAAATTGCTATTAAAGGTGGTGCATTTAAAGGCCAACGCATAACTTATCACGATAGCTGTTACTTGGGTCGTGCTAATAATATTTACGAAGCACCACGTGAGGTGATAGAAAAATTAGATGGTGCTTTAATAGAAATGAAACGCAGTAAAGCCAATGGATTATGTTGCGGTGCGGGTGGTGCACAAATGTTTAAAGATGCAGAAAATGGTAAAAAAGAAGTAAACATTGAACGTGCCGATGATATGTTGGAAACCCAAGCCAATGTAGTTGCTGCAGCTTGTCCGTTTTGTATGACCATGTTGCGTGATGGTGTTAAACACCACAACAAAGAGCAAGAAATTGAAGTAAAAGATATTGCTGAGTTGGTTGCAACAGCTATGGATTTGTAAGATGAAAAAATTTCATCTGCACATAAAGTTAAGCTTAGTTTTGGGTTTGATGTTGTTGCATGCAACACTTTTTGCTCAAATAAACAACACAACTTTAAGTGATGAAATATATATTAACCCTAATGATAGCGGTAAGTTTGGTTTAACGGTAACTAATTTTAATTACCTGCGCAATACCGAATACTTTAACAACATTGAGTTTGGTCGTACATTGTTTGGTTCACAACTTCATCCGCGTTTATCTTATCAACCTAACAAACAAACTACTTTACAAGCGGGTGTTTTTTTACAGCAAGATTTTGGAGCTGTTCCATATCTAACGCAAATTATTCCTACGTTTAGTGTGAAGCTAAATAGCAAAAACAACCAACGTACTTTTATTTTCGGAACGCTAGAAGGTGCGCTTGCACATCAATTAATAGAGCCTTTGTTTGACATCAATTCTGCAATTTTAAGAAGGGTTGAAAATGGTGCACAATTTAAACTCAATACCAAAAATGTTTGGCTCGATACCTGGATTAATTGGGAACGTTTTATTGATAGAGGTTCACCAAATAAAGAGCAATTTACTGCTGGTATAAATACACACTTGGTGTTCTATCAAACCAAAACAAACGAAACAAAAGCGTTAAACCCAAATGGAATAGAAGTTGTACCAACCAAAACTCATCATTTACTTAAACCGATTTTACAATTTACTGCCCACCATCGTGGCGGACAAATTGACAATGATACTTCAAATATGGTGATGCAGTTTAATGGTGCAGCTGGTTTATCGTATCAATTTATTACTACGAATAATTATAGTTTTAAAACGGAAGCTTACGCTGTTTTATACCAAGAAAATACCAACAGCGGATTTTATCCATACCGTAAGGGAAACGGATTTTTGGCCCATATATTTGTGGCAAAAAATGGGTTTAGCATCAACCCTACTTATTGGTTGGGCAATGGTTTTATTGCCGATAGAGGAACAACACTTTACCAATCGGTTTCGTTGGATAAGCCTGGATATACTGAAAAAATGCGTGAGCTATTGTTTGTAAGGTTTATTTACGGTAAAACAGTTGCTCCTGATTTATCATTAAACGTTAGGTTTGAGCCATATTACGATGTGAGCAATAGCTTGATGGAGTTCAGTTACTCGGTGTATTTAAGTTATAAGCTGAATAAAACCCTGTAGCGTTAAGTATTTTTATTGCAGCCATAAATTGCGCATATTTGCAGCATGAGTATCAGACAAGAAAAATTTGGGAGATTAATACAAAAAGAATTGGCAGATGTGTTTACACAAAACCGTTCTGAGATGTTTAACAATGCTTTTATTACCATTAGCAATGTTACAGTATCGCCCGATTTAAGTTTTGCCAAAGTATACCTCAGTTTTTTTAACGAAAAAAATAAAGACGAACTTTTGCGTGTAGTTGATTTGCAAAAAGTTCCCATTAGAAGAGAGTTAGCAGCGCGTATCCGAAAACAAGTGCGCGTTATTCCCGAGCTACAGTTTTTAATTGACGACAGTTTGGATTACGTATTTAAAATGGAGCAGTTGTTTAACGAGATTAAGAAAAAAGACGAAGAATAAAGCCTCTTCATTAAACTTTTTCCATTAAAGTTCTAAATGCCACAAATTTTCCTTCAAATAAACGTTTGGTTTCAGCTTGTAAGGCAGGTGCATGGTTGGCTTGGTATTCATCGTAATGTTGCATGCTAGGCGCAGCATA
>CANHBJ010000188.1 GCA_947459075.1 Bacteroidota bacterium
ACGATGGTGAGTTTGCTTACACCCCAACTGTAACAGTAAGTTTAAATGAAAAAGGATCAGCTACAGCAGTATTAAATCCAAATCCATTTAAAGATGCATTTACAGTAGAAGTAACAGAATCTGCAGCCACAACAGCTGATGTTTATTTAATAGATGGTAATGGCAAAATGGTACGTAATTTCACCATGGAATTAAACAAAGGAACCACTGCTTACCAATTAACAGAATTAAACGAGTTGAGCTCAGGTATGTACTTTGTTCGTATCATTACAGCAAGTGGTAATAGTTATACCATAAAAGCAATTAAGAACTAAGTTAGTTAACTAACTAACAATAAACGAAGGCACTATGTGCCTTCGTTTATTGTTTAATATCAAAGGTTGTTATTAATAAAGTTCTTATCAGATATGCATCCAATAACTAAGGATAGTGAAAGTTTTATTGAGTTTTTATCAAAGGAACTAATGATATCAATAAACAAAGTGAATCTATCGATTAAATTTAGAGAACTAGATAATTGGAGCTCACTTAATGCATTGATTTTAATATCAAGAATCAATGAAGAAACAGGAGTTATAATAAGTGCTTCAGATCTATCTAACTTAATAACAGTTGATGATCTTTTTAAATTTATAAATAAGGTAAATAAGTAATTCAAGGTCGAATTGAAAACTAATTCACAATACACTATCAATTATAAATAAATTACTGAGCGGGTATTTTTAATAAAAAATAAATTTACTTTCGTGACACTATACTTACCGCTAGATGTATCATTAGAATAGACCCATTAAGCAATTGCAAATTTTAAAAAATCATGGTATCACTCTAACTAAACTTGACGAAGGCAGTCTTGAAATACTTCGTAATTGGCGAAATGCACCCGAAATATCAAGTAACATGGAGTATCGCGGTCACATTACGAATGAAGACCAGAGTTTATGGTTTAGAAACCTTTGCACTAAAACCAATTATTATTTTATTATTAATTACCAAAATCGTAAAATTGGCTTAATACACCTAAATAAATTTGACCATGTAAATTCATCTGCACATGCTGGTTTATTTATTGCAGAAAATGAATATACTGGCACAGGCATATCTTTAGGTGCTTCTTTGCTTATTTTAACATATGCATTTGACGAACTAAAACTTGACATTGTTTACGCTAAAATTAAAAGAGATAACCAATCAGCATTAGATTATAACATTGGATTAGGATTTGTTTTTGAAAAAAATCTGACAGAATCATTTAGCCTTTATAGGATTTCTAAAGATAATTTTCTTAAAAAGAAATCATTACTAATAAAGCTAGCTCAAGTTATATAATTGATAATTATTTCTGCAAAAAACGCCATCTCCATTCATTAAGAATTATTTTAATTTTATTACGAATACTTTTTGATTCTAATTCGAGGTAGTTGCTTGTAAATAAACCAGGATTTAAAATCCACTTCATAGCTCTTTTGTGGATAGGCAAAAAGGAATAAGGAAATTTATTAAGATTAAAAAGCGGTTTTAAAACAGGTTGAACGTTGGTAAAATAAGCTAAGCGGTTATGCCAATAATAATCTTGATTGCGTTTCGGCATTACATCAAGCCCAATATGAAAAGTAAGGTGAGCATCTGGCAGAAAAAGTGGCTTTTTAGCAAGTGAACATAAATTATGCACTAAAGCTACCTCAACAAATGGAATACCTACACAAATATCATCCAAAATAAGGCTATTAATTAAATCCTTCTTAATTACAAAACAGTCAAATCCAGGGTGTGATTTACCTATATCAGCATACATCATTTCAAGGCAAATTTCATCAGCATAACTTTTACTTAGTCGTCTACGGTTAATAACAATTGCATCATATCCCTGCATCAAATATTGATGAACAACATTATAAAAATATGGCATTAAGGCAATATCAGCATTTGTGTAAATATAATAGTCAGAATCAGGAACCTCATTAAATTTATCAAAAATATCTGCAATTAAAGGAAGCTTTTTTCCGCTTAATTTTGGATTCACATCAAGAACTGATCTTGTTAAGTTTGAAAGTATAAAAAAACCAACCGGAATAATTGCCTTATCTTCCTGAAATTGTGTTGTGCAGAGGTTTATTTTACAAAGGCTATCAGTATATTCTTTTGCCTTTAATATAGATGCAAAAGTAATGGGCTGAGACTTGTATAAATCTGAGCTTTCACTTACTTTTACAGGGTTAATTATGTGAGTAATTCGAATCAATGAGCAAAATTTTATTCAATAATATTAGTAATTCATTGGATTATCTAAAAAATATAGCCTTGTTGCATTCTGACTATGATATGTTTCGAAAAAAACACTTCTCTAATCAATGTATAAATCTATTAAAAAAGGTCTATACAAAAAGTGAAGTACTTCTAACCCATTCTGCAACTGGTGCGTTAGAAATGGTAGCAAGTCTAATTGATATTAAACCACAAGACGAGATTATTATGCCTTCTTTTACATTTGTATCAACAGCTAATGCATTTGTAAATAAAGGTGCAACGCCTGTTTTTGTTGATGTTAAAAATAACACTTTAAATATTGATGAGATGCTTATTGAGCAGGCGATAACCGAAAAAACAAAGGCCATAATTGCAATGCATTATGCAGGACATCCTTGCAATATGGAAGCTATTAAATCGCTATGTGAAAAATATGATCTTTATCTAATAGAAGATGCCGCTATGGGGTATGGAATGTATTACGATTCGAAACCATTAGGTTCTATTGGCGACTTTGGTGTAGTGAGTTTTGATATTACCAAGCACATAACAGCCATTCAAGGAGGAATGCTATTGGTTAATAATCCAACTTTTATAGAAAGAGCGGAACAAATATATCATATAGGCACAAATCGTAAGCAGTTTGATTTAGGAAAAGTTGATCATTACGAATGGGTTGATCAGGGTTCAAAATACCAAATGAATGAATTAAATGCCGCTATTTTACAGCAAGAACTTACCAATGATAAAGTTATCATTAGCCATCGTATAAAATTATCAAAATTATATCATGATTTACTCAATGATTTAGAAGCACGCAAAATTTGTACGATGATTGGTAAAGAATTATTGGATAATAATATTCATGAATTTTACTTAATCGTAAAGAATAAAGAGGTTAGAGATAAACTAATGCAGTTCCTGAGTAACAAAAAAATTGAAGCTCATTTTCACTATCAACCCTTACATTTAGCTCCAATGGGCAGAAAAGTAGGAAGATACCTAGGAGGAAATAATACAGAGGAAGTCGCACAGAGAATAATACGGTTGCCATTAAACAATTTAACAACAGAATCTGAAGTTGCTGAAGTGTCAAAACAGATTATAGCATTTTACGAACAATGGCAAAGTTAATTACAGCTCAATCTGATAGTTTACAAAGCTATATTTCGAAAATATGGTCTTATAGGTATATGGCAATTGTATTAGCTCAAAGGGACTTAAAAATAAAATACGCCCAAACAGTTGTAGGTGTAGCCTGGACATTGTTACAACCAATTACAGCGGTTCTAATTTTTACACTTTTTTTTCATTTCGTGCTTAAAATAAATGCACCATATCCATACGCTTTGTTTGTGCTTAGTGGTTATCTAAATTGGAGTATATTTAGCTATATATTCAACCAAGCAACTCCCGGTTTAATCAACCAAAGTGAAATGGCAAAAAAAATACACTTCCCGAGAATAATTATCCCTTTGTCAAAAGGTATCATTGCTTTAGTAGAATTTACAATCTCATTTGTATTTTTTTTACTGTTACTCGTGTTATTTAAAATTAAGTTTACGTTTACATTTTTACTTTTCCCGATTGCGTTACTTCCTGTATTATTGTTTGCCTTTGGAGCATCACTTATGCTTAGCGCGTTAACCATAAAGAAGAGAGATTTACTTCATATTGTTCCCTTTTTTGTAAATTTTAGCATTTGGTTTACACCTGTATTTTACACCGTAAATCTTTTGCCTAATCAATATCAGTCTTTACTTTACATTAATCCTATAACAAGTTCAATACATTTGTTTAGAAATATTTTCTTTGGCGAGCTTCTTAATCCTTACTTTTTTATTGGACTAATTGTAGCAATCACTTTTTTTATTTTAGGAGTAATAACTTTTAAATCAATTGAAGAAAAAATTATTGATAATTTATGAGAAACATTTTTAACGATAGAGGACTTGAAGAACAATTTAGGAAAAACGGTTACGTAAGAGTGCCTTTTATTAATTCTGAAGAAGTAGAGAAACTTAAACAACTATTTTTTGATACTTTACCACAAAGTGGTGGTCAAATTACTTCAGATGAAACTGGTGTTGAACAAGCTAATTTCATAACATATGATTTTACTTTCATTGATAAAAACTCAGAATATAAGCGTTTAATATTTAAAATAATATCAGATTATTTCAAGCCTCACATGGACAAACTGCTTGAAAATTATCGTCCAATCATAGCAAACTATATTCGTAAACAATCGGATACAGGTGAAGTTCCATTGCATCAAAACTGGGCTTTTGCTAATGAGAAATTATGCACAACCGTTTCCATTTGGTGTCCTTTGGTAGATTC
>CANHBJ010000189.1 GCA_947459075.1 Bacteroidota bacterium
TTAATGTTTTTGAACAAGCCTTTTTGGTTAGTGAATGAGTAGCGGCTAAATATTTCTTGTTGTAAACTGTTAGAATATTGGTGGCGATTTTTTTTAAGAATTTTTATTGCGTCAATATTTTCTGGCTCCGAAATTTCAATTGTTTTTATTTCTTTTGTTAACAAGGTTAGCTCTTTCATTCCAATGCTTAAAAATCCATCCTCTGTAAGCAAATCAAAAACAGGAGGTACAAACTTGGGGTGGTGGTTGGCACCTGCAAGTTTTCCGGAAAATGCCGATAAGTATCCAATCTGATTTTCTAGATTTTTAACTACAAGTACACCAAACATTTTCCCAACAATATTACTATTCGATGTTGCAGCTAAACCAAAATTATGTTCCCAATCAGTTTGGCTTAAAATGTGTTGCTGTAATTCTACTGCAGCCAATAAACTTAATGGATGCGGTCCATGATTTTCTTTTTGTAAAATTAAATAATCAGGTATTAAATCTGTTTCAATAACAGTTTTAAAATAATTAAATAGTGGTGGATTTATATGAGACAAAATAGTGTGTTACCTAGCTCATTCTTTCCATCAAATCAATGGCTGTTTGTTTAAGCAATAATTTATTTTCATTTGGTATGCTTATTTGTTTAAGGTGCTCAAAAGCCAATTGTAAGTATTGCTCTTTTAGTTGCTCGGCTTTGTCGCGTACTTTATATTTAGCATATAATTTCAGTACGGCTTCTATTTTTTCTTCGCTTTTTGCGCCAAGCCAATAGTATAATTCGTCTTTATCATCACCTGTAGCACTATTTAATGCCTCAATTAATAAAATGGTTTTTTTATTGGCAGCAATATCTCCACCAATTTTTTTACCCACTTTGTCACCTTCTCCAAAACTATCTAAAATATCATCTTGCAATTGAAATGCTATTCCAATGTTTTTACCAAATTCGTATAAATGGTTTGCATCATTTGTTTTTGCACCGCCAATTAGTGCACCTACTTTTAGTGCACACCCCAAAAGCACAGCCGTTTTTAATGTAATCATCTTCAAGTATTCTTGTTCAGTTACATTATTTTGGGTTTCAAAATTCATATCCCATTGTTGGCCTTCACATACTTCAGCTGCTGTTTTATTGAATACAGAAATTAATGTACGCAAATCGTTAGTTTCTGTTTCGCACAACAAATCGGTGGCTTTTATCATCATCAAATCACCCGATAAGATCGCTATGGTTTGATTCCACTTGATGTGCACAGTTGGTTGGCCGCGTCTAATATCCGCATTATCCATAATGTCATCATGCACCAAGGTGAAGTTGTGAAACATCTCGATAGCCAGGGCTGCTTTTATTGCTTTTGTTGATTTGCCACCAAACATCTCGTTAGCCATTAAGGTTAGCACAGGGCGTAAACGTTTACCACCCAATTGCATAATGTATTCAATTGGCTTATACAACTCTTGTGGTTGTTGTGTATAGGAAATATTGGCAATTCCTTGCTCAATCAATGCGTATAGTTCTTTGTATGTTTTCAAAAAGTATGCTAATTAAAATTTAAAGTCAACAATAACATCATGTATAAAGTTTGTATAGGTTGATTTATAAAAAAGTTTATACCGCTACCGGAGCTTTAATACCCGGATGTGGATTGTAATTTTCAAATGTAAAATCATCAAACGTAAAATCGAAAATACTTTTTACATTCGGGTTAATTTGTATGTTTGGATATGGCCTTGCTTCGCGACTTAATTGTAACTCTACTTGTTCAAAATGATTGCTGTATATGTGCGCATCGCCAAAGGTGTGAATAAAATCTCCAACTTCTAGGTTGCAAACTTGTGCAATCATATGGGTTAATAAAGCGTATGATGCAATGTTGAATGGCACACCTAAAAACATATCTGCACTGCGTTGGTACAATTGGCAACTTAGTTTTCCATCGGCTACATAAAATTGAAAAAACGCATGACAAGGCATTAAAGCCATTTTGGGTAAATCGGCCACATTCCAGGCACTTACAATCATTCTGCGCGAATCTGGATTTTTTTTAATGGTTTCTATTGCATCATTTAATTGGTCTATATGTTTGCCGTCAGGAGTTGGCCAACTGCGCCACTGGTAACCATAAACTGGTCCAAGGTTTCCGTTTTCGTCAGCCCACTCATCCCAAATGCTTACACCATTATCAGTTAAATATTTGGTATTGGTTTCACCTTTAATAAACCACAACAACTCATGAATGATGGATTTTAGATGAACTTTTTTTGTTGTAACTAATGGGAATCCTTCTGCTAAGTTAAATCGGATTTGCGCACCAAAAATGCTTTTGGTTCCAGTACCTGTTCTGTCACTTTTAAAGGTTCCGTTTTTATAAATGTGTGCTAATAAATCTTCGTATTGGGTCATAAGTAAACAAACTTAAAGTTACGAAGTAAGGCAATGCCGTTTGATTGTTTTCCACATTAAATACCATGGAAGTGCCAGCACCTAAAAAAAGCAATGATATTTGGTTTTATAGATTTTACCTGAACTCGTAATCAACCCCAAATACCTGAGTTAGCAATGTTTGTGGTGCATCAAGTACTTTGGCATTTTGTGGCGGAGTAGGGGTAACCGGAGAGTTATTTTTTAAATATTCTGTCATGGTAGTATGTAACGTGTAGTTGGTATTTTTTGCATTAGCCACATTTTTAATCCGACAAAGCATGTCACTAGGGTCACCTTCACGCTCGCAAGCGGCAATGCTGTATGTTTTATTTAAATCTAATGGCTGTCCTGCCACTTTAACCTCCTGCACTCGCATACCCATTTCTTCGTATGCTTTAAAGGTAACTGTCATGCCTTGAAATTTAATCACCCATCCACCAAAACGTTTGGAGGCATCTTTTGCAAACACATTGTTCAACTCTTTTTCAAGCCAATCAAAAATTTGTTTGCCTGATACTTCGCCTGTTCTTACAGTGCTATCAACAGGCAGCATGTCAAAAATAAAGCCATTGGTAATTGGTATATTACCCGTTTGGTCGGGTGTGGTGCGTGGCGGACAAAATCTAAATCCGTTTGAAAGTACAATATCTGTTTGAGGTAAACGCCATTTCAATGCATTTAAAATCATGGTATCAATCGTGTTTTCAATAACAAAATAGCGATACAATGGAAGAGTGCTGTAACCAACCACTTTGTAAATATCTTCTTTAAATGGTTGTTCGTTGGCTTTAATAATGGTTTCTAAATCACTATCGGCCTTAAGTTTTTTAGGGTCAACTTCATCTAATACATAGTCTTCCTTTATCACTTTTCCATTTTCTATGGTAAGTTGAAGTTTACCCACAAATGAACCAAAAGCTCCCGGCTCAACCACTTTTGAGTATTTACATACAATTGGTTTACGCACACGTTCGTGGGTGTCTCCACCTAAAATAATATCAATGCCTTTACACTCAGGCGAATTGGCCAATGCAATTTGTTGCGATAATCCCAAATGTGATAACAAAATCACATAAGCACATTGTTCATCGTTACGCAAAACATCAATGTAATGTGCAAGGTTTTCTTCGGGTTTGGTGTAAATAATTCCTTTGCTGTAATTTGGCGATTGACGTATTGGAACCAAAGGATCGGTGTACCCTACAAAGCCAATTTTTACACCTGCAACATTCCAAATTTTGTATGGGTGAAAAATGAGTTCCCCTTTTTTGCCATCACCTAAGTCGTGGTACATATTAGCACAAACTTTTGGTCCGTTTAATGAGCCCAACAACGTTTGCATGTTTTTTTTGTAGTAAATTACTTCCCAGTTTCCGGGTAAGTATAAATCGTAGTTAAGCGCATTTAGAATAGGAGCTATGGCCTTACCTGTTGTTTTAACTGATAACTCGCTGCCTTGAAATATATCACCTGTATCAATTAAAAACGTATTTGTGTATTTTTTACGTTCGTTTTTCAGGTAGGTTGCTAAGTGCGCATATCCACCAGTTTTACGAAACACTGCCTGATTGTTTTCCCAAAATAGTTCATCGTGCGGATGAACTTGGCAATGCACATCGGTTGTTTGTAAAATATTTAATACAATTGGTTTTGCAATATTATTAGATGCTTTACGTTCGGTATTGTTATCATCATCAAAAGTATGTGCAGTTAAAGCACTTGGAGTCGTAGTTAAAATAGATGCTCCAAAGCCTAATTTCCCCAAAGATTTAATAAATTTTCTGCGGCTGTTTTCGTTTGAGGTAGTGTTGTCAATCATGTTGTTTATAATCTTATGAATGAACGAAGTTAGCTTTTGTGTTATAAATCAGTGTAACTAATGTTACAGAACATGAATGAATATCTGATTTTATTTTTCTTAATTGAAACTACAAATCCACTCAAAAAAAACCTCCTTTGCACTGTTGTACTAAGGAGGGCTCATTGTGGAGTCTATGTGGAACCCAACCCAGGGAGTCTCAAAGCCCACCAATGCTCAATTACTATATTCACCACCAATCATGTGCTCCCGTATTTGGCACCAGAATGAGTTTTCGCTATTTGAACCACCATTTTGTTTTTGATTATAAGTTCGACCTTCATTTTGTTTCCGACCATTCACCCAA
>CANHBJ010000190.1 GCA_947459075.1 Bacteroidota bacterium
GCCAAATTGATTGGAATGATGTAAGTAAAACCAGCGGTGTAAGCAGTCATTATTACTTAATTAACCCCAATACAAAAAACTACGTAAGTGCAAATACAGGTATTATTGCGGTGGGTCAAGGATTTTTTGTACAAGTAAACGCAGGCTCACAATCGGTAACGTTTGAAGAAAATGATAAAACAAGTTCTACAGGAACGGCATATTTTAAAACATCTGTCAATCCGTTAACAATTAAAATGAACATGGATAGCATCCAACACGATGTGGCCAAAATTTATTTTGAAAACAATGCCAATAAAAATTACTTGTTTGTTGAAGATGCTATAAAACTAAAAAACTCAGTATATAATTTAAGCATCGTAACACCAAACAACTTTGAGGTGCAAAATAACCATACACCATTTTTAGGCAGCACAGGAATGGATACCTTTGAGTTGAAAGTGACTTCAACTACCAATTCAACTTATAATTTATCATTCGATAATTTTAACCAAGTACCTTCAAACAAAGCAATTGTATTGGTTGATAAATTAAACAATAGCATCACTAACCTGAGGGTTACACCAAACTATACGTTTACAATAAATAATAGTATCAGCGCTAGTTTCGGTAAGAGATTTTTACTAATAATTACCGATCAATTAAGTACATTACCTGTTAAATTAATTGCTTTTAGTGGTAATAACAGAGGCAAGCACAATGAGTTGCTTTGGACAACCAGCAATGAAAAAAACATGGTTAGTTATGATGTACAACGTGCAACAGATGGTATCAATTTCGAAACCATTGGACTTATTAAACCAAGTAATATTAGCACCAACAGCAATTACTTATTTGATGACTATACATTTAAAAATCAAACTAATTATTACCGTTTAAAGATGGTTGATTCAAAAACAATTGAATACTCAAACACCATTGTAATTTCAAATGACTTAAAAACTAACGCAATTAGTTTAGTAAATGTATTCCCTAATCCAGCCAATAAAATACTAAATATAAGTATCCCACAAGGTGCTGTAACAGGTTTGGTTAAAATATTGGATATACATGGTAAAATAGTGCTTGAAACCACAGAACATGATAACATTGATATTAGCATGTTAAATACAGGTATTTACATGATTAATACAGAAATTAATAACGAAACAGTATCATTAAAATTTGTAAAAATACCATAAATTATAAACCACTTTAACGCAAGTGAGGAACAACATAAAATAAAACAAGGTAAATGTAAAAAATTAATATCTAGTGATGTAAATTTAAACATAAAATGTAACTTATTACAATAAAAGTATTACTTAAATTTCATTTTCAACCACTGAAAAAAGAAGAAAATTAGGATATTTTTTAAAATAATAAGCCACTTATTATGGAAATAAAGCTACAGATACCTATTTTTTACTATTTATATTATAATTATATAAAATTAATAAGCACGTTAAATATTTTTAATATATTTGTGTCAAATAAACATGACCATGCGTATACTTTTAAAATACAATAAAATAGCATTTTTGTTATGTCTTTTATTTCACATAATAGGCGTTAAAGTATATGGTCAAATCTCAATTGTTACTTTAGGTACTGCCAATACACAAAATTTTAACGGGTTAATAAACACAGGTACTAACCAATCGCCATTATCAGGTTGGGAAATTGCTGAGCCTCCATCAGGCGATGATTTATATGATGCAGGTGATGGATCGGCAACTGCTTCAGGCATTTATAGCTTTGGAACAGGTACAAATACAGATAGAGCATGGGGCTCATTAACAGCAAGTCTTTCAGAGCCCATGATTATAGGTGTAAAATACACCAATAATACATCACAAAATATATCAAGCATTGCCATACAATATACTGGTGAACAATGGCGGTTAGGCAGTATTGGAAATAGCGATAAGCTTAATTTTGAATACAGTACCAATGCAACGAGCATAACCGACAATGGAGCTAATTGGATACCAGTAAACGGATTAGATTTTGTATCTCCAACAACAACGGGTGCTTCAGGGGCTTTAGATGGAAATGCTGTAGCTAATAGAACTATTTTATCAGCCAATATTGCTGTAAATGTTTTAGCTAGCACAGGTTTTATTTTTATAAGATGGAGAGATCAACAGCTTGGAGTAAACGACCAGGCATTAGCCATTGATGACTTAAGTTTAACAGCATACGCAAATATTACAACAGGAAATTATGCAGAGTTAATTGTTGATGGAACAATGGCACTTGGTGGCGATATTAACATAAACGGCAGTACAACTTTTATAAATTCAAGTTCGAAAATTGACATAGGTGCTAATACACTAACCATATCAGGTGATGTTGTTGGTACACCATTATTTAAAGGGGGAGCAAACGCCAATTTAAATATTAGTGGAAGTGGAACAATTAGCACCATTAACTTCGATCAAACAGTGCCAGGAAGTACTAATCTATTAAAAAATATTACCTTAAATAGATTAGGAGCAACGGTAACATTAGGTAGCGCATTAAATATTTCAGATTTAGATGGAAGCGTAAACTTAACATCAGGTTCTTTAGCTACAGCAGGAAATTTAACACTCTTATCATCGTTTTCAGGTACAGCTAGAATTGGTACTATAACAAATGGCGTGTCTGATCTTAGCGGTAATGTTACCGCGCAAAGGCACATGCAAGGTACAGCGGTGGATTATAGAGGCTGGAGAACCATGGGGCCTGTTACCAGTAGTTTTGCGGTTAACCAATTAACCGATGATATCTTTGTTACAGGACCAGGTGGAGCCAGCAATGGGTTTGATGCCAGTGGAAGTAATTCATCGGTAATGTATTATGAAGAAGATTATAATGTTATTGGGGGAAGAGGTTGGAAATCAATTGCAAATACATCAGCAACTTTTAGCGCAGGCCAAGGTATGTTGGTATTTTTTAGGGGTGATAGAACACAAACGTCATCACTTACAAACACACTTATAGTGCCCAACAGCACAGTGATAGATGTTGTGGGAGCGATTAATAAAGGTGATGTATTGGTGAACTTAAAATACAATGATGATAGTAACATTGCAACTGAAGACGGATGGAATTTTGTTTCTAATCCATACCCAAGCCAAATAAATTGGGGTGGTGTAACTAAGGGCGCTTCTGTTGACAACAACATTGCCATATTAAATCCGCTTACCAATGGTTATGTAACATTAGGACTAACCGACTTCATTCCTAGTCACCAAGGATTTTTTGTAAAAGCCAATGCCTCGTCTCAATCCATTACTTTTCAAGAAAGTGCTAAAGTAAACAACGGAACCACACCATATTTTAAAACACAGCAAAAACCTTTTGCCATAAAAATGTATGAGGATAGCGTAAAGTATGACATTGCACTTTTAAAATTTGAACCTGCTGCAGCCAAGAATTATGTATTTAAAGAAGATGCATTAAAAATGACCAATAGCAGAATAAATTTAGGTTTTGTAACTCCCAACAACAGAATAGTTCAAATAAACACCATACCTAACTCACCTACTAATAGTACTGATACATTTATTATAAAAACCTCATCAATTAAAAATGGTACACATTGGTTAACCTTTGAGGATAAAGCTATTTTGCCAGCTAACAAAAGTGTAATATTGGTTGACGCTTATAACAATAACATCATTGATGTAAAAACAACATCAACCTATGCTTTTAACATTGACAATACGTTGGCTGCAACATATGGTAATCGTTTTAAATTAATTATTACCGACCAATTTAATGCATTACCAGTAAAACTAACTTCATTTATTGGTGAGAATCAAGGCAAGTATAACAAACTAACCTGGTCATCTGTAGCCGAGAAAAATTTAATTAACTATGAAGTTGAAAAAAGTATTGATGGAAAAACATTTGAGAGCATTGGCTTAATTAAGGCAACTAATAACAATACTACAACCGACTATTCTTTTTCTGATTATACTAATACAGCAGCAGACCTAATTTATTACCGTCTAAAAATTAATGAACAAAAAGGAATTGTTAATTACTCGCAATTAGTAGCTATCCAAAATAACAGTATATTTGAGGCCGTTTTGAATGTTTATCCTAACCCGGCTAATCATTTTATCAATATTAACCTGCCTGAAAATAATAACTTAAGGGAGGTGCTTTTTTATGATATTAATGGTAAGCTAATTATGACAAGCACAAAGGCTCAAAATATTGAGGTGACTGAATTAAATGCGGGGGTATATACCATCCAAGTTAAAACAGACAAACTTGACCAAAGAATTAAATTTATTAAGCAGTAGCGTAATATTGAAAATTAACTATTAAAAATAACATAACCGTAATTAAACTAAGAATGTATAACATACTAAATATAAAAAATAAAAGCTAGATGAAAGTCTATAAAACAATTAAATTCATCATACTCTTTTTGTTGTTAGTTATTGCTGATAATGCAATTGCTCAGTATTCGGGTGAATACGATTACAATGAAGATGAATATGATGGTAGCTACGAATACAATCATTACAACAATAATATTTACGAAAGATATTCGGAGGATGAGTACCGCAGGAGACAAGAACGTTTTTATAGAAA
>CANHBJ010000191.1 GCA_947459075.1 Bacteroidota bacterium
GACTCCTTTACCACATTGCCTGTTGGACAAACCGGCCCCGGGGGTGGTAAGGTATTTTTTGATAAAGGCAATAATGCTGGTGGTTGGCGTTACCTGATGGCCGCACCAAGCGACCAAACAACAGGTATGCAATGGGGTTGCGATTCAACCACTAATCAAATTACAGGCACATTAAAAACAGTAGGTAGCGGTGAAACAAATACAAGCTTAATTGTAGCGGGTTGTAATCAACCTAAAAATAATGCCGCAAAACTGTGTGATAACCTTGTTTTGGGAGGACAAAACGATTGGTTTTTACCATCAATAGATGAGTTGTATTTAATGTATAATAATTTGCATTTAAATAATTTAGGAGGTTTTGCAACACAAACAGAATATTGGAGTAGTTCTGCAACTGGCTTTGATGCATGGGTTGCTACTTTCCCTGATCTTTCTGTTAATTATGGTATAGGTAGTGGAACAGTTTGGAGAGGTAGTCAATTGCGCGTAAGAGCCGTAAGGGCCTATTAATATTTTACTAGTCATTAATTAATTATTTAAATAACATGAAATACATCTTTAGGTTGGCACTAATTATTTCTGTCATACAGATTACAACAAATGTATGCACTGCACAAAATTCTATTAACGCTGCAGGTGGTAATGCCAATGGCAGCGGAGGTAGTGTTGCATTTAGTGTTGGGCAAGTGGTTTACACCACAATAAAAGATACCTCTGCAAGTATCTCCATGGGTGTGCAACAAACCTATGATATTAAAAACGTTGGTTTAAATGAAGCTGCACTTAAGATTTCATTGGTTGCTTATCCAAATCCAACAACTAACGATTTAACTTTAGTGGTTAATGAGTTTAAAAATGAAAAGTTAACCTACCAACTTATAGATATGCAAGGCAAGCTTTTATTGCTGGGAAATATAGCTGCCCAGCAAACCCAAGTTAACACCACGTTACTGGCATCCGCAACTTATTTTTTGCATGTTTATAATCAGCAAAATCAACAAGTGCAATCGTTTAAAATTATAAAAAAGTAGTTTTATGAAAAAAGTATATACCCTATTTACTGCATTATTTATTGCATTAAATGTATTTAGTCAATCGCCTAATAAAATAAGTTACCAAGCGGTTGTAAGAAACGCTTCAGGTGTTTTGATGTCAAACCAAATAGCAGGATTTCGTATTAGCATATTGCAAGGCGCTACCACAGGTTCATCTGTTTATACCGAGACACATACATCAACAACAAATGTAAATGGTTTGGTGAGTATTGAAATCGGAGGAGGAAGCCCTCAAAACGGTACTTTTAATAATATTGATTGGGCTAATGGGCCGTTTTTTATAAAAACAGAAACCGACCCAACTGGTGGAGCTAATTACACCATAAGTGGCATCAGTCAGTTGTTAAGCGTGCCTTATGCATTGCATGCTAAAACAGCCGAATCTATTTCATCAAATGGTACACAGGGTCAAGTATTAACCATGTGCGATGGCAAACCCATTTGGACAAATGGCGGAATATGCCCAGGAAAAATTACTGTACTTAATTGTAATGCTGCATTACAAGTTGGCTCACTTTCTTCGGGCGTTTCTGCAAGTGGTGTAAAATTAAAAATACCATACTCAGGAGGTAATGGAGGAGTGCATAGCGGACAAGTAACAACATCGACAGGTGTTCCGGGTTTAACAGCAACGTTATCATCAGGGAATTTCTCGGTTGGACAAGATACTTTGGTTTATCAAATTTCAGGTACGCCAAATGGTTCTGGTGTTGCAACTTTCCCCATCAATATTGGAGGTAAATCATGTAGTATTAATGTAAATGTACAGTTTAGTTTGGTTTTGGGCGATACATTTGGAGGAGGTATAGTTGGATACATTTTTAAACCAGGAGATATTGGTTACGTGGCAGGTGAAACACATGGCATTATTGCTGCACTAAGCGATTTACCTTTATTGTATACTTGGGGCCCAGGGGCCTATTCACAATATTTCCAAAATATTTCAAATTTAATAGGTAAAGGTAAAAACAACACAGATACAATTTTGGCAGTAGGTATAATTATTAATGCCAATTTCCCTGCAGCTCAAGCAGCGAAAAACTATAAAGATGGAGTTTATGACGATTGGTTTTTACCATCAAGGGATGATTTATTGGCATTAAAATTAAACTTAGCTAATAACAATAAAGGCAATTTTTATACTTCTGGTTCTCAAACAACAGGTTATTGGTCTTCAAGTGTTATGCAGAATTTTGCAGGTGCATTGGCGCCAATGTTTGCACCAAATGTAGGGGTGTGTGGTTGTGCTGTATTTGAAAGTTATAGGGTAAGACCTGTGAGGTATTTTTAATATTTTAACAAATTTATATTGTTGACTATAATGAGTGTGGTTTAAATAAAATACCAAATGTTAAATAAAATATGGAGCACATAAAATTTGTAAAAGAATAACCCCCAATTTTCAGTTACAAACAAAAAGCCACCTGATTTATTTCAGGTGGCTTTAGTTTTTTATTGTTGTTAGATTTAGGCTAATGGCTATGCAATGATATGCCACAATTGTTCCATGTAGGCTGGGTCTTTCATTTTTTCTTCAGCACCTTCGGCAATTATTTTTTCAAGCAAAACATCATTCTTCTGTCCTTGATCCCACGCATATTTATAACCGCTTAGGCTAAATGTGGTGAGTTCGTATTGCGATTTAAATTTATCAGGATACAATTCGCTTAAATCGTGCTCAATGTGTTTTTTATGAAGGAAATGTTTATCGCCTACTTTATCAGCCATTTCGTAATAATTTTGTACGGCTAAATCGGCAATTGCATCTGCATTGGGTTTACGTTCTTTTTGGTATTCATCAAAAATGGTGTTCCAATCATCTCCATATTTTTCAATCATGTTATCCAGTACCACAATGTCTTCAAAGCTACAATTCATGCCTTGTCCGTAAAAGGGAACTATGGCATGCGCTGCATCACCTGCTAATGCTAGTTTATCTTCTTTTACCCAAGGATAACAGCGTACAGTTACCAAATTAGATGTTGGATTCTTCATGTAATCTTCTTCTAATGTTGGCATCATAGGTACCGTATCTGCAAATTCTTCATTAAAGAATTTAGTTACATCCTCTTTGGTTTTTATGGATTCAAAAACCTCGTATGGCATAAAAAGGGTGCACGTAAAATCACCTGATGGGTTGGGTAAAGCAATCATCATAAAACTGCCTCTAGGCCAAATATGAAGTGCATTTTTCTCCATCAAAAACTTTCCGTTTTCGCCTGCTGGAATTTCTAATTCTTTGTACCCAACATGCAGGTAATGCTGCGAGTAATTAAAACGTTCGCTGGTTTGTAATTTACCTCTTGATGCAGCAAATGCACCATCAGTTCCTAAAATCCTATCGCTTGTAATGGTTTTAAGCGATCCATCTTCCAATTCAAAAGTTGCAGTGGCTTTATTCACATCAACATCTATGCATTTGCTATTAAAATAGATGTTAATATTTGGCAATTCATCTGCTAATTCTATCAGTTTTAAGTTTAACCTACCACGCGAAACAGAGTTGATGGCTTGTCCTGATTTGCCATAAGGATGATAGCTTAACTCACCTGTTTTACTGTGCATCATTCTTCCATACATGGGAATGGCATCGGCTAAAATTTCTTTATCTAAACCTATTTTTTCTAAGGCATGTAAACCGCGTGTACTCAATGCTAAATTAATGGATCTGCCTTGATAGGCCTTAGCTTTACGCATGTCTGATCTGCGTTCAAATAAATTCACTTCAAATCCGCGCTTAGCCATGTAAATGGCTGCTAAACTTCCGGCTAAACCTCCGCCTATGATGGTAATTTTTTGTGTCATTATAAGTTTCTTGTTCTTATTTTCTTGCTGGTAACTGTTGTAAACTTACCCATTAATTCAATAAGATTTTGTTTTAATAAATTAATAAGTACTTCATGGATTTTATTTCTTTCCTCAAAAGTGTATCTGAGTAATACAACTGATAAATGAGCTTGATTGTGAATGAATACCAAGTCTCCAAAATCTTTATCCTCCGTAAGTATAATTGCATTTTTTTGAGTTGCGATAATAGCTATTTCATCATCAGTTGATCCTCTGTGTGATTGATAAATTGAAATTACTTCAAAGTGTTCTTTGAGTTTCTCAATTAATGCATGCTCAATATTTTCATCTGCTATAATCAGCATTAAGCTACATCATTTAAAAAGGCTTCATTGGCTACAACATCGTATGCATATGCTATACAAGCTTGAATCTGCTCTGATGTTAACTCAGGGTACATGGTTTTGATGTCACCTATTGTAGCTCCTTCTGCCATTTTTTTGAGCACAATTTCGACAGTGATGCGTGTGCCCTTAATTACTGGCTTACCTAGCATTAAATTTGCTTTTGCTTCTAAATAATTATGGTAGCTCATACTTTAATTTTTTTAAAGTTAAGAAAAATATGTTTTTAATACTTCACCTATTTTATATACATCTTCAAACGAGTTGTACATGGGTACAGGACTCATGCGTATTACATTGGGTTCACGCCAATCGGGCATAATAC
>CANHBJ010000192.1 GCA_947459075.1 Bacteroidota bacterium
AGCATTACCCCAAGTGGAACTGTTTCTTTCTGCACAGGTAATAACGAATTGTTAACTGCAAGCGGAGGTACTACTTACCAATGGAAAAAAGATGGAACTGATATTGCAACAGGTACTACTTACACAGCAACTACAGCTGGAAGTTATACAGTAGTAGCTATACAGAGTGCTTGTAGCTCTGCAGTATCTGCAGCAACAGTTGCTACAATAATACCCCCAGGTACATGGCTTGGAACTATAGATAGCGATCCAAATAATACAGGTAACTGGAGTTGTGGTACTATTCCAACAGCAACAACACCTGTAGATATATCAAGTGGTACAAATCCTGTAGTAGTTAGTACTGGAAAAACATTGGTGGCAAATGGAATAACCATTGGCGCAGGTAAAACCATTCTTGTTAATGGTGGTACACTAAGAATTAGAGGTAGTATTAGTGGTACGGGTACTATTAACAATACCTCTGGAGAGGTTGAGTTCTTTGGAATTACTGACCAAACTATTCCATCAGGCTTATTCAACTCAAACACAGCAGCACGAATAAAAATTACCAACAGCGGTACAGTAACTTTAGGAGGGCCATTAAGCATAACAGACAGATTAACTTGTGAAGATGGAATATTTGCAACTGGAGGAAATTTAACACTTACTTCTACTGCAGCAGGTACAGCTTTTGTTGATGCGATGACTCCTGATGCAAGCATAACCGGTAGCGTAACAGTGCAACGTTATATTCCAGGAAATTTATTCTATAGAAGGTGGAGATTTTTAGCCGCACCAATAGCTAGCGGTAATTTATCATTATGGCAAGACGATATTTTTATTACAGGTACAGGCGGTTCAACAAATGGCTTTGATCAAACTGGTAATAACTCGCCTAGTGTTTACCATTACAATGAAGCAGCAACTGGAGATCTAAACCAAGGCTGGACAGCACCAAGCACTAACACCATGGCATTTACAATAGGAAAAGGTTACCGCGTATTTATAAGAGGTGACAGAGATCCTGGACGTTTGACAGGTGCCATTACAACCCAAAATGAAGTTACTTTAGATGTTTCAGGTTCTTTAAACCAACAAACCGTTAATATGCCAGTAACTTTTAATTCAACAGGTAACATAACTAATGATGGCTGGAATTTGTTGGGTAACCCTTACGCTGCAGCATACGATTGGGGTACAATGTATAGGACAGGCAACACAGGATTTTCGGGTACGTTTTATAGTAAACTAGAACCAAACATTTACATATACGACCCCGTTAGTAACGGTTATTCTAGTTACAATGCAATAAGTAATTCAGGTTTAGGAGCAGCTGCAAGCGGTATTATCAACCCAGGACAAGGATTCTTTGTTAAGGCTACTGGAGCAAGTCCTACTCTCAATTTTGATGAATCGTTTAAAGCAACAACATCTACCACTTCATTGTTTAAAACCAGCAATACCAATGATGAATTAAGAATGACCATGCGCAGTGATGCGTTCAACAGCGATCAATTTGTTTTAAAATTTATTGCTAACGCTACAAGTAGAGATGATATATATGATATTAAACGAATGAACAATGGTGCAAACGATGTATACAGCTTTGGAACTGATAATATTCCACACGCATTGGATGCAAGACCATTAAGTTTAAGTATTAATGACACCATTAAACTTTATACTGGAGGTACAAATGGTTTACACACGTTTACTTTTAATAGCATACCGAATGCTACTGGAGTTAACTTTTACCTTAAAGATAATTTCCTTAATAGCATAACACCTATTATACAAAATGGTGTATATAATTTTAACATCACCTCAAGCAATGCAGCTACATTTGGCAATAACAGGTTTAGGATAATTATTGAAAATACAAACGCTTTGCCAGTAACTGTAAGTAAATTTATAGCAACTTTAAATAACCAAAACCAAGCCGTATTGAGTTGGACAACAGCTACAGAAAAAAACAGCAAAAGTTTTGAAGTTGAACATAGTTTAGATAACGTTAATTATAAAAAAATAGAAACCGTAAAAGCAAAAGGAAATAGCAATGTTCAAGTAAACTACACCTATACTGATGCTGGTTTTGTTAAAGGTTTAGTAAACTATTACCGATTAAAACTAATTGACATCGATAATACCTTTACCTACTCGGGTGTAAGGCAATTAAGTGAAGAAAACACCATACAAAGTGCTGTAAGCGATTACGTATTTATGGCACCAATTCCTACCGAAGATTATGTAAAGATTTGGTCGGATGTGGAAGTGCTAAATGGAAGTGCTGAGGTAAAAATTTACGATACACAAATGAAACTTATTAGTACAAAAACTATTTATGGTTTTGGTAAGCTAAATGAGAAATTAGATTTAACCGATGTTGAACAAGGAATTTACATTGTACAAATAAAAGACAAAAACAACGCGTGGATGGTAACACGAAAAGTTGTGAAGAACTAGATAAGCATATTTAAGGTAATAAAAATTTTACAAAAGCCTCCACAAAATTGTGGAGGCTTTTTATTCTAACAAATAAAATTTTAAGATTGTATAAATTTATATATATCACTAAAATTTCGTTTAATAACAATAAAATTACAAACAAAAAAAATACATGTTTATGTAGTTGTTTGTTTCAGTTAACTATACTTAGATTCGAGAATAATACAATTTAAATGAAAAAAATAACCATTCTATATTTTCTTTTTTCCTTGTTAATTAGCTTTGGGGTTAATGCTCAAGAAACACCAAAACCAATCATTAAAGATACCATAACAGATATGGGAGTTGCAGTTGCACCTGCTATGGTAAAATTTACTACCATTCCCGGCTACAGTGATGTTAAATATGTAACCATAACAAACGATACCAAAAAGCCTGAAAAATTCAAAATTAGTGTTGCAGATTATGATATGAACGATAAAGGATCTGTAAAACAAATGCCCACTAATATTTTTCACGAGTATGGATTATCTAAATGGATTACCATATCGCCAAGTTTTGTTGAATTAAGACCAGGTGAAGCAAAAAAAATTGCCATTACATTAGCAGTTCCAGATTCAGCTAATGCTTATAGAGCAGGTTGGGCCATGTTAGTTATTGATGAAATGAGAGAGCGACAGGCCATCACACCCAAAAATGCCGATGGTAAAAATATGGCTATGGGCATCATACCTACATTTGGTTTCGCTGTTTATATGTTTCAAAACCCACCAAATGTAAAGGTAAATAAGCTTGAGTTAACTAAGCTTAAATATGTATCAAACGACCAATCAAATAACAATATAACCAGCCGTGGTACTATTTACGCCAGTGCAAAAAATATTGGTGATGGTTTAGGGTTTTCAAAAATGTACATAGAATTAACCAATATTAATAACGGATACAAAACAAAACTATCATCAAAGCAATTTACCATATTCCCAAAGATGGAGCGCAATTTTGAGTTTCAGCTTCCAGGTGAATTACCATCGGGTAAATACATTGGTTCGGTAGTACTTGATTTTGGAAGTGACGAGTCATTGGATGCAGCAGAAATAGAATTTGAAATTACACCGCTAAATCCACCTAAAAAATAAACATCTAACAAATAGATTTATATGAAAAACAACCCCCTTAAAAAAGCACTATTGGCTCTGGGAGCCATTGTAGTGTCGCATGCGGCATTTGCTCAATTGCAAGAAGAAAAGAATGTAACCATTACCATGGACTTACAACCAATCCTTCAATTAAAAATGGAAGGTCCAGACCAATTAGATTTTACATTTGATGAAATTAACGAATACTACGCAGGTATTGTTAAGTACGGTGCTACTGTACTAAAAGTAAGTTCTACTGTAAGTTTCGATTTATGGGCAGCAGGTTTATCACAAGGACAAGAAGGTTCATTTTTATGGGATAACCCTGTAGAATATGCTGCACCTTCAGCACAAGCAGTTGATGAAATTCCGTTAACAGCATTAGAATTACGCCAATTCCCAGCTAATCCTTCAGTTGCTGGCGGTTGTGTTAATACTGTGGCATTATCAAGTGATTATTCTGCAGCATTTCAACCAATAACTATCCCTGGTACATCAACCATGTCAGCAGGAAATAACACCGTTTATTGCCCAGCTCCTGGAACACCATATACTGCACCTACATCAACTAATGCTGTAGGAACATCAGAAAAATACATTGCAGGTGGAACCGGAGTTGTAGCCAATTGCTCAGTAATTGGTGGTAGCTACTTAATTGGTGGATTAAATCCAAACACAAGTTCTTATCGCTATGTAATGGATTACCGTATTTTACCAAATTTACCTGTAACTTTCCCTGCACATATTCCTACAAACGCTACAAACGCAACTGCAGCATACGTAGTTAACGCTGATGGCGCAACAGGTCTTTTACCTAATGGTTCAATTTATGCTAACCCTGGTGTTTACACCATGTATGTAAAATACATTTTAGCTCAAGATCAATAATCAACTTATTACAAACAAAGCCAAGCAAA
>CANHBJ010000193.1 GCA_947459075.1 Bacteroidota bacterium
ATTTACAATTGATGCAGCTTATTTGGTGTCATTTGGTCAGCGCAACCCACTTGATAATACTTTACGTTTTACGCTAGGCCTTGATTTTGATGCATTAAAATCAGGAAGTAATGAAAAAGAACAACCAGCTGGTATTTTTGAAATGCCCAAAGATAATTAGACATGAGAATAGGATTTGGATTTGATGTTCATCAATTGGTTGAAGGTCGAGAGTTATGGCTTGGCGGTGTAAATATACCTGCAGCTAAAGGAGCATTAGGGCACAGCGATGCCGATGTGTTGTTGCATGCTATTTGTGATGCTATTTTGGGTGCCTTGGCTTTAGGAGATATTGGTAAACACTTTCCCGATACAGATAACAGTTTTAAAGGAATTGATAGTAAAATTCTGCTTCAAAAAGTAATAGCACTTATTGATGCAAAAGGCTATAAAGTTGGTAATATAGATAGTAGTTTGTGTTTAGAAAAACCCAAAGTTATGCCTTATGCTGAGCAAATGTGTTCAACCATTGCAAGTATTTGCGGAGTTGACATTGATGATGTTTCTGTTAAGGCCACAACCAATGAGAAGATGGGTTTTATTGGTAGAGAGGAAGGCTTAGTTGCCTATGCGGTTGTGTTATTGATAAAAAAGTAAATTCGAATTTAATCACAAAAAGGAGACGCTAGTCTCCTTTTCTAATCAATGCTTTCAGCTAAAGTCTCTAATTTCATACCTCTCGAACCTTTAATAAAAAAGGCACAATTTTTATAATTCATTTGTTTGATAAACACATCTGCATCTGCAGTATTGATGAATGCATGCACGTTATCATTTTTTGTTTGGTAAAACTCTTCACCAACAATAATTACATTGGTTAAATTTAAGTTGGCGCACAAGTTAACCATTCGTTGGTGTTCTGTTTTTGCATATTCTCCCATTTCAAACATATCACCCATAATAATTACTTTATGCGGATGTTCCATGGCAGCGAAATTTCTTAATGCTGCCTCCATGCTACTTGGATTCGCATTATAGGCATCCATAAAAATAAGGTTATTGTTCTTTTGTATCCATTGCGAACGATTGTTTTTAGGTTCATATGATGCTACACCTTTTAAAATATTGGTCTCGCTTACTCCTAAGTATTTACCAATGGCAATTGCAGCCATTATATTATCAAAGTTGTAATCACCACTTAAAATGGAATGGCCGTTTTGGTTTTGAAATACAAATTTTATAGCTGGTTGGAGTTGGCTTGCAACCCCCATGTAATCTGCACTCACATTTCTTAAAATGGTGTTTGCTGCATATGTTTTTTTGTTGCTTAAACGAGCGCTCATGCGCATTAACCATTCATCGTGTGCATTAACAAAAGCTGTTCCATTATTTTTTAGCAAATAATAATAAAGCTCGCTGTTACTTTTTGCTACCCCTTCAATATTTCCAAAACCTTCTAAATGATCCATACCATTATTGGTAACAATTCCCAATGTAGGTTCTGCAATTTCACACAACTCGGCATTTTCTCCCACATGATTAGCCCCCATTTCAATTATTGCCATTTGGTGGTTGGTGGTAAGTTGGAGTATTGTAAGTGGTAATCCAATATGATTATTAAAGTTACCTGGTGTAGCCCACACATTGAAGGTTGTAGCTAATACAGATGTAATAAGCTCCTTTGTAGTGGTTTTGCCGTTACTTCCTACAATTGCAATAATGGGTATGTTAAGTTGTTTACGATGATGATTAGCCAGTTTTTGAAGACAATTCAATACATCATCAACCAAAATGCACTTATCGTTTATCTTATAATTTACATCATCAATAACGCAATAGGCAGCTCCTTTTTTTAAAGCTTCACCAACTAAAGTGTTTGCATTAAAATTTGGACCTTTAAGTGCAAAAAATATACTACCCTCTGCAATTTTTCGGGTGTCCGTTGAGATGGTGGAATGTTCTTTATAAATTGCGTATAACTCGATAGTTGTCATCTTTATGATAAAATTTAGAAATCCTTATATTAAATTTACACTGTAAATTAAATGCTATGCATAAACTTCTTACAACATTATTACTCCTTTTTGTGATTATCAATACAAGTAATTCACAAAGTTTTAAATATTATCAAGCAAAAGGGGCACCTAAATTTATAAAAAACGGGACGGTAAGTGATACGTTATTAAATCCTTTTGCTGGAGGTTTAAACACGCCTCAATTTAGTAATATTGATTGGAATAATGATGGTAAGCAAGATCTTTTTATTTTTGATAAGGAAGCATTAAAACCACTCGCATATCTTTATGATGCAAACTTGGGTAAGTTTACCCATGCACCCCAATATGAGGGCGCATTTACAAATTATTTTTCAGGTTGGGCATTGTTAAGAGATTACAACTTTGATGGAAAGCCTGATTTGTATACATCTTCAGTTCCTTATAATAAAATAACCCTTAGCCCATTTATTCCATCAGAGAAAATTCAGCTATTTGTTAATACAACTACACAAGGAGGTAAAACCACATTTAAGCAATATAGTAATGTGCTGTTTGATACGGGTATGTATGTAGGTCCACCATACAATCAGTACTTAAGTCCTGGTGAGTTAGTTGCAGTTTCGAATGCAATACCTGCAATTGACGATTTAGATGGAGATGGCGATGAAGATATTATCTCCAACCAAGGTATTACTTCCACATTTTGGTATTATGAAAATTTCAAAAAGAATAAGTTCAACACTCCTTTTTCAAACGATACTACCATTTTTGTTCCGCGCGATTTATGTTGGGGGTTTATTGATTATGATTTTATTAATCACCGTTTTTTTTTAGGCTTCAGACGTGATCAAAGTTCTCAATGTGATTACAATATGTGGGGAAAAAGGAGGCATGTTGATCAGTCTTCATTATTGATAGATTTAAATGGAGATGGGATTAAAGATTTGGTATTCGGTGATTCGGAACACAGAAGTTTTGTTTCGCTTATTAATGGGCGTTTGCAAAACAGTAGGCAGATAGATTCAATTATTTCTCAGGATACGCTTTTTTTATCAAGTAACAATACCAGAAAAAACTTTATTGAATTTCCAGCTGCTTATTATGTAGATATTAATGCAGATGGAAAGAAGGAACTCTTAGTGACTACCAATAAAAATTTCGCTTCAAAATCGGTAAATAATATTTGGGTGCATAATGCTACACGTGTAAATAGTAATTTACAATTTACTGCCACCGATGGTAATGATTTTTTATACAAAGATATGATAGACCACGGTTTAAGATCGGTGCCAGTTTTTATAGATATAGATAATGATGGAGACAAAGATTTGGTGGTGGCAACAAGTGGAGTATTGGAGCAAACTGGAAACAATAACGACAGGTTGTATTTATATTTGAATATTACAGACTCGGTAAAGCCGGTATTTAAATTGTTAGATTCCAATTTTGTTCTTTCTTCATTTACAGGGCAAGGATTTTTCTCTGCTCATCCCACATTTGGTGATTTAAATGGAGATGGTAAACCTGATTTATTGATTGGTGAGGGTAATGGTAATATTGCCTATTTTATTAATAATAGTAACGGCTCCCAATATAATTTCACACTAAATAACCGCAATGCGTTTAACTTAACAATTGCCACTTATTGTACTCCACAATTAATTGACTTGGATAAAGATGGGTTACTTGATATTGTTAGTGGTGAAAGAAATGGAACAGTTAAATATTATAAAAACATAGGCACCAAACAAGTACCGTCTTTTTCAAATATTCCAACCATTGATAGTTTAGGCAAGGTTAATTCTAGGGATGTTTATTATCCTTTAGGTTCACCGCAAATGCTTGAATTGGTTGGATATAGTGCACCTCACATTACTGATCTGAATAATGATGGGATTTATGAAATGTTATTAGGATCTAATAATGGAAGAGTTGATTTATACACGCATATTTATGCTAATAAAGATAGCGTGGCTAAGAAACAAAATAATGTATATGTTGATTTTAGCTTGGATGCTAATGCAGGTTACAATAAAAAATTTGGCATGCGCACTACTGCTGCAACAGCCTATTTAAATGGAGATTCGCTTCAGGATATTATAATTGGAAATGTCTCAGGAGGACTTGTTTTTATGGGCTCAGGGGTCTCTCCAGTTAATAGTAATAATGAGTTGTTTTTAGATAATAATGCTTTTGTGCTTTATCCAAACCCTGCTAAAAGTTCGGTTAGTTTAATGTTAAATAGAACATCATTGTCGGATATTAACTATTTAATTTATGATATATCGGGTAAAAAAATAATGGAAGGAACGTTAGATAAAAATCAAACGAACACTTCCATTAATTTGGGTGTTTTAAACCCTGGGTTATATTTGGTTCAGTTAACCACTAACCAGTGGCAATCAACTCAACGATTAATGATATCTCATTAATTTTATAATGTTGGTTATTTTGCTGCTCTTGTTCTTTTGGCATTCATTGCTTTTAAGTCCTTGGCA
>CANHBJ010000194.1 GCA_947459075.1 Bacteroidota bacterium
GTTATTCCATCTAATCAACCATACATTGAATATATCTGGAATATGCGTCAGATTACTGATGGTCCTTATGATATAAGAGCTGTAAGTAGATGTGCTGCACCAAATCATCCAGATGCACTTATGGAATCAGAGGTTAACCGTGGATTGGCAGATCGTATTAACCCTGCACCTTTCGGAAATCCATCTCCAGCTGATGGTATTCTATCTCCAAACGATGAGATTAGTATACAATTTAATGAACCAATAGATAACGCCTCTCTTAGTTTCCAAAACTTTGACATTAGAGGTGTTCTAAATGGAAGCGCAACAGAAAGTAACGTTAGTATATATTTTGATGGTTCTAATGATTATGTTGAAGTACCAACAGGCTTAAACCTCAATAAAAAATCATTCTCACTTGAGTTTTGGGCAAGAAGAGATGCTTTAGGAAAACAAATTATTTTCTCACAAGGTATTGATCCAAATCAATACTTTGCCATAGGTTTTGATTCAAGTAATAAGTTCTACTTCCAAATCGGTACAGATAGAGTTTCTAGTAATATTGTGATCACAGATATAGTAAACTTTAATCATTACACTGTTTCTTATAACTCAGATTTAAATTCCTGCGAGTTGTTTATTAATGGTGTGGTAAGTAATACTGGTAATACTACAATTTTTAGTAAATATGAGGGTGGAGGTAAAACCATAATTGGCAAACTTTCTTACGATAATAGCTTTGCATTTAAAGGTAACTTAAGAGACTTTAGGTTATGGTCAAAAACAAGAACATCATCTGAAATCTTGAGTTCTATCAATAGAACTTTAAAAGGAACAGAGGCTGGGATAGTTGCAAACTGGAGGTTCAATGAAGCAAAAACCAACACAGCTAAAGATTATATCCGATCAAGAAATGCTGAGATTGTTAACGCTGTTTGGGAAATAACACCTAAAGGAAGATCATACAGAATAGTAAACGAACCGTTAACAATTGAGGCTTCTAATATTGCATTTACTCAAGAAAGCGACTTCACTATTGAGTTTTGGTTTAAAGGAAATAATGTAGGTGGAAATGTTGCATTGTTTTCTAATGGTAAAGGCGATTCAACTGATGTGAATCCATCTATTCGTTGGAGTATTGAAAAAGATCCATCAGGCAAAATTTATGTTAAGCACAAAGGCTATAATTTTGAAGCTGTAACAACCAATTACTTTGATGGAAACTGGCATCATTTTGCTTTGGTTATGCAAAGAGCAACAAGTTTAACTGCTTTTGTTGACGGCAACCAGCAAAACACAGTAAATTCATCTGGTTTTGAAATGTTTGGTGGAAACAAAATTTGGATTGGTGCTAGAGCATACCAGCCACCTGTTGGTGCTGATGTATTGGATCGTTTGTATACTGGTTTTGTAGACGAAATTAGAATCTGGAGTTCTGCAAGAACCCAATTCCAAATAGATAGAGACTATGTAAATAGGTTAGGCGGAACAGAATCGGATTTGGCTTTATATATTCCATTTGAATTGTATACACTTAATCTAGGTGTGCCAATTTTAACACCTAGTGTCACGGATATTAAATCACCAACTCGAGTTATTACTGGAGCTACTGCTAGTGGTAGCGGATTAAATACAGAAACAGCTAAAATAAAATTACAGCGCCCTGTTGAGGCCATTAATTTTACTTATTTAGTTAATAACGATCGTATTATTCTTACACCAAATACGCTACCTGCATTAATTGAAAATGTTACGCTTGATGTTACCGTAAAAGATGTTTATGATCTTAATGGTAATAAAATGCAATCTCCAAGAACATGGATTGCCTTTGTAGATAAAAATCAAGTGAAATGGCAAGACCAAGACTTTAACTTTAATAAATTAAAAGGAGCTGCATTGTCATTTAATACTAAGATTGTAAATTCTGGTGGTGCAGTTAAACAATTTACTATTCAAAACTTACCAGATTGGTTAACTGCGAGCCCTGCAACAGGTAATATTTTACCTAATAGTACAGTTACAGTAACCTTTACAGTTGATCCAAATGTTAATATTGGAGTTTACGAAAACGAAATTCAAGTACTTACGGATTTTGGATACCCTGATGGTTTGTTGATAAAACTTAAGGTTTATGCTGAGCCACCTTCTTCATGGTCAGTTAATCCAGCAGCGTTCCAAAATACAATGAGTATTGTAGGTCAAATTAGAGTTAACAGCATTATTTCAACCAACCCTGATGATAAGTTGGCAGCGTTTGTTAATGGCCAATGCAGGGGAATTGCAAATCTTCAATATTTTTCACAAGTTGATCGTTATTACGCATTTTTAAATGTATACAGCAATGTTACTAGTGGTGAAACTATTGAGTTTAGAATTTGGAATGCTACAGAAGGTAAGAGTCACACAGAGGTTACACCATCTCTTCCTTATGTTGCAAATAGTTTAGTGGGTAATATTACAACCCCTCAAATTTTTAACGCCACAGATAAAATCACTAGGTATGTGCCTATAACAGCAGGATGGAATTGGATTTCGTTTAATTTATTAATGAGAGACTCGAGTGACATTAATAAGGTGTTGAAAAATGTGGTAAGTACAGAAGGCGATATTTTTAAAGACCAAGTTAATTACGCTGATTTTACAAATCTAAATGGTTGGGCAGGGACATTAGCCAGCCCTGTTAGAGGTGTTAAAACAGAAAAATCATACCGCTGGAAATCAAGCAATACAGATACTTTAGTAATAACAGGTATCGAGGTTAATCCTTCGTTACAACCAATTCGTTTAGATTCTGGTTGGAATTGGATTGGCTTCCAATCTCAAAGAAATTTAAGTGTTGTTGAAGCGTTTTCTTCTTTAAATGCAACAAGCGGAGATTGGGTAAGCAGTCAAACTCAATTTGCTGTTTATGATGCAAATATTGGTTGGGTTGGTAGTTTAATTACCATGCTTCCTAATAAAGGCTATGTCTATAAATCAGCAGCGGTTAAACAATTCGCTTATCCTAGGTCTGCCATGTTTAGTAAAACCGAAGCCATAGATAATCGCTACCAAAGTAAATATTTTACATACAACGCTGAAAAATTTGAGAAAGTAATGAGTGTGGTATTAGATCCAGGCGTTTGTAACGATGCGCTTTCAACAGGAAGATTAAGCGTAGGAGCATTTGTTGGCAATGAAGTAAGGGGAATTACCAAACCAACTAAGTTGAGTAATGGTAAGTATCTCTACTTTTTAAATGTTTCATCAAACAGCAATGCTGAAGAAATTACATTTAAATTAATGGATGAACAAAATGGTACAACACTAGATTTAGATGGTAAGGTACTTTTTGGAAATGGTAAATTAATTGGATCATTGGTTACTCCATATCAAACCCAAACAACAACAACTATAAAATGTGAAGATTATTATACTGGTGCAGTTAGCAATATCAGCATATATGCATTCCCTAATCCTTACAACAAAGAGGTTCAGTTTAACATACAAGGGTCACTTGCTGAAACATTAAATGTGAAAATATTAGATGTAACAGGTAAGCTTGTAGATGCATTTGATTACAAAAATGTTGGAAAGAGCAATTCTGTTAATATAAATTGGAATGCTGAATCAAGAGGTGTAGAAGTAAGAAGTGGTTTGTATTTTGTTGAAGTTAGAAGCAACGGAAATGTTGTAAGAACTAAATTAGTTAAGTATTAATAGAGACATTTGAACATGAGAATTTGTAAAATATTAGCAGCTTTTGTAAGCTTACTGTTTGTAATACAAGTAAGGGCTGCGGCACCAAATTGGACGGTAAACCCAAGCTCGTTTCAATTTTCCATGACAGTAACTTCTGTTGCTAATGTAAATTGTATTGAGCTTGCCAATCCTACCAATAGGGTTGCCGCATTTGTTGGTTCAACTTGTAGGGGCGTTTCATCTACGAGTACTGTTATTAACGGAAAATTTATTGCATACCTTATTGTGTATAGCAATATAAATTCTGGAGAAACTGTAACTTTCAAAATTTATAATGCCTTAAACGATACTATTTATGATGCAAGTGGAAGTGTTGTATTTCAAGACAATGCCTCTTTTGGAGTTACAACTAGCCCATATACGTTAAGAAATAATAATGCACCAACAGCCTTATCTATTAGCAATTCGATTATCTCTGAAGGTTTGCCAGTAAACTCAATAATTGGTTCATTAACTAGTTTAGATCCTGATTCGCCCGAAACATTTACATATAGCTTAGTGGCAGGAAATGGAAGCACTGATAATGCCAGTTTCAATTTATTGGGCTCTTCGTTAAGGTCAGGTGCAATATTTGATTATGGAGTTAAAAATAGTTATAGCATAAGGGTAAGAACTACAGATTCGAGAGCGTGTTTTTTTGAACGCGAATTAATTATTACAATCCGTGATGTTAATGGTCCACCAACTGGAATTTCA
>CANHBJ010000195.1 GCA_947459075.1 Bacteroidota bacterium
ATACAGGATTATGTTGTTCGTTATTGGAGTTAGAAACTGAATCGCATGTAAATACACATCCGTTGAGAGGAGCATTATTTGAAAACCTAATTATTTTAGAATTGCTAAAAGCCAGGTTTAACAATGGGCAACGCAGCAACTTATTTTACTGGAGAGACCGAACCGGAAATGAAATTGATGTTTTAATTGATCAATCATCGCAGGTAATTCCTATTGAAATAAAAACTGCCACAACTTTTAATACTGATTATTTAAAAGGCATTAACTACTGGAAAAAAATTAACACAGTAAATAAAAATTCGTACGTAATATATACCGGAAAATCATCGGCTATTAGTGATACCAATATACTTAATTGGAAAGAAATAGGATTGATTAAAAACTAGTTTTTATATGAGTTTATTTTTGACAAATACGGAATCTGATTCCGTATTTGTCAAATTTTAAAAGATTAATTATTTTTATTAAAAAAATTCATGGTACGTTCTAGACCAGATAGCGCGAAGGATTCGATGGCATCTATGCTATGTTTTATTAATTCAGGCAAGTTTTTTTGTTCTTCCTCATTAAACATACCTAATACAAAATCTACTTGTTGGCCTTTGGCATAATTACTACCAATACCAAATCGCAAACGTGGGTAGTTTTGAGTTAGCAATAACTCGTTTATATTTTTTAATCCATTGTGTCCTGCATCACTTCCGTTTGCCCGAATACGAATCTTTCCAAAATCAATGGCCAAGTCATCAACCAAAATAAAAATCTGATTGACATCAAGCTTTAGTTCTTGCATCCAATACCTAACAGCTTTACCACTTAAATTCATGTAAGTATTTGGCTTAATAAGGTGCAACTGTTTTCCTTTAACGGATATCATACAATAATCAGCATATCTATCAGGTGCAAATGTTTTGCCGTGCTTTTTTGCAAACGCATCTAAAATGTCAAACCCAATATTATGGCGCGTATGTGCATACTCACTTCCAATGTTCCCTAAGCCAACAATTAAAAACTTCATATTGCAAGTATAATAATATTGAGTGTTTAGTTTTGAAGAATGTATTTCCGTTATTTTATCAGTAAATATTATGATTACGGAATACTCTGACATTTATAATTTTTTTCTGCAAAGCATTTAAATTTTGACAACAATAAGTGGCTTTCATTTTAAAATCCCTTTGAAATAAAAATTGCTCTTCTTTTGGGTTGGCACCCAAACTGCCTTCACTTTTTTCTTGATAAAAAAGTAAACAAAAAATCAAGGCTTACGACAATTTTACAATTTGTAAAGGGTTATTGGGATAAAGTGATGATTGAAAAACAATGCAAAAAAATCCCGCACCAATACTGATGCGGGATTTTAAAGTAGTTATAGAAATAAAATTATTTCTTTTTAGCCGTTTCTGCAGTAGCAGCGCTTTGTGCAGCACGAGTAGTTTTAACTGAAACAATTGGGTTATTCGGAGATTCAAGGATGGCAAATTCTTGAGCAGGAATATCTGCTACTTTAATTGATTTACCAATTTCTAAGTTATCGATGTTGATTTCAACGTAATCTGGTAATTTAGAAGGTAATGTTTTAACACGTAATTTTTGTGATTTAACTACCAATTTACCACCCGCACGAACACCAACTGAATTTCCAATAAACTTAACCGGAATTCTTACCTCCACTTCTTTATCTTCGCTAATAGCTAAGAAATCAGCATGAAGAATAGAATCATTTACTGGATGATATTGAATATCTTTCAATACCGCTTTGTAAATTTTTCCATCAATTTCAAGTTGCACTTTGTAAGTGTTAGGAGTGTACACTAAGTTTTTAAAATCTTCAGAGTACATTGAGAAATTAACATTCTCGTTTCCGCCATACAATACACACGGCACTTTACCCTCGTTTCGAAGTAATTTGGTAGTTGATTTACCTACTCCGTCCCGCAAATAACCAAACATGGCAAGTGTTTTCATTTTGTTTTTGTTTTGTTTTTTGCAAAACTTTGGCCAATTCGCAGGACCTCTGTTTTACATTTATATTATTTAATTAAGCGAATTACTTAGTTGCTGTGTTAAACAGTGAACTGATACTTCCAAACTCCGTTACATTATGAATGGCGTCTGCAAATAACCCACCTATACTTAACACTTTTAATTTACTGCTTTCCCTCTTTAATGGAATGGTATCACAAACCACTAATTCATCAATCACACTATTTTCGAGCGTATCGTAAGCATTACCTGATAATACAGGATGTGTACACATTGCTCTAACACTTAATGCTCCTTTTTCTTTAAGCATTTGTGCCGATTTAGCTAATGTATTACCTGTGTCAATAATATCATCAATCAAAATCACATCTTTACCAGCTACATCACCAATAAGTGTCATAGATGCTATTTCATTGGCACGTTTACGCTCTTTATCGCAAATAACCATATCTAGGTTTAACGCTCTGGCAAAGGTTCTGGTTCTGTTTGATGAACCCATATCAGGCGATGCTAGAATAAGATTAGTTTCGTTAAGGTTGCGAATATAAGGAATAAATACCACAGATGAATCTAAATGATCAACTGGAATTTCAAAAAATCCTTGAATTTGGGGTGCATGTAAGTCCATAGTCATTACACGACTTACTCCCACGGCCTTTAACAAGTCGGCAGCTACTTTACTGCCAATACTTACACGTGGCTTATCTTTACGATCCTGACGCGCCATACCAAAGTATGGGATAACGGCTGTTATGTAATGAGCTGAAGCACGTTTAGCGGCATCAATCATCAACAATAACTCCAATAAATTATCGGCATTTGGAAAAGTTGATTGAATGAAAAACACATCGCAACCGCGAACGCTTTCATTAATGCTAGGCTGAATTTCACCATCGCTGAATTGCGATACAGTTAGATCACCCAAGGGTTTACCATAAGCTTTTGCAATTTTTTCGGCTACAAATAAGGAGTTGCGGCCTGAGAAGAGTTTTACCTCATTACGTGGTGACGACATGGTACTTTAGTTATTAATTACAATTGGACCGTTGTTTTAAAAAAAATGTCGGGTTTCTTTTGAAAAAAACCCGACACTTATCTCTCTTTATGTTGTCCGACTAGGTCTCGAACCTAGACTCTTCTGAACCAAAATCAGACGTGTTGCCAATTACACCATCGGACAATTTTTGTGGGTGCAAATATACTCCTTGCTCAAAACTGTGCAACACTTTTTACACTTTTTTACGTAATTTTATAAAAATACCATTTACGCACTTAAGTTCGAGCATTTTAGTTTTCTATTTTTAAGGTTCCTTCCTCGCTTAATAACCACATTAAAGTGCTTATTGCAGCTGCCCCAAGTTCCAGTTCACGTTTATTTACTTTATCAAAAGTATCTACTTCTGTATGGTGGTAGTCAAAATACCTTTGCGAATCTGGCACATATCCAATTAATATGGTTCCTTGTTTTTTTAATGGACCAATATCAACCCCACCCCAACCTTGGCGAATTTCGTCAATACTATAGGGTTTATACAGCGGTTCCCATTTTTTAAAATTTTTAACCGCGTTGGTATCATCAACCCCAAAAGCGCGAGGGGTAAAACCTCCCGCATCACTCTCAATAGCTGCAATATGTTTTTGATTCGCATCTAAAGCAGCCACACGAGCATACTCTAATCCACCCCTTACTCCATTCTCTTCATTCATAAACAAAACCGCACGCAGCGTACGATTTGGTTTTAAACCAAGTGTTTTAATTAATCGTAGCGCTTCCATACTTTGCACACAACCTGCTCCGTCATCGTGTGCACCCTGGCCATTATCCCAACTATCTAAATGCCCTCCTGCAATTATAATTTCATTAGGCATTCCTGACCCTTTTATTTCGCCAATAACATTATACGAAGGTGCATCAGGTAAAGTTTTGCAATTCAATTTCAGAAACATCCTTACTTGTCCTTCTGATTTTAATTTTATCAAGTTGCTAAGCGCATCAGCACCTTTTGTACTTATAGCACAAGCGGGTATTTTAGGTAAAGAATCGTTGTATTTTGTCATACCTGTATGCGGAAAATCATCATTTGCTAAGGTAAGCGAACGAACTACTGCGCCAACTGCACCATAACGAGCCGCCTCGGCAGGGCCAGAACCTCTTTGATCGTTTGCACCACCATAAGCAGCACCTGTATGTATTTGCGTTGGATCCATCGGTCGGTTAAAGAATACAATTTTACCCTTAATGCGCTCTTTACCCAATTGTTTTAGCTCAGCAATACTTCTTACCTCTATTACCTCTGCATCAATTCCATTTAAAGGTGTAGCAACACTGCCACCTAAAGCACAAATGCGCACATCAAATTTTTGTCGACCTTTAGCAATAAATGCCTCCTCTTTTGCGCC
>CANHBJ010000196.1 GCA_947459075.1 Bacteroidota bacterium
AAGCATCTGATCCATCCATTATAAAACCACCACAATAACTAGTAACTATGCCATTTTCTTCTTCATAAAACAAAAACTTATTAGGTGCACTTAAATACCATTTTAACATCGAGGCTACCACTTTTTCCCCAAGCAAAGACGTTACTGATTTTGGAAATGCAGCAATGTGGCACTTAGCTATTTTATTTAAGTCTTCTGAGGTTGCGTATTGAATCATAATTGTGTTATTCTGGTCCAAAATTGTGCTGCTAGTTTTCTTCTATCAAAATGTGCTGCAACATATTGGTGACCATTCTTACCTAATGTTTCACATAGTTCAGGGCTTTGATATAGTTGTTTTATTTTATCAACTAGTGCATTTGCATTTTCTGGTTCAAAATGTAAGGCACATTTCCCTTCTTCAACAAACAACTTTTTGGCCTCTCCATCAACTCCAAGCAATACTGGCTTGCTAAAATACAGTGGTTCAAATATTTTAGATGGAATAGCACCCAAGAATAGTTCGTTTTTTCTTAATGGTGTAACATAGCAATTACAAGCATCAATTACATCAGTCATCTCATTTCTTGGCACACTATTTATAAATAAAATGTTATTTAACTTTTTTTCTTTAGCTAAGTATAACAATTCATCTTTAACTGGTCCATCACCTACCATCATGAAAATAATATTCTCTTCTGATTTAATTTGATTTGCCGCTTCTATTATTATTTCTAATCCTTGAGCATGTCCAATAATACCAGCATATGCAATTACAAATACATTCTCCGGAATGTGATGTTTAAGTCTAAATGCTTTACCATTTCCAATTTTACTAAATTGTTTGGTATCGATTCCATTTCTTATTAAGTGTGTTGGAATATCAGGAAAGCGTTGGTTAATATTAGAAATAATTCCTTGAGTTTGCCCACTAATCAGATTCGACTTTTTATATATCAAAGCTTCTAATCGATACGATATACCTAGTAAAAAATTATTATTAATAATGTTTAGTTTCTCGGCACTTTCTGGCCACAAATCACTTACATTAAAGACGAGTTTACACCCCTTTAATAATTTTAAAAATAGGGCTGTTATACCTAGGAAAGGGGGAGGCGACTCGCAAATAATTACGTCATGTTTTTCAACTTTAATTAGTCCAATACATAATGATGTAAACACAAACGAAAAGTAATTAAGTAATCTAGAAATTACACCTTTACTTTTACTTACATATATCCAACTGCGGTGTATGGTTATTGGGCCATCTTTTTCCTTAAAATACCACTTATTTTTGTACCCCTCGTAAATTTCTGTTTTAGGGTAATTAGGCATTGCCGTAAGTATATTTACCTCAGCTCCAAATTCGGATAAATAGTTAGCTAAGGAGTGAAGTCTATTTTGTGGTGCACCAGTTTCAGGTGGAAAATATTGTGTTAGAAATAAAACCTTCAAGCTATTTATTTTAATGAACATTCATTTTCTAGTAATGCGATACAAATATTTTGGCTCGCATTTCCATTTCCATATAAATTTATTTTTTCAGGGAAAGAAGCTGATAAAGCTTTTTTTGCCAACTGAATTATTTTTTCAGTATTAGTTCCTGCAATTGTGTTATAACCATTTTCAATTAACTCCACCCATTCTGTTTGTTCTCTTGTTGTTACACAAAACTTACCAAAAAAGTAAGCTTCTTTTTGAAGACCACCGCTATCTGTAATTACCAAAGAACAGTTTTTAAGCAACACAATCATATCGAAATAACCTAAGGGTTCAACTATTGTGAAATTAGCTTTTAATTCGTGCTGCTGCATCAGTTTTTTGGTTCTTGGATGCAAGGGTACAACCACAGGATTAATCTCGTGAAGTAAATTTAATGCGTCAATTATCCCTTTTAAATTTATCGGATTATCGGTGTTTTCTGCTCTATGAATTGTTGAAAGAATATAAGATTTTCCTATTAGATTAAGTTGTTTTAAGATTGTTGATTTTTTTGAAGCCTTTTCTCCATAAAATATTGCTGCGTCTTCCATTACATCCCCTGTTTTAATTATTTGACATGGCATGTTTTTATAACCTTCATTTTTCAAATTATTAACTGCAGTATCTGTTGGGCAAAACAACCAATCACTAATTCTATCAGTTAAAATACGATTTATTTCTTCTGGCATTTGCATGTTAAAGCTGCGTAATCCAGCTTCAACATGTGCCACTTTAATATCTAGTTTTTTAGCGGCTAATGCCCCTGCAATGGTACTGTTAGTATCACCATAAACCAATACTAAATCTGGCTTTTCTTGAAGCATTACCTCTTCTAATTTTTCCAACATTTGGCCAGTCATCGCACCGTGTGAAAGGCCGTTGATATTTAGGTTGTAATGTGGCTTAGGTATTTCCATCTCTTCAAAAAAGATATCGCTCATGTTTGCATCAAAATGTTGCCCAGTGTGTACTATAATTTCATTAAGTTGTGTGTGTTTTTTTATTTCTCTAGAAAGTGCTGCCGCCTTAATAAATTGTGGACGGGCTCCAATTATGGTTAAGATTTTCATTGTTATTTCACATGGGATATTACTGCTTGGAACTTGCCGTTATTGTTACGTGGAATTGACTCTACTATATTTATATTCAGCTCGATTTTTCCAAGTTGAGATTTCATTCTTTGCCTAATTAAATCAATTTCTTCTGATGATAATTGGTTACTTGTAACTAGCTTAATTTCGAATTGACTTAATGTATGTTGTATAATTTGACCTTCTATAATTTTAGGAATATTAATAAATATACCATGGAATCTTACCATTTTTCTACCATCTTGACCAACAACTGTATCTTCTACTCGTCCTATTATTTCATCAATAATTGGCATGTTTCTTTTACATTCACAAGATTGTTTTAAACTTAGCCTTGCCATATCACCAATTCGATATCTAATTAAAGGTTGATCATAGTTTAAAAATCCTGTACAAACCATTTCGCCAATTTCCCCTAAATCAGCATTAGTACCATCTTCTTTAATTAACTCGATGTGACCAACATCTTCACTAATGTGTAGTTTACCATATTCACACTCGCTTATTAAACCACATGCTTCAACTCCGCTATAACTATCATAGGTTTTACATCCATAAACACGTTTAAATGTATTACGCATTTCTTCAGTAAGCTTTTCGCTACTTGTAATTACTGCTTTTAATTTTGGCGCTTTAAAGTTATTATCCTCAATAAATCGTGCTAAAAAAAAATTACTCATGGCATATCCTGTCATATAGTCTAATTGATACTTATTCATAGCTTCTAAATAGTTAGAAGTATTTGCGTAATTTATATGATAAGCGGAAAAGTAGACCTGCTTTTCAAAATAATTATATCTATAAAATGGTCCTTTGCTTTCTCCTTTTAATACCACTCTTCTACCTCCAATAGTGCCTCTTGAGTTTTTTATTGATAGACCCGCCCAATTTCTAATACGTGCTTCAAAGGCGGCACTCCATCTCTGATGCATGGCTGATGAAAATAGGATTTTGGTCGGAGTTCCTGTACTTCCACTACTCGAATAGAACTCACCACCATACTCTTTTTTAAACGATAAAAGTGATTTTTCTCCAAGTTCTCTTAAAGTTGATTTTTCTAAATATGGAACCTCTTTTAATGATATTAAATCAATTTTATTAACATCGATATGGTGTTTTTCAAATAAAACCTTGTAATAGGGTACCTCCTTTTGTGCATGATTAAACAGTTTTTTAAGTTCTGAATTTTGATAATTAATCCAATCATTTCTAGTAAAGGATTCTCTATTTATATATTGTTTATATTCACTTTTAAAAATACCTCCAAATCTTCTTTTTTTCCATTTATATCCATAAATACTTATACCTATATTTTGAATAAAGATAGGAGCATATTTATAAATTAAATTTGATAGCAGGCCTGCCAAATTACTATAGGTGATTTTGTGTCCAAATATAATACATAAAATATTGTAGTACGAGTGGCTCATAATGGCTGCTCTCTCCTTTATTGATACTTGCGATGGCTGGTTTTAAATCTACCTTGTCTAAAATTTCTTGATTAAACTTATGTGAAATTACAAAGCTGTTCCACAACTCACTCAAGCTCTCACTTTCTTTTATCTGTTTTATCCATGGAACCGACAATCCAATTTTTCTGAAACTAGTAATGTTATCTGGTAAATGATGTTTCATTGTTTCAAATAAAATCTTTTTCCCTTTTTTTCCTGCAGTAAGCCAATTTGTATTTAGTGTGCCTATGCCTTCTACAATTCTATAGTCCTGAAATGGCTCTCTACACTCTATTCCTGCTGCCATGGTTGCGCTGTCATTTCGCTCGTTTAATGATTGCAAATAGGTATGTTGATCAT
>CANHBJ010000197.1 GCA_947459075.1 Bacteroidota bacterium
CCCACATCACCACAAACCAATCTATCCATAGGGTGCGGACTTTCCATGTCCTTCTTAACATCTGCAGTTGCTTTACTTTGATCGGGCGTATCTTCATACATAAAACTCGCCTCTAATTCTACCTGCATATAGTTATCAGGCGAATAGGCAAATCCTTCTTGAGCTTTGCGTGAAGCATATAGTTTTATCAAGTCACGGGCAATGTCTTTTACCTTTTTCTTGGTGTTATTTTTTACTTTTTCCCAAACATCACTACCCAATTTGTGTACGCGTGGTTCGTTGCCATCTTTACCAACAAACTTGCTAATTTTATGTAATGAGTTTATACTTACATAAAGTAAATCGTTATCGCGATACACCAAACGAACTGCCTCTTGAATACGTCCGTTTATTTCAATTTTTTCTAACCCGGCAAAACGCCCAACGCCATGATCAATATGTGTTACAAAATCGCCTGGCTTTAAATCGCGTAATTCTTTTAATGTAATAATGCGGCTTTTGCTGTAACTGTTGCGCACTTTACCACGGTAAAACCTATCAAATATTTGGTGCTCTGTATAACACGCCAAGTTTACTTCGTAATCAATAAAACCTTTTGATAGTGCATGATACAGCGGTTCAAACTTTACGTCTTTATCTAAATCATCAAAAATGGTATACAAACGTTCTACTTGACGACTGCTGTCACTGAATATTAAATTGGTTAAGTTATTGGCTTGATTTTGCTTTAGGTTTTCAATCAGCATTTTGAAGTTTTTATGAAACAACGGCTGCGGACTGATTTCAAAATTGATACTTGTTGATGCTTTGAATTTGGTGCGTGTACCGAACTCAACAATGTGGTATTTTTTTAATTGGTTAATCACACCCTGAGGCGTATCAAATAAATGTTCGATGGGCTCAAGCGGACCATCACCTTCTTCAGGCTTGTATTTTTCAATAACATTTAACGCTTTCTCCCAACCCAATTCAATTTGTTGTTGCGAGAATGCCGCATCCAACGTCCAAACAATGGTATCGTGTTGTAAGTAACTAAAAATAGAATTACGCTTGCTTGATGCTGTTTCTTTTTGAACATTAGGTATGATAAAAAAGCGATCTACTTTTTTAACCGATAACTGCGTATTTGGATCAAAAGTACGTATGCTTTCAATTTCTTCGCCATTTAATTCAATGCGGTAAGGCTGATCGTTGCTAAACGAAAACACATCAACAATACCACCACGTATACTAAACTGTCCAGCTTCATAAACAAAATCGGCACGTTCAAAATGGTGCTCGGTGAGGAATTCCATGAAAAATTCCAAATCAAACGCCTGCCCTACTTTAAGTTCATATGTATTTTGAGTAAGTTCTTTTTCGCCAATAACCAACTCGCAAAGTGCCTCGGCTGTAGTAACCACCAACTCTCCAGTTGAGCTGTGTTGATTTAACCTATTTAGTACTTCGGCACGCTCTAAAACCTGCGTGCTATCTTGTTGTGAAACAACAAATGGTTTGCGGTATGATGGTGGAAAATAAAGTACCGTTTTACCTTCGAGTAAATTCTCTAAATCGGCATAAAAGTATCGGGCATCTTCCTGGTTATTAAAAACAAATAACTGCGAACGATTTGTTTGGGCATAATAAGTTGCTGCTAGCACGGCATCAACCGAACCAACCAAACCCTTAAGTTGCACCACATCCGTTTTGCTTTGATTTAAAGCCGCGGCTAGGGTTGCATATTTCTCACTCTGGCTGTATAGGCCAATCAACTGCTGTAAATTCAACGCACTAAAATTTTGAGGTGCGAAGATATTAATACCGACTATACATTCAACATAGTTCAATTTCGGATTGCACCTTATTTCACTATTTTCATGTAATAACGGCATCACCATTGTAAAATAATTTTTAGTTGGCACTAAAAATCATTACAATTGGTATGATTCATGGCAGGTAGCGGAGGGGTATTTTACGATATTAACTACCTAATTCATTAAAAAACTCCTTTAGGGTAAGTCCATAATATTTGCAAAGTGCATCTAAAGTACTAATGGTGATATTATATGTTGCTGTTTCTACTCGTGCAACATGAATTCCCGTGTCGTTAAATACTTGTTCTTGGGTAAGCTTCCTTGTAACCCGTAATTGTTTTAAACCACGAGAAACCGCTTTAAGTAATTTGATATTTTTAATTTGCCCCAAGTTTACAATTACAATAGAGTAAAGCTTCATTTCAATGACATATTTGTCATTTGAATAAAAAATACTTAATTATGTACATATTTTAATATTATATGTACAACCGAAAACTAAAAAAATTGAAAATTACAGGGATTGTAGTTTTCAGTGGCATGAGTTTAGTATTAAACTCTTGCAAAAAAGAAATCACAGAAACTAAAGAGCTTGGCAACACAAGTCCAAATGCTAATTTCTCCAGCGACATTATTGGCAGTCAACTTTCAACATTCTGGACCAATTACTCTGCTCACAAAAATTTACCTTTAGTAGATGGTTCATCGCCAAACCTAGATGCAACTATGAATGAAACAGAAATGTTAAGTACATTACGGATTAAATGTTGCACTATCAGAAGTGGATACAACATTTGAAATTGTAAGTACAACCGAATTTACAAACACTATTCCTATGACCAGTGATGGCAGATTTACAAACAAAAATGCTTGCCATTTTTTCGACAAAACTTTGCAATCAATTAAATCGCATACAACCTCAACAGAAATTGTTGAAAGAAAAATACATGAGATAAATTTAGATGTAGTAAGCTACAACGATAGTTCTGCAATAATTAAAACTACAGTAAAATTCTCATCGGGAGAATTTTATGCCACCTCAGATTTAGAATGGACATCTGCTAATAGCTCTTATTTAGCAAAATTTACCCCAAGTTACAAAATACCTTGGGTTGCAAAATCAACACCTGAACAAGGCAAGCAAGCTACCGGACATGGCAAATACAATTACTTTGGTTATATTTTAAATAATAATTGGAGCGTTACACCTAGTAGTATTGGCGTAATTCAATCTAAACTAACAGCTGATAAAGCGGCTCATGACATCTTATCGAACAACGCACTTTGCTGGACAGACCCTTCCATTTTACCCGGTACAATAGCAATACCCACAAACAGCAAAATTGTTCCTTCTGATAAAGAAATCAATGGTATAACAACAGTAGTACCATTAATTAACAAAGAGTCTTCACAGGGAATTATTAACGAGAATATTACGCCCTTAGATGTAGCTGTTAATTGCGGAAATCCATCAACACATGGTTTAGGCCAGGGAGATGAAGGACCATACGATATACAACCTTCGGCATTACTAAGTTACTACAATTCAGAAAATCATTTTAACTTAACAGATTTTAGAGAGGTAAACGGAGCACAAATGAACTTTTTTTGGAAAAACAGAAACAGAATAATAGCCGTGGCTTTTAACAAGAAAAAAAATGAAATAAACAGTAAATTATCTTCATTTAATTTTGGGTTTTACGCTGTAAACGAAATTAAATATGTGGCGCAAGCTTGGCCATCCAAAGGTGAATCAGATGGAGCTTGCTATTTTTTTCAATGCTATACACCCAATGTTGGCTACAAAAGTTGGACGATTTGTAAATGGCAATGCAATTACAGGCCGGATATAACCTTTAAACATTACAGTTGGCAACCATTACCACCTACACAACTTAGAAATTTACAAAATTCCATACTTTAGTACCATGAAACTTTTAACCATATTACTAACCTTGGTGTTATTGTTTGGGCATAAACAACCTGTTTATGCCCAACAAATAATACCGGGCGAGGCATGCTTATTGGCCAACAACAATGTGTTGTTGGCCAGTACTGCCTACCCATATTTTTACACCCAAAAGCAATTGGTACTTAGTTTATACAACCCTAATGGCGAAATTTTAAAAAAACAATTTTTTACCATAGACACATTAAGTGTAGAAAAAATTGGCGGTGTATTTATGCATAACGATACAACCATTGCCGTTTTTTGCACATTTGCCAGTATTAATAACCTTAAGCTGCCTAAACATTGGGGTTATGTTTTATTTAATAACCAATGGCAAATGCAAAGCCATAAAGCATATACCATCTGGTTTAGTAAAAATGATGATTTTACAAGAGCCAATCAGCCTTTTGTAATTGATCTTTTGCGCATAAAAAAAGACAGTAAAGGCCAATATTACGGCAATGCTGGTGCCCGAATTTCTTTTATTAATTACCCTTCATGCTTATACTTATGTAATGATTATGTACACCCCCAATACAACAACTGGGTAAGGCTTTCGCCACAATTGGAATTATTGAATAATTTTCC
>CANHBJ010000198.1 GCA_947459075.1 Bacteroidota bacterium
CAAATTGGGTAGTGATGTTTGGGAAAAAGTAAAAAATAACACCAAGAAAAAGGTAAAAGACATTGCCCGCGACTTGATTAAATTGTATTCAACACGCAAAGCTCAAGAAGGATTTGCTTATTCGCCTGATAACTATATGCAGGTAGAATTAGAAGCGAGTTTTATGTATGAAGATACGCCCGATCAAAGTAAAGCAACTGCAGATGTAAAGAAGGATATGGAAAGTCCGCACCCTATGGATAGATTGGTTTGTGGTGATGTGGGGTTTGGTAAAACAGAAGTTGCCATACGTGCTGCTTTTAAAGCAGTTTGTGATAGCAAGCAGGTAGCTATTTTAGTGCCAACCACTATTTTGGCAAATCAACATTACCGCACGTTTAAAGAGCGTTTAAAAGGTTTTCCTTGTAACATTGATTATGTAAATAGATTTCGTTCGGCTGCAGAACAAAAAGAAGTAAAACGAAAAGTTGCCGAAGGGCAGGTTGATATTTTAATTGGTACACACAAAATTTTAAGTAAAGACATCAAATTTAAAAATTTAGGCTTGATGATTATTGATGAAGAACAAAAGTTTGGTGTTGCTGCTAAAGAAAAATTAAAAGCATTCAGGGTAAACGTTGATTCATTAACACTAACTGCAACACCTATTCCCCGTACCTTACATTTTTCGTTAATGGGTGCAAGGGATTTATCAGTAATCAATACACCTCCAGCTAACCGCCAACCAGTAACTACCGAGTTACACAGCTACAGCGATGATTTGGTGAAGGAAGTAATTTTAGCGGAAGTAGAGCGTGGTGGTCAGGTATTTTTTGTGCATCATCGTGTTAAAGATATTTATGAGTTAGCTGATAGAATAATGCGTATCTGCCCTGGTGTAAAAGTAGGTGTAGCTCACGGACAATTAGAAGGCGATAAATTGGAAGATGTTATGCTTAAATTTATAGAAGCCGATTATGATGTTTTAATTGCAACTACCATTATAGAAAGTGGTTTAGATATTAGTAATGCAAATACCATAATTATAAATAACGCCCACATGTTTGGGTTGAGTGATTTGCACCAAATGCGAGGTAGAGTTGGGCGTAGCAATAAAAAAGCTTTTTGTTATTTAATGGTACCAAGCATGCACACACTTACCAATGATGCCCGCAGAAGGTTACAAGCCATTGAAGAGTTTAGTGATTTAGGAAGTGGCTTTAACGTGGCCATGCGTGACTTGGACATTCGTGGTGCAGGTAATTTATTGGGTGGTGAGCAAAGTGGTTTTATTGCCGAAATTGGTTTTGAGATGTACAATAAAATTTTGGACGAGGCCATTCAGGAATTAAAAGAAGATGAATTTGCAGAATTATTTAAAGAAGAACAAATTCATAAAATAGAGGCCAAAGATTGTACGATTGAAACTGATTTAGAAGCATTAATTCCTGATGATTATGTTAGGAATATAGCCGAGCGTTTGAGTTTATACAATGAGCTTTCTTCATTAACTAGTGAGGCGCAATTAGATCAATTTGCGGTTCAAATGAAAGATCGTTTTGGTGAATTACCACCGCAAGTTTGGGATCTAATTGAAATGATTAAACTACGTGAATTGGCCAAATTATTGGGTTTCGAAAAAATAGTAATGAAAAATAGTGCGTTTGCAGCCTATTTCCCTGACGAGAAAAAACAAGCCTATTACCAAAGTGAATTATTTACTAAAATGCTAACTTTCGTGCAACACAATGCACAACGTTGTAAGCTTAAACAAACTCCTAAAAGTTTAATATTGGGTGTACAGCATATTTCAGGTATTGGCCATGCTAAAAAATTATTGAGTGATATTTTAGCAAATACATAAACCAATCCATCAGTCTATTTCGGTGGATTGATTAAATCATGTTAAAATTCATAATCAACAACCCTGCGCTCGCTTCTAGCCTCAGCAATAAAAGGCATTACAGCTTTGTGTAAGGGGTGATTTGCGTAAAAATCTAACGCTTCTTTATTTTCAAATTCACTATACAAAACTACATCAGCACTTTCTGCCGAGTGTAAAAAATCAAAGCCAACTTCTAGTTTAATACAACCTTCAATTTTGCCGTTTAAATCTTCTAGTTTTTGTTTGATGGATGTGGCATTTTCTAATTTACTCATGCCATTGGCTTCATCTTTTAATTTCCAAAATACAATATGCTTTACCATACTTTTAATTTATAATGCCTAACCAATTAATTTTGTTACTGCGCGATATTCCGGCAGGATTAATACCTGGTTTACCTTCGGGTATTTCAATGTTTAACTTTTTATAATAATCAACCCATGCCTTAAAGTAATCATTGCTATTAGGTGTTTTAAAGGTCATAGGTTCTAATTCAAAAAACGGTTTGTTTTGGTTTGATGATTTAAATGCATCATAAATCAACTCGCTGCAATAGTACTTTTGATTGTTGTATAAAAATGGCTCATCATAGGGTACACCAATTTGTTTGATGGCAAATGAAAGAGCACTGTCAATTAAAGCTGAATAATCTGCTTTAACACGACCTAAATATAGCTGGTTTTGTGTTCGGTTTTTAAACTGATGGTATGGCGTTAATGTAACCGATTTCCCAATAGCCTCAATCACATAAACACTATCTTGTTTGATGTAAATTAAACCAATGTGTGAAAACTTTAAACTGTCTGTACCAAAAGTAACTTGCTCTATGGCATCGCACAAAGGGCCACAATCTAAGTTTTGAAACAATAAATCACCTTGTTTAAAAGATTGTTGTGCCAAAGTTATTTTTCCAACAGCAATTAATAAAATCAAATAAATAAATCGTTTCATTTTAATTGAGTTTAATTTAGATATCGTTTACAAACCGCTGTTTTATTAGCGGGTAGGTAAATACACTAATTAAAATAATTACAGCTCCAACATAAAATCCGCTGCTCATGTATTCTGTATCGCCAAATAACAAAAGCGAAAATACAATGCCGTAAACAGGTTCTAGGTTATTGGTTATAATTACTGTAAGTGGACTAAAATGTTTTAATATTTCAATACTCCAAGTAAATGCAATTATTGTACATAGCACACTTAAAATAATTAACCCAATACCATCACTAATGCCTATAGATGGCAGCTCAAAACCTTTTTCATCAAAACCTAATTTGGCTATTGTGATGAATATAAGAGCGCCTATAAACTCGTAAAAAGTAATTTTATACGCACCATGTGTAGCTATTAGTTTACCATTGTAAACTCCAAAAAAAGCTCCTGTTAATGCGGCTAATATTCCGTAAATTATTCCTGCTAATTGGTCAGTTTCAAACTTGAAAATAATACCTAACCCAATTACCAAAATTATACCATAAATAAAATCACCCCAAAAGAATTTCTTTTTAAGTAGGAGTGGTTGCATAAGGCTTGCAAATAAGGTTAAGGTGCTAAATCCGGCCATGGTAACGCTTACATTACTTACTTTAATAGCATTATAAAAAAAGTACCAATGTAAACCTACTGTTGTTCCTATTAAACCTATATGTATTATGGATTTAATTTCCATAGTTACAGGTTGTTTTATGTACCACATAAAAAGTAATAAACCCAAAAGTGAAATGGCCAATCTGTACCAAACCAAATCTAAAGCACCAAAAGAAATAAACTTCCCTAATACAGGGGTTAATCCCCAAAATAAAATAATGATGTGAAGTTGAATAAACTTGTTTACCTGCATAAGTTATTTCGGAGCCGATTTAGTCATTAATAGTGCAATAATCATAAATAGCACATTCGGTATCCAAACGGCAATTGCAGGTGGTAATACGTTGGTAACACCTAGCGTATTAAACACTTGTATAACCAATAAAAAAGTAAATGTCAGAAATATACCAATACCCAAATGCAATCCTGTGCCACCTCTGCTTTTTCGTGAGGAAATGGCAATAGCCAAAAGTGTTAAAATGAAAAATGAAAATGGTGTAGCAATTCGTTTATACAATTCAACGTAATATTTACTAATACTTGCTGAACCTTTTTCTTTTTCTCGTTTAATGTATTCGTTTAGCTCTGGATTTGTCATGGATGAAACAAACTGTGATTTTACAACAAACTCATCTGGGCTTATTCTAAGTGATGTATCAAGTTTGTCTCCTTTTTCTATTATTTCTATCCCATTTTTAAATAGTCTTCGCTGATAATACTCGAGCCGCCAATTTTGTGTTTCTCTGTTCCATAATAACCTATTGGCAAATACCCTTTGACTTACTTTATAATTATCAAATCGTTCTAGCGAAATATTATAACCAGTACTATCCAAA
>CANHBJ010000199.1 GCA_947459075.1 Bacteroidota bacterium
GGGAAATAAACGCATAAGAAATATAGACAAGAAACAATAGTCATTGTATAATTTTTGTTTGTTGGAACAAATAACTATTCTACCATTCAAGAACTTGATAATTTTTTCAAGGAAAAAACCATAAAGTTTAAAATGAGCGTTACTGGTGATATTATACAAGTTTTAATTTAAACCTAACCATGATAGGAAAAATCATTAATCGATTTAGAAAAACAGAGAAACAAAAACAATTCTACGCTGAATTAAATGAATTCAGGAAATTAAGCAAAAACCGATTCACAATTAATGACGAGGATATAAAAGCTTGTTTATACGATGCGACTGCAACAACAGGTTTTGACGCACATTATGTTTATCATCCAGCATGGGCTTCAAGAATTGTGAAACAAATCAGCCCGAGCAAACATATTGACATATCATCTACTCTGAACTTTTGTACACAACTATCGGCTTTTTTACCTGTAGATTTTTATGATTACCGCCCTGCTCCACTCACACTATCAAATCTAAAAAGTATGAGAGGGGATTTAACAGCCTTACCGTTTGCCGACAGTAGCGTTGAATCAATTTCATGTATGCACACCATTGAACATATAGGGCTAGGAAGATATGGTGACCCTATAGACCCTGATGGTGATATAAAAGCAATTGAAGAACTTAAACGAGTTATTGCGCCTAATGGAAACCTATTGTTCGTTGTTCCTATGGGTAAACCCCGTATCCAATTTAATGCACACCGGATTTACTCATTTGAAATGATTGAACAATTATTCCCTGAATTTGAGTTACGCAACTTTTCACTGGTTACAGACAACAACGAGTTTATATGGGAAGCGGATACTGATTTAGTATCAGAACAGAAATATGGTTGCGGTTGCTTTTGGTTTGTTAAAAAATGATTACCAGTAAACTTCAAAGTGGGCAGTTTAATCGATTGTTTCAATATGCCCTCTGGTTGCCATTCCTTTCATAAAAACGAGCCCGAGTTTTGGTAAAAATATATTTCAATAGATACTCATAATTAACCTTAGAAACAATTAAACTGAGCATATGCTTAAGGAAATCATAAAAAAAATTATCGGTAAAATAAAGTATCAGCCATTTTTCGAAAAATTATACAGGATTGGCCTTAAGGGCATGAATTACGGTAGTGGTGACTACATGGAAACCAGCGGTGAATTAAATGCTATTTCCATGTGCTTAATTAATAAAAAAGATAATGTGGTGTTTGATGTTGGTGCTAATATCGGAAAGTACACGTCAACCGTACATGCACATTTAGGAAATAAAATAGCAGCTATACATGCTTTTGAACCCTCACTTAAAACATACACTCAATTTAGTGAAAACACCAAGGATATTTCAAATTTATATGCTAATCAATTAGCGCTATCCTCACAAAATGGCTCATTAACCTTATACTCTGATAAGGATTCATCAGGATTAGCATCTGTATATGATAGAGACTTAACCTTTATTAATAAAACCCTTCATCAAACAGAATACATTACTACTAAAACACTCGATTCATATTGCGAAGAACATAGAATACATGCTATCGACTTTTTAAAAATGGATGTTGAAGGACATGAGTTGGAGGTATTAAAGGGATGTGAGCGAATGATTAAAGAGCGAAAAATTAAAGCAATACAGTTTGAATTTGGAGGATGTAATATTGACTCAAGAACCTACTTTAAAGATTTTTTCACTCATTTAAATCCTCATTATAATATATACAGAATAGTTAAAGATGGTATTGTTCCAATAGATAAATACAGAGAAGATTTAGAAATTTTTATGACAATAAACTATTTAGCAATTTTAAGAAATGATCACCAGTAAACTTCGAGGAGGTTTGGGCAATCAGTTGTTTCAATATGCCATTGGTTTACAGTTGAGCACCGAATTAAATACGATGCTAAAACTTGACCTTTCCGACTACGAAAAAGAGGATAACATTAGAAGTTATAAACTTGATGTATTTAATATCGAAGTACCTATTGCCACATCCGAAGAAATAAGAAAATACGAGAAAAAACAAAAACAAATTACTTCTATTAAAGGTTACCGATTTTTTAAAAAACTGATCCCTTTAAAATGGTTTTCAATCATACAAGAACCCCATTATCATTATACACCCTCCATTAATAAAATTGGGAAAAACCACTTGTTAATTGGAAATTGGCAAACTGAAAAATACTTTACTAAGGTTATTCCGCAATTAAGAAAAAACCTAACCCTAAAGAATAAATTAAGTGATAACGCACAACACTATGCAAATAAAATCAGTAGTGTTCATGCTATTAGTATTCACATTCGCAGAGGCGATTATGTGAGTGTTCCAAAATTTGCTGAACGATTTGGAACTTGTACAACTGAATATTATCAAATTGCAACTCAATATCTATTAACACGAATACCAGATGCACACTTTTTTGTTTTCACGGATGATTTGAATTGGGTTAAAACACATCCCGAATTATTTAGCGGTTGCGAACGAGTTACATATATTGAAAATACAACTGCAGATTACGAAGATTTAATACTAATGAGTAAGTGCAAACATCATATTCTAGCCAATAGTTCTTTCAGTTGGTGGGGAGCATGGCTTAATGCATCAACAGAAAAAATAATTACTGCACCTAAAATCTGGTTTGCTGGTTTACCTCACGATACCTCTGACCTAATTCCTGAAAGCTGGATACGTTTATAAACATGCAAAAAATAATACAACCCCTCTATAAACTATACCATGTATTTCGAACCATTTGGTACGATATAAACCTAAAAGAGCAAAGTACTTATAAACAACTAAGAAATGTAAATGAACATCGATATGATAAATTCAATCAACCATTAGTCAGTATAACAATACCTACGTTAAATAGAAGTCAGATGTTAAAAGAGCGTTCTATTCCATCAATACTTAATCAAACCTATCAAAATTTTGAGATTGTAGTTGTAGGTGATCATTGTACTGATAATACAGAAGAAATACTAAAATCTTTTAAAGATAACCGCATTAGGTTTTATAATTTGCCCGAACCCGCTAAATACCCTGCTAATAAATTTCATAGATGGCGCGTAGGTGGCACGAAAGCATCTAATTTAGCAATAGATATGGCAAATGGCGAATGGATTGCGCATTTAGATGATGACGAAATTTACACCCCCAACCGTATAGAACTCATGTTAAAACTTGCTTATGATACTAACGCAGAATTTGTTTATGGTATACACCATGAACAACGTAATATGGAACACTGGGATATTTCTGACAATCCAGACCCGAAACAATTGAAAATAGCAAGATCATCTGTAATGTACCGTAAGTATTTAAATTGCTTTAAATACCGTGATGATACATACAAATATAACAGACCACATGATAAAGATTTGTGGAAACGTATGCTAAAAGCTGGCATACGTATCTGCTACTTAAAACAATTAGTTACTTATGCACCTTTAAAACCAGGGGAAAAAGAAAAACAAGCGGAAAATTGGTTTCCAACACAAACAAATAACAATGAGTAAAACCATTGCCATATCCTTTAGTGAAGGTCGTGTAATTCGCGATTTTTTTGAAAACGACTTAGTTGTTAAGTTGCAACAAGTTGGCCATAAAGTAATTTTCTTTACCCCTGCAGAACGAGTACCTGCTTTTAAAAAATATTGGGAAGCACAAGGTGTAAAGGTATATCCCTTATTGCCCTATACCCCCTCTTCTAAAGAATTACGCATAGAAAACATTCGGAAACGAGTTAAATTAAAATCAACATACTTGCATCATTGGATGCTGAAACGTTATGCAAACTACTTTAGAACGGATAATAAGATTGAGGAGATTCTGAAGAAAGAAAATTGTAACTTGATTTTAATTACCAACCCAATGTATAGGCAAGAAACACAATTATGGAGTACAGCAAAAAAATTGGGAATTAAAACCATTGGTGCAGTAAGAAGTTGGGATAACCTACACCAAGGCTTGCGCATTTACCCTGATGAATTGTTGGTTTGGAACGATTTCAATAAACAAGAAGCAGTGGAACTCATGGGGTTCCCCGAAGATAAAATTCATATAACTGGAGCATGTCAGTTTGATCAATACTTCAATCAAGATTACGTCAAAACAAAAACACAATTTTGCGATGAATTAAAATTAGATCCCAATAGGCCAATTATCACATTGGCTAGTATTGGGAGTTTATGGCCGGGTTATGATGAGAACTA
>CANHBJ010000200.1 GCA_947459075.1 Bacteroidota bacterium
ATTGAAGATAAAATTAACAGGTTTGCAGAAAGAAACCGGCATCAAATATTTGTTGAGCCCGAAGGTTGGGATACCGTAGAGATTTATGTAAATGGTTTTTCTACTTCGTTACCCGATCATGTGCAATTTGAAGCAATCAGGTTAATACCAGGTTTTGAACAAGCAAAATTGTTCCGTCCAGGGTATGCTATTGAGTACGATTATTTTCCACCAACCCAACTTAAGCTCACCTTAGAAACACACTTAATAGAAAATCTATTTTTTGCGGGTCAGATTAATGGCACTACGGGTTATGAAGAGGCAGCCTGTCAGGGTTTGATAGCAGGGATTAATGCACATCAAAAAGTAAAAAAGCAAGATCCTTTTGTTTTAAAACGTAGTGATGCATACATCGGTGTGTTAATTGATGATTTGGTAAACAAAGGAACTGATGAGCCCTATAGAATGTTTACATCAAGGGCCGAATACCGAATTTTATTGCGTCAGGACAACGCTGATATTAGATTAACAGAAAAAGGTTATAACCTAGGTTTAGCTAGTGAAAATCGTTTGCGTGCGGTAGAAAAGAAAATAAGTGACACAGATAACATTATTAAATATTTCAAAAAAACTTCAATAACTCCAGAGGAAATAAACCCTTTACTAGTTGAATTAGGAACCACTACTATACCACAAAACTATAAGCTGGATGCCATTTTAAGTAGGCCACAAGTTGAACTTAAGGACATCACAAATGCTTTACCTGAAACAAAAGCATTACTAAGTATTTACGATAATGAAGCCCTACTACAAGCTGAGGTGTTGTTAAAATATGAGGGCTATTTAGAGAAAGAAAAACAAGTGGTTGAAAAAATGAATCGCTTAGAAGATGTAAGGATAAAAGATGATTTCGACTTTATTGCTGTTCAATCTATTTCAAAAGAAGCGAGAGAAAAGTTAAACAAACAAAGACCGAAAACATTAGGACAGGCATCAAGAATTAGTGGGATTTCGCCTGCAGATGTGAGTGTGCTTATGGTGCATTTAGGAAGATAATACTTTTAAACAACCTGTATAAAACCTATTGGGTTTAATAGCCCAATATTTTGTTTATTTGCTTTAATGGAAAACCTTACTGCTTGCCTTGTATGCGGAAATACGCAGCTTAATAAAGAATTAACCTGCAAGGATTTTGTGGCCACAGGTCATCAATTTGATTTGTACCGCTGCTCAAGCTGCACTTTTCTGTTTACCAATCCTCGACCAACTACAGAAGAAATTGGTCCATATTATCAAAGCGATAGGTATGTATCTCATGCAGGAGATAAAAAGGGTTTTAGTTTTATGTATAGGGTTTATGATTGGGTGCGAGATTATAGCATTACTCAAAAACTTAAACATATCAAATCATACCAACCATCAGGTAGTTTAATGGATCTTGGTTGTGGGCTTGGATATTTTTTAGACGGAGTGGTTAAAGACGGTACTTTTAATAGTCTGGGTGTTGATGTAAGTCAAGAGGCTGTAGATTATGTAAAACAAAAGTTTGGTTACGAAGTTAAAAACGAAAGCGAACTTGATTTACTACCCGAACAAGGTTATGATGTTATAACACAATGGCATGTATTAGAGCATGTACACGCATTGAATGAACGCTTATTACAGTTAAAACGTTTATTAAAGTCTACTGGAACAATGTTTATTGCAGTGCCAAATAGTAATAGTTGGGATGCAAAACACTACAAAGAATTTTGGGATGGATATGATGTACCAAGACACCTATACCATTTTAATCAAAAGAGTTTTAACCTACTGATGGAAAAGCACGGTTTTAAAGTTGTTGAAACCAAAAGTATGCCCTTTGATGCACCATACATTAGCATGCGAAGCGAAGTACACCAGGGTAATAAATTTGAATTTGTTCGTGGGGCTATTTCTGGTTTTCGATCTACAGTAAGTGCATGGAATAAAAACGACCATAGCAGTTTATTATTTGTAGTAAAACATGCGTAATTTATTTGTCGTATTTTTTCTTTTTTTGTGTTTGATATTGGTATCATGCGCTCAGATAGTTAATCCTACTGGGGGTGAACGTGATTTAACAGCACCAAAACTATTAAATGTATCACCCAAAAACCTAAGTACTAATTTTACAAAAAATAATATTCAATTTAAGTTTAACGAATTTATACAACTCAATAATCCAGGAGAACAAATTATCATTTCGCCTCCTTTAGAAAATAAACCTGAGTATATAAATAAAGGTCGTTTATTAGAAATTAGGTTTAAAGAAAGTTTACTTCCTAATACTACCTATACCATCAATTTTGGAAATGCAATTGGTGATAACAAGGAAAATAATTTAGTGAAAGATTTTGTTTATGTTTTATCTACAGGTAACATTATTGATTCGAATTATATTAGTGGAAAAGTAGAAAACGCTTTTACAAATAAACCAGAAAATGATATTACTGTAGGACTCTATTATACAACAGGATTTAATGATTCAACTGTTATTAAAAATAAACCTATTTACATGGCTAAAACCAATGAAAATGGGTTGTTTAATATTAAAAATTTACCCGAAAATAACTATAAAATTATTGCGTTTAAAGACGAAAATAAAAACCTTAAAAAAGAAGTGAATGAGCCTATCGCTTTTTTAAATAACATTATAAACTCAACTGATAGTAATAATAAAAACCTAACTCTAAAATTATTTAATCCAAACTTATATAAACCAGGTAGAGTTATAGATACATTTAACCGTGATCCAGATAAATTTGTATTTGTTATTTATAAACCTAGTAACGTAAGTATTAAACCTAAAAATTCAAATAAATATTATCTTAAATATATTAAAGGAAATCAAGATATAGATACGTTTTATTTATTTACATCAACCCTAAAAACCGATAGTTTACTAAAATTTAATGCATTAATAAACAACCAAAATAATGAACTAATTATAAAGCAAAGGGTTGTTAATAAGATAAACAAACCAACATTTTCGATTACCAGACAATTAGAGTTAAATGATACTATAAAAATTAATTTCGTTAATCCAATAATAAAAATAGACACCTCTCGAATTAAGTTATTAAAGGATTCAATTAAACTTGCCTATAAGCTACTTCAAATTAATAATTTCGAATTACAGGTTATATACCCAAAAGAGGAGAGTACTACATATAAACTTTTATTAAATGATAGTGCTTTTTTAGATTATTATAATCAATACAGTAAACAAGAAAAGGCTGTTTATGTAATGAAAAATAAAAAAGAATATGGAAACTTAATTTTACATGTTAAAGTACCTAAAAATAACATTCATCCATACTTATTACAACTATTAAGTAGTGATGAAAAGATAGTTAATTACCAATTTACTATTACTAATAACCTAGATATTAACCTAGATAATGTAATACCCGGTATTTATAAGGTAAAGTACATTTATGATAGTAATGGAAATGGAATTTGGGATACAGGTGATTTAAACACAAATACGCAACCTGAAAAAGTTAAATATTTAGATCAATTACTAACTTTAAAAGCATATTGGGACTTAGAACAGAGTGTATTAATAGAGTAATTAACATATAATGTGGATTGCGACATTTTATCCTTCTAAAACAGGTTGATAACTATTTATTACAGTCCATCAACCTAATAAGTGCGACATTATAAACATGCTAACCTAATCTTGTTCCCATTTATTAGTAATTAATTTTATCACGAATGGTATGTTAGTTAAGCTATCCACAGCTGTTAATAAAGTATAAAATATATAAGAATTACAGTAAGTTAGTATGTTAGTTTAATGTTAACTGAGTAAGGATAACTATAAAACCTAATTATTTTAAAATAGTTATACGCCAAATTCACACCCTATTAATAATAACAACCTTTATATATAAGTAATATAAGATTAAACGATTGTGAATAGTACTTTAAATTGAATTGCTTAGTTTTGGACTTGAGTTATGATTGAAAAATTAAAAGCCTTAGAAAAAGAATTAGAAGGTATTGTGTTAAACAATGCCGATGAAACCGAGCAGTTTAGATTAAAATATTTAAGCCGAAAGGGTTTATTAAACGATTTATTTGAAGAATTTAAAACCATACCAAACGATCAGAAAAAAGAAGTTGGTAAGGTAATGAATTTGGTTAAGCAAGCTGCACAAGTTAAGTTTGATGAGGCACAGGTTAATTTTGAAGAAACTATAAAAGATA
>CANHBJ010000201.1 GCA_947459075.1 Bacteroidota bacterium
CACACCAACCGGCATTAATGATAACACGGTGTCTTTTACGTACCACTTTTGGTATCGTTTTGGCAATTGGAAAATCTTAGAATAATCATCGTGCAGTACAATATTAATTTGTTGTTTGTAACGCACAATGTCTGTTATGTTACTTAAGTTATGATCTGCCCTGCGGCCTGTTGCCCAAATAATATTTACAGCATCAAAATTTCTGGCAATTAAAAACTCAATCCCCTTTTGTAGGTCGGTTTTATTTTGATCGGGTGTATGTACAATTTCTATTTTTTGTTGCGCTAGTATTTGTTCTACTGCATGGTTTTTACTGTCGAAATCGCCCAACAGCACATCTATTTTTATACCTAACTCTAACACACGGTTTATGGCACCATCAAGCACCACCACAAAAGGGCTCCATTCTAATAACTGCCCAAGCAACTCGTTTGAGCAGCTTTCGCCATTGGCTATAATTAATGCAGGTTCTTGCCCCTCTCTTATAATGTGGTGTGATGACATGGGTAATTAATTCAGATTATCTTACAACTACATCGGTTATTAACTGCATTCCAGCTTCTTTGTTTACCAATTCAACAATTTTAAAGCGCTGATAGTTTAACTCTTGGCGTAATGCAGCAGATTCTATTTGAATATTAAGTTTACCATCAAAAAAATAAATTTTTTTGGTTTGTCCAGCTATCAATTTACCTACAATACTTTCCCATTTATTAATCACATTAACCTCAGCCAATTTACCATCCATGTTTTCACTCCTCAAAAAATCGCCAATGGCTTCTTTTAAGGTTTGATCGTTGTCTTTTTTCTTCATCATAACCATACAAAACTAATGATACCGTTCACTAAATCTTAAATTATTTACTTCAAAGTTGAAAACAAATTTGAGACAAGAGTAGTTTCACCGCGAAGACGCAAAGACTTGAAGGAGTTGAACCACAAAGTACACTAGGTTATTCACAAAGTACACAAGGCATAGTCGCATACATATTTTAAAACTTAGTGAACCTTGTGGTTTCTTATTTTGCCTTGTGGTTAATTCTAAAATTAGTTGGCTAACAGAAAACACGGAAGAGCTAAGAAGTTTTACACGCGGTGTAAATCAAAACATCAACATTAGCTAAGCTGAACAACGTTTCGGATTTACTCCCAAAAAATCCATCTCTTATCTTCCTTCAAAGGAAGACGATAGATTTTCGTTCATTTGATGATTGATTTTCATATTCTATTTTCCTCTTTTACTTACCAAGTTAAAGTGAGGCTAATTGTTGAAATGCATCAAAACTTCGAAATTCATGATTCAACGTTCAATATTCATCATTCACTAAACTAAGTTATGTTTCGTGCTTCTAATTTCCTCTCAAGACATCCATCTCTTATCTTCCTTCAAAGGAAGACGATAGATTTTCGTTCATTTTATGATTGATTTTTATATTCTAACTTCCTCTGTTACTTACCAAGTTAAAGTGAGGCTAATTGTTGAAATGCATCAAAATTTCGAAATTCATTATTCAACGTTCAATATTCATCATTCGCTAAACTAAGTTATGTTTCGTGCTTCTAATTTCCTCCCCCTATTCCAACTCACTTATTTTACCTGCATCAACCATAAAATATTTAACAGCCACTTCAGGCATGGTATTAAACACCAATTGCAGTCGTTCCAAATGGGTATCAGTAATTAATATTTGGCCAAAATCACCATTAGCTATCATTTGCAAAAGGGTATTTAACCGCTGCTCATCCAATTTTTCAAAAATATCATCTAGCAATAAAAGTGGTTTTACCGTTGTTCTATTTTTTAAATAATGATACTGAGCTAATTTTAACGAAATAATAAATGATTTTTGCTGACCCTGAGATCCAAACTTTTTAATCGCATAACCATTTATACAAAACTCCAATTCATCCTTGTGTATTCCTTTGGTGGTGCGCTGTGCAGCCAAATCACGTTGGGTGTTTTCAATTAATAATTGTTCAAAATCATTGGCTAGTAAATCACTTTGGTAGTTTATACTTACCTCTTCATTGGCATTTGCTATTTGCTTATAAAAATTGTTAAATACAGGAACAAATTCAACCAAAAACTGCTTACGATATTGATGTATGGCGTTACCATGTTTTATCAATAATGTATTATATGTTTCCAATAAAGTTTGGTCAATATGACCCTGTTCTGCAAATATCCTTAACTGCTTATTGCGTTGCTCCAAAACCCTATTATATAACAACACATCATTCAGGTATATTTTATTTAATTGAGCTATCATGCCATCAAGGAACTTTCTTCGTTCTTCGCTTCCTTCGTGCAACAACATAATGTCATTGGGTGTAATCATTACCAAAGGATAATGTCCAATATGGTCACTAAATTTTTTTACCTCGTTATTATTTATTTTCAGCACTTTTTTGCCTTTTTCAAAAAACAGAAACGCATTTTCAACTAAATCATTTCTATTATAAGTAGCCGTGATGCTAAAATAATTTTCGCCATGCAACACATGCTGCAAATCGCTTGGGTTGAAATAACTTTTAGTAAATGATAGATAATAAATGGCATCAAGCACATTGGTTTTACCAGCCCCATTTTTACCTACAAAACAATTTACCTGCGCATGGAGGTTAATTTTTGCCGAGGTGTAGTTTTTAAACTGCTGTAAATGGAGCGTTTCGATAGCAAGCATGACACGCGAATATACTTTTGAAGGTTGATTTTTGATAATATATAAATAACATGCTCATTATCAATATATAGATAAACGCTTTGCACAATGCCGAAATTTATTAGTTTTGCAGTTCTTCGGAACAATATGGTAAAGACAAAATTTACGAAAGAAACATACGAAAGCTGGTACGAGCAAATGTTGCTTATGCGCAGATTTGAGGAAAAATCAGCACAACTTTATGGTCAGCAAAAAATAAAGGGCTTTTGCCATTTATATATTGGCCAAGAGGCTGTAGTTGCAGGTACTGTTAGTGCCACACGTAAAGACGACAGACACATCACTGCCTACCGCGACCACGCACATGCAATAGCTTTGGGTATTCCTTCACGCGAGGTAATGGCCGAGTTATTTGGTAAAGTTACAGGTTGCAGCAAAGGCAAAGGTGGTAGCATGCACATGTTTAGTAAAGAGCACAACTTCTTTGGCGGACATGGTATTGTTGGTGGACAAATTCCGCTTGGCGCTGGTATTGCTCTAGCCGATCAATATAGAGGTGGGGACCAAGTAACTATTTGTAGTTTTGGCGATGGTGCTGCGCGTCAGGGTGCATTACACGAAACATTTAACATGGCCATGTTGTGGAAACTGCCAGTTATTTTTATAGTTGAAAACAACGGTTATGCAATGGGTACTTCGGTTGAACGTACAACCAATGTATTAGATATGAGTGTAATTGGTGCTGGCTATGCCATGCCAAGTTATGTAGTTGACGGAATGAAACCTGAAACAGTGCACGAAGCAATCGCTGAGGCTGTTGATCGTGCTCGTAAAGGAGATGGCCCAACTTACTTAGAAATACGCACCTACCGTTACCGCGGACATAGTATGAGTGACCCTGCAAAGTACCGTACCAAAGAAGAGGTAGAGGATTACAAAAAGAAAGACCCATTAGAAGTAGTTAAAACTACCATGCTAAAAAATAAATTTGCCGATGAAAAATGGTTTGATGAAATGGAAACTAAAATTGAAGCCATTATTAACGATTCGGTAGAGTTTGCAGAAAACTCAGCATGGCCTGATCCTGAGGCTTTATGGGAAGATGTGTATGTTCAATCAGATTATCCTTTTATTAGAGAATAATTTTTGTATACTTGAAACCAAGTGAATTTTTTACCCGATTAAATTAAATATGACAAACAAGAAGAACGATAATTTAGATTTAGATGCAGCCTTAGCCAACACAACGCACAAGGTTGAAGACATCTACACCAAAAATAAAAAGAATATTAACACGGCCATTTTAATATTGGTTGTTGCCGTTTCAGGTTATTTTGGTTTGAAAAAATTCTATTTTGAACCACGCGAACAAGAAGCGCAAGTTGAAATGTTTAAAGCACAACAGTTATTTGAGATAGACTCTTTTAACCTTGCTTTAAAAGGCAATGGTACAATTAAAGGTTTTGCTGATTTAGCTAACGAATACAGTGGAACAAAAGCAGGTAACTTATCTCACTATTATGCGGGTATTTGTATGCTACGTA
>CANHBJ010000202.1 GCA_947459075.1 Bacteroidota bacterium
ACATTTTCATCTGCTAATTGATTGTTTGCAGCTCCTGCAATTACTTTGGCTTTTAGTTTGCCAATGTTTTCTGTATTTAAAATAGCCCCTAATGCACATGGTGCAAACACATCTGCGTCTATGCTATAAATTTCATCACCTTTAACTACCGTTGCGCCAAATTCTTTACTGTATTTAGCTAACATCTCTTCGTTAATATCAGTAATAAAAAGCTTAGCACCTTCTTTGTGTAAATGCTCTAATAAATGGCCACCAACTTTTCCTATACCTTGAATGGCTACTTTTTTTCCATTTAAACTTTCGTTACCGAATGCATGTTTAACAGCTGCTTTCATTCCCATGTATACACCATATGCAGTAACCGGACTAGGATCACCTCCTCCGCCCATGCTTTCAGGTAAACCAACCACGTGGTCAGTCTCCATGTTCACATATTCCATGTCACGTGTGGTGGTATTTACGTCTTCAGCTGTAATGTATTTGCCATTTAGATTTTCTACAAAACGACCAAACTTACGCATTAAAGCTTCGGTTTTAATTGTTTTGGCATCCCCAATAATTACGGCTTTAGCACCACCTAAATTTAAACCGCTAATTGCAGCTTTGTAGGTCATTCCTCTTGATAAACGCAAAACATCATTCAATGCTTCTGCATCATTGGCATAATTCCATACTCTTGTGCCACCCAAGCCTGGACCTAACACTGTGTTATGAATAGCAATGATGGCTTTTAATCCAGTATGCTTGTCCTGGCAAAAAACCAATTTTTCGTGGTTGTATGCTTGCAGTTGTGAAAAAATGTCGATTTGGGCTGCTTCAGCCGTTTGGGTTGTTGACATAATTTGGCTTTGTTTTTAAGTTTAAAAGAGGTGCAAAAGTAAGCCAAAATTTCTTTTTTCATAATTTAGGGTCTAACACACTGATGATTAATTATTCTAATCCTTATTTAAAGTGTAAAGACGTTATTTTTACTCCACTTTTTTGTGTTGCTTTGCCACTCACAATAACAATGAAATCGCTTAAGCACCTTAATAAATATTTTTACAGGTATCGATACCGGTTAATTCTGGGTATGTTGTTTGTTATCATTTCAAATTTATTCTCTGCTTTTCCAGCTAAAGCCGTTAGTTTAGCCATTGATTTATTGCTGGATAACCTCAATACCTATAAACTTTTCGAATCTACTAATTTGCAAGACGCGGTTAGTCTGAATGTAACCAAGGTGGTTTTGTTTTTTGCGGTTCTGATAATTGCTTTTGCTCTTATTCGTGGTTTTTTTATGTTTTTAATGCGCCAAAGTATTATTGTAATGAGTAGGTTAATTGAGTATGATCTTAAAAATGAAGTTTTTTATCATTATCAATTATTATCACCTTCTTTTTATCGTAAAAATAATACGGGTGATTTAATGGCTCGAATCAGTGAGGATGTAAGTAGAGTGCGCATGTACATTGGTCCTGCTATTATGTATTTTACTAATTTAACGGCTACTTTTTTGGTAATTATTCCAATTATGTTTTCGGTACACGCCAAATTAGCCATCTTAGTATTGTTGCCATTACCTATATTATCATATGCTATTTTTAGGATTAACAACACCATTAATAAAAGGAGTGACGCCATACAAAATCAATTATCTAAACTCACTGGCTTTGCTCAAGAAACATTCAGTGGTATTAGGGTGATAAAAGCATTTGGAGCTGAGGCAAACTTTAGGTCTGATTTTGAAAAAGAGGTGAATGAATACCAAAAGCGAAGCATGAGTCTTGCCAAAGTGGATGCTACATTTTTTCCGTTAATGCTTTTTTTAACTGGACTAAGCACCTTAATTACTGTATTTTTAGGGGGTATTTTCGTTTTACGAGGAGAAATAACCATTGGTAATATTACTGAATTTGTTATATACGTTAACTTGCTAACTTGGCCTGTCGCATCTTTGGGATGGACATCCTCTTTGGTGCAACGTGCAGCTGCTTCTCAAGAGCGTTTAAATGAGTTTTTACACACCCAACCAGAAATTGTCAATCCTTCAAATACCCCTTTCCATTTTCAAAAACAAATTGAGTTAAAAGATGTGGATTTTAGATATGAAGGGAAGAATGATTATGCATTAAGGGACATTAATTTAACATTGCAAAAGGGTAAAACACTTGCAATATTGGGTACAACAGGCAGTGGTAAAAGCACATTGGTACAATTACTTTTACGTACAATGGATGTTACAAATGGTAGTATTTGTGTTGATGGTAAAAATATTAAAGAAATAAATTTAATCGATTACAAGTCGCATATTGGCTATGCCCCACAAGATGTTTTTTTATTCAGTGATTCTATTGCTAATAACATTGCATTTGGTGTTTCTCAATTAGCACCTGATCTAAATGCAAAAGTAGAAACCGCTGCTAAACAAGCAGCCTTGCTTTCGAGTATCCAAGAGTTTCCTGAAGGCATGAATACCATGATTGGAGAACGCGGTGTAACATTATCCGGTGGTCAAAAACAAAGGGTTTCTATCGCAAGGGCACTTATTAAAAATCCTGATTTGTTAATATTTGACGATTGCTTTTCGGCAGTTGATACAAAAACAGAATCGGAGATACTAATTAACCTTAAACAACTTATGCGAAATAAAACTGTTGTTATCATCAGTCATAGGGTTTCTACTGTTAAAGATGCAGATCACATTATTTTATTAAACCAAGGTGAAATTATTGAACAAGGTACGCATGATGCATTGCTGTTGTTAAATGGAAGTTACACAGACTTATACCAAAGCCAATTATTAGAAGAAATTGATTAAAACTAATAAGTTATAATCAATTGATCATAAATAGGTTTAATGGTTTTTGATAAATAATTTTGAAATATACCAAGCATCGATTATTTTGGCCCAATATTTAAATTAAAGATATATTCAAAATACAAAAAAACTGTATTACCAATGGAGGATTTTAGAAAAGGCGATCAACAAGAGATTTTCTCAAAGAAAATCAGGGCAGGAAAAAGAACTTATTTCTTTGATGTCAAATCAACAAAAGGTAACGACTACTTTATTACCATAACTGAAAGCAAAAAACGCTTTGATGATGGGAGTTTTGTAAAACATAAAATTTTCTTGTACAAAGAAGATTTTAATAAGTTTATGGAAGCACTTAATGAAACCGTAAACCACGTTAAAACAGAATTAATGCCAGAGTACAACTTCGATGAATTCAATCATGAAAACCATGAAAGAATTGAATTTGATAACGAAAACTAAAAATTAGCTAGAATATCAGCACAAAAACTATTTTTGCAACAACTTTAATTAAACTAATATGAAAAAAGCAATCAAAACCATCATGATGCTATTTGTAGCGTCAACGTTTGTTCTTACATCATGTACTGAAGATACAGATGTAAAAGATGTAGAATTAACAATGATTCCTGCAGCAACATCAGGAACGTATTTCGTTTCCGACACTTTAAGTATAACCTTAAATGCAAAAGGTAATGCAGATAACAGCTTAAAATCAATAAAAATCACAAAAGCAATCGCTGGTCAATCAGGTATCATCACTATTTTTGAAAATGCCAAACTAAGTGGTACTGATTTTATATATGTTTTAAAAGACACTTTAGAGTCTGGTGAGGTTGGTATAAATACATACACCATTACCTTAACAGGTGAAAAAGGAGCAGTTCAAACCAAAACGTTCACGGCTACAGTTAGAGCAATTGGTTTAATTGAATCTACTGAATCTGCGGTGTCACTTTTCGGCCAAAATGCTGGAGTTGAATCACAACAGTTTATTGCTTTAGGTAGTTTTGTTACTTATACACTTGGTGAAGCAACCGCAACAAGTAATACTGCTCTTAAAAGCACGATAGATTTAGCATTCTATTATGGACAAAATAATAAATTCTCTTTATCTAGCTTAGATGATGCGGTTATGCATTCAGTTTATACTGGTTTATCTTCATTCTGGACTTCGGCTGATAATTCTCGCATTACTGGTTTAACTAAAGTTACTGGTGTTAATTATGCTGCTATTGAAGCAAGTGGATCTGATAAAAATTTATTATTGTTAGCAGATGGTAAAACTTTTGGTAAAGCTATTAATCAATTATTAGCTGGTGATGTAATTTTGTTTAAAACAAAAGAAGGCAAATTGGGTTTATTAAAAATTACAGAAGCTAGTGGTGCAACTA
>CANHBJ010000203.1 GCA_947459075.1 Bacteroidota bacterium
GAACAACCATTATAAACAATCTTGGCTCTAATATTATAAAGACCAGTATCAGTGAAATTAACTACTGGATTTCTAACATCTGCTGATCCATTTTTCCAATACCATGAATAAATCAAGTTAGGGAATCCGCTGTTTTCTGTTAATGTAAATGTAACTGGATTAATCTGTGAATAACATCCATTAAATTTATCCGCCACGAAATCGAATGCAACAGTATCACCTACCCAAATTGTATCGAAAACTTCAGACCTACAACCTGCTGCGGTTATTGCAGTTAATTTTACTACATGTCTTCCAACATTGTTAAAGGTGTAGTTAAATGAACTTGCCGTACTAATAGTTATTCCATTATACTCCCATTGAAGTGAGTTAAAAATACTAGGATTACTAATACTAAAAACTGTTTGATAAGGCTTACAACCTTCTTTATTATTCAAACCATTTACAAGCGCCTGCGGGCTATTCACATTAAGGAGTTGCTCCGAACTATCAGAACAACCATTTGCATCAGTGACCACTAACTTTACATTATGACTTGTAAGCATGGTAAATCTAGTGGTATCAATCGATGATATAGAAGAGTCTCCATTTCCAAAATTCCACTTATAAGTTAATCCACTTCCAATTGAAGTTGAATTAAAAATCACATCAACTGGAACAAAGCAAATTGAATTGGGTTGCTTGTTAAAACTTGATGTCGGCTTGGTGTTTACATTTATTGTTTTGGTTATAGAGTCTTTACAACCACGAATTTCTGTAACTAACTTTATTGATTGATTTCCTGCATTTAAGTTACTTACCCGATCTTTATCAATTGTAAGATTTACATTATTAATAGTCCATTTAAATGTTGCTACAGATGTATCAGGGATTGTTTTGTTTTTAAACAAAAATTCTTGACCGCTACAAAATGGAGGGTTAGGTAAATCAAAATTAGCTTGTGTATTAACGATGTAAACTGCCGATCCTTTATTAGCAAATGCGGCACAACCAGATGGTGCACTTACTTTTAAGGATACTCCATAAACACCCGGATTAGTAAAATTAAATGAAGGTGAAATAGCCGTTGAAGTCAGTCCATTGGTTGTTGTCCATTCATAAGTATAATTAGTACTAGGTGGATTTACAGTAGGAACAAACGTTTGATTATTGGGGCCATTGCAAACTATTGGATTACTTACTGTAAAATCTACTGTATGACTTTGAGTTGGATTAATAAATGCATTTTTTGTTACCGTTGAAAAACAACCATTAGAATCAGTAGCTGTTAAAGAAACCGTTTTAGCACCTCCAGTTGTATAAACGCGTGTTGGAGATTGCGTAGATCCAATACTACCATCACCAAAGTCCCATAACCAAGTTTTAATGGGTGCTGAACCTATTATTGTATTATTAGAAAAAGGTGTTGAAAGAGGAACACATCCTCCAGTAACTGTTGTCGAAAAATCAACAATTGGTGATGAGAAAACAGTGATATAAGCTGTTTTAGTTTCTACATCACTTCCAGATGCATTAGAAACTGTTAAGGAAACTGTATATGTTCCTGGTACAACATAAATTGCAGATGGATTTTGAAATGTAGAAATATTACCGTTACCAAAACTCCAAGAAAATGAAGTCGGATTCCCCGATGATAAATCAGAGAATTGAACACTTAAAGGACTACACCCAGATCTCACCAATGCCGTAAAATCAGCAATAGGTTGGGCAATTAAACTTCCCCTAAGAAAAAATAAAAACCATATAATTAACCTCAACTTCTTATTATTCATGCTAGAAATTAAATTTGTCGTAAACAAGGTTAAAATAGATTAACGGGTAATTGTAGTCTCAATTTTCCTTGTCAGATCATGTCTTTTTTGTGTTAAATGCATATGTACTTGTACGTGTATATCAACCTGATCCATATCTCCTATTTTTTCAAAATTCTCTAATTCTAGCTGATTTTGTTTCATTAACTTTTCCACATGCTTTATCTTTAACCTTAATAATGAAGAATCTACATCTTCCTTAAAGTTATATCCTACAGGGTCAATAAATACATCATACTTCTTATGCCAATTAGGACTAACCTCAATATCTTTCGACATGATATCAGCTACAAACTCAGTGATAATAGGATCCTCATGCCTAATAAGATTATGGAATTTTATACTACCCTCAGTTATTTGATGCTGAATTATGGATAGAATTTGAACTACAATAGGATGCTCTATTTCTAATTCCTCCATTGATATTTCATTTATTATAAAATGAGCAACAGATACAAATTCGTCACTGTAAGGCTTATCACCATAATTAAGCATAACCCTTATTAAATCTTTCTCTTGAACATCCTGTAATTGTAAATCTTGAACAGAATCTATTAACAATTCTTGCTCTGTTGAAGTTTGCAAATACTGCGATTCTTCTAACTTAGGTTGCTTTAGGGCATTACCCCTTACTAATCTATTTGCCTCACTAATAAGTAATTGTTCATCAATTTTAAGCAAAACAGCAGTCTCTCTTAAAAAAGTGCTTCGCTTAAACACATCTGGTATTTTACTAATACTACTTACAATATCCTTTATTAATTCAGCACGCTTTATTGGATCATTGCCTGCATCACCTATAAGTAAAGATGCCTTAAATAAAATAAAATCTTGCCTTTGTTCATCTAAAAAAGCACCAAAAGCTAAAGGTCCAATTTTCCTACAATAACTATCTGGATCTTCCCCGTCAGGAAATAAAACAATCTTAACATTAAGTCCAGCTTCTAGCAACATATCTGTACCTCTTAATGAAGCTTTAATACCAGCTGCATCCCCATCATAAAGTACGCAAATATTATCTGTAAATCGTTTAATTAATTTAATCTGACCCTCAGTTAATGAAGTTCCAGATGAAGCAACAACATTTTCAATACCAGCCTGATTTAGACTAATAACATCAGTATATCCTTCTACTAAATATACTAAAGAATTTTTCGCAATTGCTTGTTTTGCGAAAAATAGGCCATACAACTCATTACTCTTATGGTATAGTGGTGTTTCAGGGGAATTAACATATTTAGGACTTTTGGGATCTTGTATTAAATACCTCCCTGCAAAAGCTATGGGCTTTCCACTTACAGAATGAATTGGAAAAATAACCCTATTCCTATATGCATCATAAACCTTCCCTTGATCATTTTCTTTAATCAATCCTCCTAATTTAAATAGTTCTAAGTTATAACCACCAGTATGAGCCGCATTAGTCAAATGATCCCAACTTTCCTTTGCATAACCAAGTTTAAACTTTTCTATTGTCTCAGATCTAAATCCCCGTTCTTCAAAATAACTTAAACCAACTGTTTTTCCCTCGTCATCGTTTATAAGTAAATCGGCAAAATATCTTTCAGCAAAATTATTTATAATCTGTAAACTCTCCCTCTCGCTGGTTCTAAGTTTATCTTTCAATAATTGTTCTGGAGAAACTTCTTGCTGTGGCCAATCAATCCTATATCTTTCTGCTAAATGCTTAAGAGCATCAATATAATTTAACTGCTCAACTTCCATTATAAAGTTTACAGCATTACCAGCCTTCCCACAACCAAAGCACTTGTAAATCCCTTTACTAGGAGATACACTAAAAGAAGGAGATTTTTCCTGGTGAAATGGACATAAACCCGTTAAATTAACACCTCTCTTTTTCAAATTTACATACTCGCCAACAACCTCCTCTACACGGGCAGCATCAACAATTTCATCAATTTTAGTTCTTGGAATCATCTATTAAAATAAGGTGTAAATTTAAGAAAAATATTTGCATTAAAACCTAAATTAATGTAAGTTTGCGTTCAGTTAAAAATAAGATAAATTGGCTCAATAGCTCAGTTGGATAGAGCACCGGTTTTCTAAACCGTAGGTCCCAGGTTCGAGTCCTGGTTGGGCTACCGCCAAACACCATCAATAAGCATGGTGTTTTTTTTAAAATAAAAGTGTAATAAAATTCATAAAAATGGGTGTTCCCCAAGGGTCGGGTTTTACGCTGTATCTTTTGCAGTCATAAACGCACATGCCATAATTGCAAAAGGATGCCGCTTCACCCCCTAACACATAATCAACAACATTTCAAAAGATATAACAGTCAGTTACCTATCTAAAGTAAATTCATAAAAGTATTAAAAACAAAAAACCCC
>CANHBJ010000204.1 GCA_947459075.1 Bacteroidota bacterium
AGCGCCATTACCTACGATTCGCAAGGTGAACAAGAATACGAGGAGTGTATACTTAAAGCAAGTGCTATGGTTAATGTGTTGTTGGGCGATTAAAAAAATATTTAAATTCCCTTTAAGATTAGTTCTAACAATCTTAAACAGTAAAGTGGTAAATAAAAATGGAAAGAGGCGCCTAGGCGCCTCTTATTTTGTAAAAACGATAAGCCGGGTTCTGTTACGCTCCGTTACCGGAGTATGCTTGTCATTTATCTGGCTCCAACTTCACAGCGGGAATCTAGCAGCCTACCCATTACGAAAGTGCGAGCAGCACTTTGTGCTACATTGCTGTAACACCTCGTAACCTATTTGGCCTTGCAACACATAAGGTTTACCATGCACTATACATTGCTGCATAGCCGGTGGTCTCTTACACCGCCTTTTCACCCTTACCAAACATTGCTGCTTGGCGGTATATTCTCTGTGGCACTTTCTGTAAACCCAACATTACATTGGGTTTCCTACCCGTTAGGTAGTATGTTGCTCTTTGTTGCCCGGACTTTCCTCTTCCCATGTTGCAGGGAAGCGACAAGCTGTTTTTACCTCACAAAGGTAGAACAAAACATTAGTTTTAGTTAAGTTTTAAAAAATAAGTAACGAGATAATAAAATGGTAGCATACCCAAAATAAGTAGAAAACAATAATTGTATTTATGTTTCAGCAACTAATTGCTAAACCCCATACTTGTGTTTTAAATACTCGTAAATGGCATGCTGGGCGCGTATTGGCTTGCCATCATTACGAACAAACTTATTGTCAAAATCGCTATCAATTAAACGGGCTTTGGTATTGTCGTTTAACTGTATATCTATAATGGCACGCAATTCTTCTTTTATTTCTTCGTCATAAATTGGAAAACCGCATTCAATTCGATTAAATAAGTTTCTCGACATCCAATCGGCACTTGCCAGAAATACCTTTTCGTTACCATCATTAGCAAAAATATACACACGTGCATGTTCTAAAAACCTATCTATAATACTAATTACACGAATGTTATCGCTCAATCCAGTAATGCCAGGTACTATTGAGCAAATACCACGAACAATCAATTCTATTTTAACACCTGCTCTACTGGCATCATAAAGTTTTTTAATCATGTTTTCATCCAACAAACTATTCATTTTTGCAATAATGTATGCTTGTTTACCGGCACGGGCATTTTTAATTTCATTGTCAATGGCCTCTTCAAAACGTTTGGACATATTATCTGGAGCAACCAATAGGTGTTCAAACTTTTGTTTACGCGGACTCTGAAATAACATATCCATTAACCGTTCCAGGTCGTTTGTATATTTTGTGTTTTTGGTAAGTAATCCGTGATCGCAATAAATGCGTGAGGTTACACCATTGTAATTACCCGTGGCCAAATGCGCATAGGTAACTTTTTTTCCTTCTTCGGTTCGATAAATTACACACACTTTGGTGTGCACCTTTTGGCCAGGCTTACCAAAATGCACCCTGGCACCAGCTTCCTGTAATTTGTTTGTCCAATAAATATTGTGCTCTTCATCAAACCTAGCCTGAAGCTCCATTAATACAGTTACTTTTTTACCGTTTTTTACTGCATTAATTAACGCATTAACCACATTACTATGTTTGGCTACACGGTATAAAGTAATTTTTATAGCTTGCACATGAGGATCTATAGCCGCTTCGCGCAACATCCTAATTAAGTAATCAAAACTTTGGTAAGGGTGATTAAGGAAATAGTCTTTTTTAGTAATGGCCTCAAACATCGTTTTGCTATTGTCTAACTCTGGAATAGCAAGCGGAGTGTAATTCGGGTAATAGTGTTCGGGTTTTCCAACTTTAGGAAAGTCCATAAAGTCTTTGAAGTTATGATAACGTCCACCAGCAATTAAATTTACGTTGCGTAGTTGCAGTTTATCTAATAACAAATCAAGCATTACTTTAGGCATATCTGCATCATAAACAAACCTTGTAGGGCTGCCAATAGAACGTTGTTTTAAACTTCGCTGAATTTTCTCTAGTAGGTTACGTTTGTAATCTTCACTATCATCATCTATAGTAAACTCTGCATCGCGTGTTAATTTTATGGTATAGGCCTCAAACTCATCGTAATCAAAAATGTTAAATATTCGATTTAATGAGGTTCTAATTACATCGTCAAGGTACATGATGTTTTTATGCTCGCCATCTTCGGGTAGAATAAAAAATCTGTTTAAAGGGCTTTGTGGAATTTCAATAATGGCGTGTTTAGGACTGTATGCTTTTTTCGAGTCATTCATCCTAATAGCAAGGTATATACTACGGTCGCGTAAATGCGGCACATGTTTTAAATCGTCAATAATTACTGGAAACAAATAAGGCATAACCTCACGTTTGGCATAATCTACTACCGCACTTTTTTGTGTATTGGTTAGTTCTTTAAGATCCAATATATGTATGTTATTTTCCTCCAATTTTTCGCTAATTTGCTCATAAGCACGGTTAAATCGCTCACTTTGCAAAACAGCAATGCGCTGTATTTCAGATAAAATTACATCTGGAGGAAATTGTATGTGTGAACGTTTTCCGATTTTCTGGTTGCGCAATAAAATAGCCACGCGCACCCTAAAAAACTCATCGTTATTAGATGAAAATATAGCTAAAAATTTAAGTCGTTCAAGCAGGGGAGTCTCTTCATTTTCAGCCTCCTGAAGCACGCGCTCATTAAATAGCATCCAGCTTATCTCTCTGTCTTTAAATAAGTACCCTTTGTATTCTTTAATCATAGCTTATTACGGCAAAAGTAAGTGATATATACTTATTAATTTTTTGGCAATTAAACACCTTAATGTGTGTAAGCCAACTTTAGTATACAACCAATGGTTTATTTAACATTTAAATCACATTGTAAACTATTTTGCTAGGGTTTTTAGTTTTACATAAAATAACATTTAGTTTGCAACAACGTTTTTAAAACAAATACCAATTTTTTGTATGAAGAAAATAATTATGATGCTTACTGCTGCAGGTATAATACAAGTAGCGCAGGCGCAAAAAAGCAATGTAGAAAGTGCGGCCATTTATTTACGCAATTCCGAAATAGCAGATGCTAAAAAGGCGATTGATGAAGCCGCAATTAATGATGAAACCAAAAACGACCCGAAAATGTGGTATTACCGTACTGCAATTTACGATACCATTTTGCGCAATAAAGAATACAGCAGCTTGGTTGATGCAAATACAACTGAGAAATTTGTGTTAGCGGCAAAAGGTTGTGTAAGTAGCGATGAGAAAAAACGATACGAGTGGTATTGCGCTAATCAAGCCATCATTCAATCATCGTTTGATGCATACAATGCTGCTTTTAATGCTTTGCAAGAAAAAGACTATGATAAGGCGGTAAAGTTTTTTGAATATGTAATTGCAAATATTGCATTAGATAAAGACGGACAGTTGAAGAAAAACAACTTAACTGATAAAAATATTTACAATGCCATTTATCGCTCAGCTTTTGTAGATGGTAAATTGGAAATATCTCGTACTTACTCTAAAAAATTAATTGATATGGATTATAACGATCCATTAATATACTACTTTAATGCGGAAACCTACTTACAATCTGGTGATACCACAAAGGCACTTGAAATTGTGAGTATAGGTCGTAATAAATTTACTAACGATAAGGATTTAATTAATTACGAGCTAAACATATACCTAAAACAAGGCAAATCTGATGTTTTGTTAAATAAAGTTAACGAGGCTTTAAGCGGTGACCCTGATAACAGTACTTTAATTTATGTGCGCGGTAACATTTACGATAAATTTGCGGCCGACAAATACAATGCAGCAGAAAAAGCGCAGGACGAAGCAGAGAAGTTAGAGCGAAAAGCGAAAAATGAAAAGGTTCCAGCTAACAAACCTAAATTAATGGCCCAATCTAAAAAACAAAGTGTTTTAGCTGATTCATTGTTGAAAGAAATGAGGGCAAAAGCGATTTTAGCTGAAACTGATTATAAACGTAAAATAGAGTTAGATCCAGAAAACGTTGATGGACATTATGCCATGGGGGCTTTGTTAA
>CANHBJ010000205.1 GCA_947459075.1 Bacteroidota bacterium
ATGCAGTTTGTATGGCTGTATATTGACGACCTAGCGGGTAAGGGTTTAAGCGCATGGGTTATTGCCCAATTAATGTTTTACTTCTCGGCCAGTATTATTCCAATGGCCTTGCCTTTGTCTATTTTATTGGCATCCATTATGACCTTTGGTAACCTAGGCGAAACATACGAGTTAGTTGCAGCTAAAGCCGCAGGTGTTTCCATTTGGCGCATGTTTAAACCTCTTATTTATGTTATGCTATTCTTAGGTGTGTTTGGTTTCTTTACTTCAAATGTATTGATACCCGAGGCCAATTTAAAAAAGGGATCGTTGTTGTACGACATCAAACAACAAAAGCCTACCATACTCATACAAGATGGTGTTTTTTTTAATGGCATTGAAGGCATTAGTATGCGAGTAGGTAAACGTAATTCTGAAACAGACGAACTGTTTGATATCGTTATTTACGACCAACGCCAAGGAGGAAGCAAGCCTGTTATTATTACTGCCGAAAAAGGTAAAATGATTATGGGTGAAGATAAACGTTACTTGTTTTTTACTTTATACAACGGTGCACGTTACGAGGAAATGGATAAACAACAAGGTTACGATCGCACCTATCCGCATACTACTTTTAGCTTTAAGGAAGAAGAAATTGTTTTTGATTTACAAGCTTTTAAGTTTAGTCGTACCGATGAAAGTTTGTTTAAAAACCACCATCAAATGTTAAATGTGGTTCAATTAAGTAATGGCTACGATTCGTTGGGTGGTGTAATTGCAGAAAAAAGGGAATCTTTACGTAACAGTTTAAAAGCGTATTTTCATTTTGCCGATTCAAATCCAAAACTACAGCCTATAAAAGCTACCAACATACCTGATAGTATTTTTACTCACCTGCTAAGGTTTACGCAACAAACGGTAGTTACTGCGGCATTAAATAATGCACGTTCTGCAAAAGGATATGTAGAGTATAGTATAAGTGATGTAAGTGACACCGAACGCACCCGCATTAAATATGATATTGAATGGCACCGTAAATTCACCTTATCAGTTGCCTGCATCATTATGTTTTTTATTGGTGCACCTTTTGGTGCCATTGTACGCAAAGGCGGATTTGGTATGCCTGTGGTTATATCTGTTATATTTTACATCATTTACCACATCATATCCATTACCGGAGAAAAAATGGTTAAAACTGCTTCTACATCTGCAACATTGGGCATGTGGTTAGCTGTTTTAATTTTAGCTCCTGTGGGCTTGATACTAACTTATTTGGCATCTACAGATTCTGGTTTATTTGATAAGGCATCTTGGAAATCAGCCTTTAAACGTTTACTTTTATTAGGTAAAAAATAATATGGCACTTCGCATTTTATTATTGATAAACCGTGTACCCTGGCCTGTTAAAGATGGTGGCACATTGGCACATTACAACTTAATAAAAGGATTGAGTGAAGCGGGCTGTGACATCACACTTGCAGCCATGAATACAAGTAAACATCAAGTAGATGTATCAAAACTACCCATTGCATTTACCCGCTTGGCAAAACTGCACACCGCTTTTGTTGATAATAGGGTAAAGGCTTGGCCTGCATTTAAAAATTTATTTACCAAACAATCATATAATATACAACGCTTTATAAACCCTGCCTACAGACAAATTTTGGTTGATATACTTACTAAACAACAATTTGATTTGGTGTTGTTTGATGGCCTGTATACTGCGCCTTACATAGATGTGGTGCGTAATCATAGCAATGCAATAATATGGCTAAGACAACACAATGTAGAGTTTAAGATTTGGGAAACATTAGCCAATCAAACCAAACAAATACTTAAAAAATATTACATAAAATTACTTACCAAGCGCCTTAAAAAATTTGAACAACAAGTGTTACCAAAGTTTGATGCCATTGTAGCGTTAACGCCAAAAGATTTTACAGACATGCAAGCTTTAGGCTGTAAGCAACCTATGTTTATTTCGCCTGTGGGTATAGATTTTAAACAGACGGTAGGTAAAATAGCAGTGCAACTCAAATCTGTATTTCATTTAGGCGCAATGGATTGGCAACCTAACCAACAAGCCATGGAATGGTTTGTAACACAAGTCTGGCCACTAGTAATTAAACAAGAACCTGATGCTATTTTTTATATGGCAGGTAAAAAAATGCCTATTACGTTTAAAAAATATCAAACATCAAACATTAAAATAATGGGTGAGGTTGATGATGCAACCGCGTTTATGCAAAGCAAACAAATAATGGTGGTGCCTTTATTTGCGGGTAGCGGCATTCGGGTAAAAATATTGGAAGGAATGAGCCTTGGTAAAGCCATTGTTACTACTAAACTTGGGGTTGAAGGTATTGAAGCACAGAATGGAAGGCACGTTTTAGTGGCCGATGATGCATCTGCATTTGCAAATGCCATTGTTGAATTGTTACAAAATCAAACCATGACTGAACAGCTTGGTAATGAAGCAAAACAACTGGCAACTGACCAATATCATAATAACAAAGTGATTGCTCGGTTGTTAAATTTTTATAATACACAACAGCACGCTTAATTTGCGTGTCAATTTATTTACATGTAATGAGTTTTAAATTTAACACCATAGAAGAAGCCATCGAGGATATTAAACAAGGTAAGTTAATTATTGTTGTTGATGATGAGGATAGGGAAAATGAAGGCGATTTTTTAACTGCTGCACGCAACGTAACTCCGGAGGTTATTAATTTTATGGCCACTCATGGTCGTGGGTTAATTTGTGCGCCAATTACACCCGAACGCAGCCAAGAGCTTGGTTTAAACTTAATGGTTACGCGCAACAATGCCGTACACGAAACAGCATTTACTGTTTCGGTTGATTTATTAACACAAGGATGTACAACAGGTATTAGTGCACAAGATAGGGCAAAAACTGTTCAGGCATTAATTAACCCAGATACCAAGCCCGATGAGTTGGGTAAACCCGGACATATATTTCCGTTAATTGCTAACAAAGAGGGGGTATTGCGCAGGGCAGGACATACCGAAGCTGCAATTGATTTATCGCGTTTGGCCGGTTTTGAACCTGCAGGTTGTATTGTTGAGATTTTGAATGAAGACGGTAGCATGGCGCGTTTGCCTGATTTAATTAAAGTAGCCGAACGCTTTAATTTAAAGTTGATTACCATTAAAGATTTAATTGAGTATCGTTTAAAAACCGAAAGTTTAATACGCAGAATTATATCTGTTGAAATGCCTACCAAACATGGCCATTTTGAGTTAATTGCATTTGAACAAAAAGATAACGGCCAAGAACATTTGGTGCTTAAAAAAGGAACCTGGGATCCAAATGAACCTGTGTTGGTGCGTGTACATTCATCATGCATAACAGGCGATATTTTCCATAGTATGCGTTGCGATTGTGGAGAACAATTACAAAAATCGATGGAGATGATTGAGCACGAAGGGAAAGGTGCTATTATATACATTAACCAAGAAGGAAGAGGAATTGGTTTAACCAATAAGTTAAAAGCATATAAATTACAAGAACAAGGTTTAGACACAGTAGATGCAAATGTGCAATTGGGCTTTAAACCTGATGAACGTGATTATGGAGTAGGTGCTCAAATGTTGCGCGATATTGGGGTACATAAAATGCGTTTAATGACCAACAACCCAACCAAACGTGCAGGTTTAATTGGTTACGGATTAGAAATTGTAGAGAATGTTCCTATCAAAGCTCCAGCTAATGAACACAACGAAAATTATTTAAAAACGAAGCGTGAGCGAATGGGCCACGATTAGTAATTAACTGAATTAGAAAAAGCGGTAACTCAAATTGAATTACCGCTTTTTTTAATGAATGATGTATTTATTGTATTCAACAGTTGTTTATAGGTAAGAAAGTCTTGAAAGGTAAACCCAGCCTATGGTTCTGAAGCTACTGAAGAAGAAGTTAACGAAGTAACTACGAATAAACCCAAACGAAAAGATACATA
>CANHBJ010000206.1 GCA_947459075.1 Bacteroidota bacterium
AGGCGTTGTCCATCACCACTAGGAACGGGAGTCCACGCTTTAGAGTCGAACATTTTTCGGGTAGAAAAATTATTAAGAGTTAGACCTAATGTACCCACAACACTAAACATACCCCAACCTGCTGATAGTTCAATTTGATCGTTAGGTCGCTCTTCAACTTTATATTCAATATCTACTGTGCCATTTTCTGGGTGTGGAACAGGATTTACGTTTAACGCCTCAGGATTAAAATAACCGACAGTGGCTAACTCGCGTAAACTACGCGTGATATCGCTGCGGCTGAATAACTGCCCTGGCTTAGTGCGTAATTCGCGTAAAATCACATGATCGCTTGTTTTGGTATTACCCACAACAGTAACCTTATTAATTCTAGCTTGAGGACCTTCACTTATACGTAACTCTAAGTCAATGGAGTCGCTTTCAACCAATACTTCAACAGGCTCAATTCTAAAAAATAAATATCCGTCATCCATGTACAAAGTACTAATGTCTAACTCGGTTTGACTCATGTTTAACCTAGATTCTAGTATTGCTTGATTGTATACATCACCACGTTTTATTTTTAAAATTTCGTGTAATTGTTGGCTTGTGTATTTGTTGTTGCCAATAAATTTAATGTCGCGGTAATAGTACTTGGTCCCTTCGTTAAGGGTAATATTTATATTAATTGATTTTTTATCGAAGCGATAAACGCTGTCTTTAATAATCTCAACATCACGATATCCTAAAGTTAGGTACTTTTCTATTATTTTCTTCTTATCTTCTTCATATTCACTCTCAATGTACCTAGACTTTGAAAGTAGGCGTTTACGTTCTTTAGTTTTTTTAAGTGCACTCTTTAGTTTTTTTGATGGTACGGTAGTATTGCCGTAAAACTGGATATTATTTATTTTAATCTTTTCACCTTGGTTAACCGTTATGCGAAGTTTTGATGTGTTTTTACGTGGATCATCAGGAATAATCTCAAATGTTGCATCTGCATCTAAAAAACCTTTATCAATAAAATATTTTTTAATTTGATTACGGGTTGAGTTTAGCATGTTATCCGTAATAATTTGACCAGATTTAATGGTAAGTTCATCACGTAAATTGGTTGCTTTACTTTTACGAAGTCCTTTGATGGTAAAGTTAGATAAACGTGGTTTTTCTCTTAATGATATTTCAAGTGAAACTTTATCATCTGTAATATCAAGGATACTAATTTTTACATCATCAAATAACTTTTGCTTCCATAAATTATTAATTGCTTTTGTGATGTCGTCTCCAGGGATTTTAATTTTTTGGCCAATTTCTAATCCAGATAGTACTTGTAGTACGCTCTTATCATAGTAGTTCGTACCACTAATCAATACACCTGTTATTTCATATGTTTTTGGGAAACTATAATCAATGTATCCCATTTTAGATTTTGAAATGGTGCTGGTGTCTTGTGCAAAAGTAATTGATGCAACAAGTACGTTTAAAAGTATTAGAAAAATATGTTTTGATGCTTTCATTAAATGGCTAATTGCTCGCTTGTTTTACCGAAGCGCCTCTCTCTTTGTTGGAAATTAAGAATGGCCTCATATAAATGTTCTTTGTTAAAATCAGGCCAAAGTGTATCGGTAAAATAAAATTCACTATAGGCTAATTCCCAAAGTAAAAAATTGCTAATACGATGCTCACCACTTGTACGTATCATCAATGCTGGGTTTGGAATTCCATTTGTTGATAAATGTTCATCTATAGTTTGGTCTGTAATATCGCTCGGCAGCAATTTTCCTTCTTTTACTTTATGTGCTATACTTTTAACGGCATTGGTGATGTCCCATTTGGAGCTGTAGCTAAGCGCAAGCACAAGCGTCATTCGTGTGTTATTTTGCGTTTCATCTATAGCAGCCTTTAGTTCCTTAAAGCATTTTGGTGGCAAATCATCCATGTTGCCTATTGCTTGTAAGCGAATATTATTTTTCATTAAGGTATTGGTTTCTTTTCTAATGGTAGAAACCAACAATTCCATTAATGCTATAACCTCTAATTGTGGACGATTCCAATTTTCTGTAGAAAATGCATATAGTGTTAAATATTTAACACCTAACTCGGCAGCAGCTTCAGTTGCCTCTCTAACTGATTTTACTCCATTTTGGTGTCCAAAAATACGAAACTTGCCTTTCTCTTTAGCCCAACGGCCATTACCGTCCATAATTATGGCAATGTGTTCTGGCAATCTCTGCGCGTCAATCTTACTTTTGAGGCTCATTTTAGGTTTAAAAAATATAAGGTAGCGAATTTAATAAAATCTCGCACACTTAATACGTGTAAATATGCGATAAGTTACACTAATGTTAGTAACGAAGTAAAAATCGTTAAAATCAGGGTTTCCCCTTTGGTATCCTGCTTTGTTTATAAAGGCACCTTCGTTCAAATTATAGGATGGATCTGCCAAGGCTGCTCCAACTATGCCTTTTTCATTTAACTGCTTGCTCGGATCAACATAGGTATTACTTACATCATCTAAATAATCGGTATAGGTTTTTCTAAATCCTAAACTTCCTTCTAGGCTCATCTTTTTATTAGGCATCCATTTTATTCCTATTCCCATAGGCATCACAAGTGCTAAACCACTGTATGCTTTTCCTTCTGTTTGGTATTGTTGTAAATCATACCATTCATTTTGGTAAAATCCTTGTGGGTTAAAAAATGCTGCACCTAAACCCCAATATACGTATGGAGTAAATCGTTTATCTCTAACCCCTGTTCCATATTTAAAGTAGTTAAATTCTACTAGGCCAGCTAATTCGGTAACATCGGTTCTAAATTTAATGTTACGGGCTTTGTTATAGCTAAAGTTTTCATCGCTTCCACTTACACGTAATTGAGTTCCAATTGCTGTTATGGCCCATGTGTTGTTGAAATTTAAGCGTGCAAAAATTCCACCTGCTATTTTGGTTTCACTCAGTATCATATGCTGAGCAACATCACCTGTGTAATTAGCAAGGCCTGCATGTATTCCAAATTCAACTTTCTGAGCAAAAGTTGAAATACTAATAAAAAAGAATAGCGCTGAAGATAGAGATTTGAACTTCACTAATAAGTATAACGCTTAAAGTCGTGGGCATATGATGCCAGGGTTCTGGAAAATATAAGAAATACTAAATCCTGCTAAAAAATACATGTCGGTACCCAATATAATACCTGGTGTTGTTCTAAAATCGCCTTCAATGGCAATTGGCAAATTAGGATAATCAGTTGCCACTTCAGCTGTTCTGTTAGCTAAACTTCCAGCTGTTGGTCCGTATGCGCGAGAAACTACGTTGGCATTAGCATATTTTCCTCCAATGTCATCTAAATATTTGGTAAATGTAAAGCGAAATCCAGCTTCAACGCCTACAACAAAGCTACGAGAGACACGTTTTTTAATTCCCACACCCATAGGTAAACAAATCGTGGTTAGGTCATATTTTTTTAAATTGTTGTATTGAGTAGTTCCTTGACCTTCTGTACCTAGTGGTTGTAATTCATACTCGTTACCTTGGAAAGAAGTTTTAGGATTGAAGTGGAAGATTCCAATTCCACCGAATATATATGGAACAAAGGGTCTACCTCCTCTATCTGATAACTTATTAGGTACTAAATTATATTCAGCGTGAACAGAAAATTCGTAAATATCACTATTAAAGTTGGTATTACGCATCTTGTTTTTGGCATTAGAGGCTAATGAATCGGCTCCTGAGATTTTCCCATAGGCTATCATGCCTTTTAACGCTAATCGTTGGTTTACATTATACCTTCCCATTATTGCAGCACTCGGATGATACTGATCAAAACGCATCTTTTGCTCACTTACATCACCTATGTAATTTGAAACACCACCATATACTCCAAACTCAATGTTTTG
>CANHBJ010000207.1 GCA_947459075.1 Bacteroidota bacterium
CAAGGGCAAAAGTTTTAACCACACATCCCCATATGGTTGGTTAATGTATCTTTCTTTAAATTCTTCAATTACAACAGCCTTTTGCACGTCTAATACCTTTTGGCTAAAATCTAAACTTAGCATGCGGTCACTTTCTAGCCAAAAACCAGTTTCTATATTATTTGCAGGAAGTGTGATGTAATAATTTGTAATATCATTACTTGTAAACGCATTGTTATCTCCTCCAGCAATTTGAAGTTGGTTGTCGAAGTCGGAAACATTTACAGATCCGCCAAACATTAAATGTTCAAACAAATGGGCGAAACCTGTTTTTTCAGGATTCTCATCTTTTGACCCAACATTGTATAAAATATTTAAAACACAAAGTTTAGAATTTGGATCGGGATGATGAATAACGGTTAAGCCGTTTTCAAGCTTAAATTGGGTATAACTTATCAAAATATGGGCTATTATTGGTGAATGAACAACAAATTTAGCGCTTAGGCGCGCTATAAGCCCCGTTTATGCCAAAGTTGACACGTTACTTTACCCACAACGAGATGTTTTATTAGACACTATCTAAAACGCCCCGACATTATTGACACAATATCAGCTAGTTACTAGAAATTGTACCCTAAATTCACATAAAATACAAAAGATCGTACTTGTGTGTTTCTCATAATTGTAAAATCTAATGGACCGAGTATTGAGTTAAAACCGCCAGTTATTCCATACCCGAATAATTGATTTGATGGTTTCAAAACATCATTACTTGTAAAATATCGCACGAAATTATTGTTGTGGTATCCAAGATTAAATTTTGGAATGACGAACAGGTTTTTTGAGATTTCGTATTGGTAACAGAATTGTGCACCAATAAAATTATTTGTTCTAATCTGAAAATCGCTGAGACCAATAAATGGTATTTGGTTTCTAAAGTTAGGAATTAATCCACCAACCATAAAATTATTGAATATTGTGTTCGCGTTTTCTTTGGGGCTAAAAGGATTAAATGTTAATCCACCATAAAAGCCCAAAACAAGGGTTGCTTTTTTATTAATATGGATATACTTATTGGATAATAATTTAAACTGTAGATAGCGATTTGTTATCAAAGAGTCCGTTAGTTCGCTTGTCATGTTTTTGCTTATAAAGCCACCATTGAGCGAGTCTCTGCTTATTAATTTTAAATTAGAATTACTGTTAAAAAAATAACTTAAATTCATATTAACTTTTGAGCCCGAATGAGCGTAATAATGTCGGTTAAGCGTATTTAAGTTAAAGTCAAAGTATACTCTATCCTGTACAACACTACCATCATAGTTTTCACCGCTACCGTATATATTAGGCGTAAGAACAACCAACTCCCTTCTTAACCCAGCTCCCGTGCTATTTACAGTTAATGATGCGATTTGATATTTTACATCTAACGCAGTATATTTTTGTCGGTACATGGCTAGTCTTACAAATGTTTCGTATAGCGGAAAATCATAATTATCAAACCAAAAAGAAACTCCTAATCCGTGGTTTTTTGCAGATCCTAAATACTTAAAATATTCGTTCTTAAACCTCAGCATGTCGGCTATATTTAAGGTTGAAGAAAAGCGGGTGTTTTTACCTAAAAGATTTCGGGATGTTAGGTTTAAAATAATTGCAGCCTTAGAAAAACTATTGTAGTTAAGCGCTACATTAAAAAACGTTGGCGGATTTTCGTTTCCTTTAAGTCTAATGCGTGTTCCGTCTTCATATTTAAATAATTCGTAACCCACTTTTCTGAAGTAGCGCGTACCATATACTTTTTTCATGGCCTCAGGAAAAACATCAGGTGCATACCAATGGTTACGAGTTAAATTTAAACGATCTATAATCAAATCTCTGTTTGCTTTGCTAATGTCCTCTACTTCAAAACTCGTTAGCAAAACCGAATCAATTTTGGGGATTTGAATAGTCTCTTTTTGGCCAAATTCTTTGTCTAGTTTTTTGGCTAACCTTTGTAGATCCTCAAAAGATTCCATAGCAGCATCATACCCTCTCTTAATAAGCGAATCGGTCGCATTAAAACTTCCTGCATGAAAACCCGTTAAATCGGGTTCAATTAAAAAGTCACACCACTCTCTTTGCCTTTTCGTATCTTCTCCATCACTTAAAAACATCGATTGATTAAGAATATCTATGATATTATCTAATTCTTTTTCTTGCAAAAAACCCTTGCTTAAGTTAACGCCAATAATAATATCAGCGCCCATTTCTTTTACATGTTCAACAGGAAAATTTCTTACAATTCCCCCATCAACCAAAAGCCTGTTTTGGTACTTTACTGGTGTAAAAAATGATGGAATAGCCATGCTCGCTCTTATGGCGTCAGCTATATTTCCACTATCCAAAACAATGGCCTCCCCGTTTGTAATGTCTGTTGCAACACATTTAAAAGGAATTGGAAAATCCGTGAATTTTTTTCTGTCGTATACGGGAAAAGTTAATCGAGACAATTCAACAGAGAGCTCTTGCCCATCAATTAAACCGCGTGGGAAACGGAAACGCCTACCCTCAATAGGCAACTCAATGATGTATCTATTAAAATCCGATTTTTCTTCAATAGCAATTTGTCGTAATCCTGGATTGTTGGCCAAAAGTTCATCCCAGTTTTCATTGCGCGCTATATATGCAATGCTATCTGGCGAATAACCAATGGCATACAAGGCGCCAACCACACTTCCCATCGATGTTCCAACAATGTAGTCAACGCTAATACCAGCCTTTTCTAAAACCATTAACGCACCAATATGTGAAATTCCCTTTGCCCCTCCACCGCTTAATGCCAAACCAATTTTGGGTCTTGTTTTTTTACTGATATTTTGTGCAAAAACATCCCCTGTAACAAACATGCATAAAACAAATATTTTTATAAAAACAACTCGCATGTGTATGATTAAAATTGAGTTACAAGGTTTTATTAATGGGTTATTTTGTAAATACAAATCTATGTTTTAAAATTAAAGAATACCTTTGTATAATTATAAAACAGAAATGGGATTAAGAAAAAGGCCATACAGCGAAGAAAAAGGTGGCAAACGCAGCGCTCCTAAAAGTAGCTCTGGAGCAGCGAAATCAGCAAGTAAATCAAGATTTAGTAAAGACGATAAGCCATCATTTGGTGCAAAAAAATCAGGTTTTGGCTCAACACCCGCAAAGCGCAGTTACACACGTAGTTCAGGGGATGACAAGCGCCCAAGTAGATTTGGAAACGAAGGCGGAGACAGAAGACCGTCAACACGTCCTTACACCAAACGTACCGAAGGAGGAAGTGAAGACAGGCGTCCAAGCAGATTTGGAAGTGAAGGCGGAGACAGAAGACCGTCAACACGTCCTTACACCAAACGCACTGAAGGTGGAAGCGATGACAGACGTACAAGCAGATTTGGAAGTGAAGGCGGTGACAGAAGACCGTCAGCACGTCCTTACACCAAACGCACTGAAGGCGGAAGCGATGACAGACGTACAAGCAGATTTGGAAGTGAAGGCGGAGACAGAAGACCGTCAACACGTCCTTACACCAAACGTACCGAAGGAGGAAGTGATGATAGACGTCCAAGTAGATTTGGAAGCGAAGGCGGAGACAGAAGACCAACTACACGTGGTGGAGGAAATGAAAGAGGAAGTCGCTTTGACAGAAATGAAGACAACGAACGCAGACCAACGCGTACAAATGGAAAATCTGGTCGACCGTATATGGTAAAAGGAGCAAAAGCGCGAGATTTAAAGGCTAAAAGCGAAGAAATGATGGAGTCTTTGTCTCCTGAG
>CANHBJ010000208.1 GCA_947459075.1 Bacteroidota bacterium
GTTAAAGGTGATGAAATTTATAGCATAGACGCAGATGTGTTTGCACCATGTGCATTAGGGGCTATTTTAAATACAGAAAACATTGGCAAACTAAAAGCCAAAGTAATTGCAGGAGCTGCAAACAATCAATTAGCAGATGAAAATGTTCATGGACCAATGTTAATTGAAAAAGGAATTGCATATGCACCAGACTTTTTGATTAATGCAGGTGGTTTAATTAATGTATATCAGGAACATATAGGTTACAACCGCGAAACAGCATTCCGCAATACAGAGCATATTTTTAATGTTACAAGTGATATTTTTAAAATGGCTGATGCTAAAAACATCCATACGCAAAAAGCAGCAATGGAATTAGCAGAAAAGCGTATAAATGATATGTTACACGTTGGTTCTACATACTAAATAGTATTAATTAGCAATAACTTTTCAAAGTAATGTCGGGTTATATTTTGTAACCCGACATTCTTTTTTATTTTTGCACCACATTATTACAAGGTTCTTTAAATGTTTAACAGAAGATTTTTGCGTATTAAGGTATTCCAGGCATTATATGCCTACTACCAGGATGAGCAAGCAAACCGTAGCTTACACGAAAAAAACTTAACCAAAAGTTTAGATAAAACGCACGAGTTATATGTTTACTTATTGGCCTTTCCGGCTGCTTTCCGTCATTTTGTATCACTTGAGTTAGAAACGCAAAAAGCCAAATACATTCCTATCCAATCTTTAATCACTCAATTAGAAGCTTTATTTAACAATAAAGCAATGATTTTATTGGAAGAAAACCAATATTTGGCAGATCAAATTAAACATTACAAATGTTATTGGAACGACAATAAAGACCTGTTTAAACAACTGCTTTCACTGCTTAAAAAGAATGAAGCATTTGCTAAATATGCCACCAAAAGCGAACATACTTTTTTTGAAGACAAAAGTATCTTATTGGAAATGTATGAAGCATTTGTAGCTGAAAGCGAAGATTACGAAAACTATTTAGAGGAAAAATATATTAATTGGGAAGACGACCAAACAGTTGTATACGCTCAATTACTAAAAACAATTTCTGCGTTAAAAGAAGATAGCATAGGTAATTTTTTAGCAGAAGAGTTAAACAATGAAGATGATGAGGCATTTTTAAAAGAACTTTTTAAACGTACAGCAAACTACGAAGAGGAACTTACTGAATTGATTAGTGCAAAAACTCAAAACTGGGATGCCGATCGTTTGGCTGTGGTTGATTTATTGTTAATGCGCATGGCTTTATGTGAAGTACTGCATTTTCCTTACATACCAGTTAAAGTAAGCATTAACGAATATTTAGAGGTAGCTAAATTGTATTCAACACCTAATAGCCATGGGTTTATAAATGGGGTTTTAGATAAAATAAATCAAGAGTTGAAACAAAGTAACAAGTTAAATAAATTAGGTCGCGGATTAGTAGAATAAAACACGATGAAAAAACTTATTTTAAGTACCCTTATTTTGTCTATCTTATTGGTAGCATGCAACAACGAAAAAGGCAATAAACTACCAAGTGATGCTATAAACATTTCGGCTACCGCAGATAGTTCAAACCAAACAAATCAAGCAAAGCCCGCCATTACATTTGAAGAAGATAAGCATAACTTTGGCATAATTAAAGAAGGGGATTTTGCGGAGTATAGTTTTAAGTTTAACAATACCGGAAATGGTGATTTATTGATTGCCAATGCAACTGCAAGTTGTGGATGCACGGTACCAGAATATCCAAAAGGAATTATTAAACCCGGTGAAGAGGGTTTTATTAAAGTGAAGTTTGATAGCAAGGGTAAAGTTGGTATGTTTGAAAAAACAATTACCATAACTTGTAATACAGAGATTAGAGAAACAGTATTAACTATTGGTGGAGAAGTGGTAAAATAAATAGATAAATAATTTAAATACATATTAACAAAATAACAATGACAAACATTTTATTGATGATGGGCCCACAACAAGGTGGCGGAGGAATTGGAAGTTTTCTTCCATTAATTTTAATCATGGTTGTATTTTATTTCTTCATGATTTACCCTCAAATGAAAAAAACCAAAGCTCAGAAAAAATTTAGAGAAGCCTTAGGTGAAGGTGATAAAGTAGTAACCATTGGTGGTGTTCATGGCAAAATTGAGAAAATGGATGAAACAACATTTATCTTAAATAGCGAAGGAACGCGCATGCGTATTGACAAATCTTCAATTAGTATGGAAGCAAGCCAAGCATTAAACCCTCCTAAAAAGGAAGAAAAGAAATAATTGAATTATTCCTTCAATATGACTAAAAACCTTCCAATAAAACGGAAGGTTTTTTTATGCCATTCATTTATATAAAATACCTTTTATCCATACCTTTTTGATTTAACTTGTTATAATATTAGCTTACACCAAATTTAGTAAACATGCTCCACAAAATATTTTTAGTTACACAAAGAGAGTTTATCACCCGCGTTAGAAAAAAATCATTTATTGTAATGACTTTGGCTGCGCCATTACTTATTGTGTTATTTTATGGGTTGATATTTTATTTCGCCATAAACAAAGACATTGGTGCATCTAAAAAGAAAATTTATGTAAGCGACCAAAGTGGGAACTATATTGGTAAAATAAAAAACAGCGAAACACTGGAATTTACTTTTGGTTATGTAACACAAGAAAAAGAACAACAATTTTTAACAGACGAAGATTATTATGCATTGCTGGTAATACCAAATACATCGCCAGATAGTTTAAAAAAGGTATCGTTATACACCAAAGATCAAGCAGGATTAAGCACAGTATTGTATATAGAAAAACAATTAGAAAATGAAGTGAAAAACACCTTGCTAAAAAACAATGGCATTGATGCTTCAACACTAAAAACAATAAACCAAACCAGCATAAATATTAATACCATAAAAGTAACCGAAAAGGGCTTAGAAAATGGCAACGTTGGTGCAAGCACTGTTCTGGGGTATATTGGTGCTATCATGATATACATGTTTATATTTATGTATGGCGTACAAATTATGCGTGGTGTTATTGAAGAAAAATCAAATAGAATTGTAGAGGTTATCATATCATCGATAAAACCATTCGAATTAATGATGGGAAAAATAACCGGAATAGCCTTGGTTGGAATTACTCAATTTACCATTTGGATTGTATTGGTTAGTGTTTTTGGCAGCGGAGTATCAGGCGCTATCATGAGCAATATGGGTATAGGTGCGGATGCGCAACAAGCGATGGCGCAAGGTGGACAAGCAAACGCTAATGGAGAAATAAGCGAGGTGATGGAAGCATTGATAAACTTCAACTTTGTATATTTTATTGGTATGTTTTTGTTTTACTTTATTGGGGGTTATTTGTTTTACGGTGCACTCTTTGCAGCCATCGGTTCGGCAGTGGATAATGAAACAGACACACAACAATTTATGCTACCTATAACCATGCCCCTTATTTTTGCATTGGTTATTGCTCAAAGTGCCATTACATCAGACCCAAATGGGACTTTGGCCTTTTGGCTTTCGGTTATTCCATTTACATCACCAGTGGTAATGATGGTACGCTTACCCTTTGATGTGCCCACATGGCAGGTTATTGTTTCTATGATTAGCTTGGTTATTGGTTTTATTTTTACCACCTGGATGGCAGGAAGAATATACAGAATAGGCATATTAATGTATGGGAAAAAACCAAGTTATAAATTGATAGCTAAATGGCTATTTAGTAAAGAGTAGTAAAAGCAATATATTCGCACTGTGCGCAACCCAAATTTAAATACGGA
>CANHBJ010000209.1 GCA_947459075.1 Bacteroidota bacterium
AAACTATTCACTTACAATATTCGTCTTCTTATAGATCGCCTATTTGCTTTCATAATAACCTCCATAATCCTCATCATCAGAATCTTTTCCCGTATTTAACATACCACTCATGATATCTTTAAATAAGGGCCCTGATACATCATTGGTTTTACTAATTTGACTAAGTTCTGCCAATCCATGTAATACAAATTCCATCATAAACAACAGCTCTTGTTTGCTTTGTTTACCTGCATGATGCTGAACAAAATCTTTAAGACCCGCTACTTCCAATAACATCTTTTCGTACTCTGAGTCGCTGGTGGTATTTGTAATGTACAATTGGTTACCATCATTAAACCAAGCGATGATTTTAGCATACGGATTGGCCTGTTTGGCACGTTTGGCTTTTTCTGGATTTGCAAATTGCTTTTCGAAAGCGCTACGAATGGCCTTACCAATTAAACTATAAGCCACACTTGAAGAACCTTCTAATTCACCCTCATAAACCAATTCTACCTTGCCAGTAATGGCAGGAATGGCTCCATATAAATCCTGTATGCGTGTATAGGTTTGTTTTTCTTTGTTAATTAGCATACGCCTTTCAGCAAAACTAAATAAGTTTTCTAACGCACTTATGGTTAACCTGGCTGATACACCACTTTTTTGATCAATCAACTCACTTTTACGTGCCTCCATGGCAACCTCTTCCACCAATACATACATTAATGAATTTGATTGAATGAACTTTTGTTGTGTTTCAGAAAGTTTGGCTTCTTGTTGCGTTATGGCTAATGAAGTTTCAATTTCTTTTGGATAGTGGGTTAATATTTGGCTATCTATTCTATCTTTAAGCGGTGTAACAATACTACCTCTATTGGTATAATCTTCCGGATTTGCTGTAAATACAAACTGTACATCCAATGGCAAGCGCAATTTAAAACCACGTATTTGCAAATCGCCCTCTTGTAAAATATTAAACAATGAAACCTGAATGCGTGCCTGCAAATCGGGTAACTCATTTATAACAAAAATACATCTGTGCGAACGAGGAATTAGTCCATAATGAATAACCCGCTCATCCGCGTATGTTAGTTTTAAAGAGGCTGCTTTAATGGGATCCACATCACCAATTAAATCGGCAACAGTTACATCTGGTGTGGCCAATTTCTCGGTGTACCTTTCGTCTCTATGTATCCAATCAATGGGAGTTTTATCACCCATCTCATTAATTAAATCTACGGCATACCTACTTAATGGCTTTAACGGATCGTCATTTACTTCACTACCTTTTATAATGGGCATGTAATCATCTAATAGGTTTACCATTAAACGGGCCATTCTGGTTTTAGCTTGCCCACGTAATCCCAAAAAAATCATATTATGTTTTGACAAAATCGCTGTGTGTATTTGTGGCAAAACAGTTTCGTCATATCCTTTTATTTCGGCAAAAGGATTAATTCCACTTTGCAAACACGCAATTAAATTATCACGCATTTCTTCCTTTACACTCTTGCTTTTGTATCCTTCTTTTTTAAGCGCGCCTAATGTTGTTGGCAATTTAGTTTTAGTCATTTTGTTGTTATTGTATATCAATTAGGGTTAAAGCGCTTCAAATGGGTAAAAAGCATCTTCAATATGTTCAATTTCAAATTTGCTTTCGTTTTTCACAACCGCAATAATATCAAAACGCACGGAGGAGGTAATTTGATTTTCTTCTAAAAAATTTTCTGCTGCCAAACGTATATTTTTCTGTTTAGCTTTTCCTACAGCCTGCTCTGGATAAGCCATTTGGTCGCTAGTTCTAGTTTTAACTTCTACAAAAATAATTTCATTGTTGTATTCACAAACAACATCTACTTCAACCCTTGCATAGGTATAATTACGTACCAAAATTTTATAACCTTTACGTTCTAGGTATCCTGTAGCAATATCTTCGCCTAGTTTACCAAACTGTTTATTGTGGTTACTCATTGGTTAAATTTATTAAACAACTAGAAGGTATAAGTAAGAATTTTAGGAATAAAAATAATTAGACCAATGAAAATAGCAGCAATAGAAATGACCAAAACAGCACCAGCTGCTAAATCTTTAACCTTACCTGCAATAACATGTTGTTGAGGCGAAACCAAGTTAACCAATTGCTCGAAAGCGGTGTTAAAAATTTCGGCTGCAATTACAGCTCCAATAGTTGTAATAATTAAACACCACTCGATATAATTTACATTAAAAAACCAACCTGCAACTGCTACTAAAAATGCAACCAGCAAATGAAAACGCATGTGCTTCTCTGACCTAATGGCATATATTATTCCTTTCCATGCATAGGTAAAACTCTTAATTTCCGATTTCATTAAACTCAATTATTCAACAACTATTTTACGTGTAAAATGTTGGGTATTGTTGTTTAGTTTTAATACATAAATCCCTTTCGAAAGTGCTTTTAAACTCATGGTCGCATTAGCATCAAACACTTGTTCAATATGTAACTTTCCATTAATATCAAATAATTGTGCAGTTATTTTTTGGGTTGATGATGTAGCAATATTTAGTAGGTCGTTTGCAGGGTTAGGGAATACTGAAATACTATTTTCTAATGAGTTTTCAAGATAACCTACATTACCATAAACGTATAATGTATAACGCGAATTACTGTCATTTTGTGCCGGTAAAGGAACATCAATAAAACCTTTTAAGGTTGGGTAAGTTCGAACATAAACCACCAATGGATAAACACCAGTTTTTGTTGGTGTGCCAGTTAAAGTTAAGCAACTCGATTCGCCACCCTTAAACCTACAATTTGAGGTAAAACAAGTATAGGTAAATTCACTTGGTAATCCTTTAACACCTGTAATTTCCATGCTATCTACACGTACTTTGCCTAATATACTGTTAGTGTCCAATGGGGCTCTAAAATAAATAACATCACTGTATGCTAAGTCTTTATAACCAATTTTAATCGACTCGGGAAATATGCTCCCCTTAGGCATGTTGATATCGGGTGTGCATTGTGCACTTAATTGTAAACTAGCTGATGTAGTAAATAAGAAAAAAGTTATTTTGGCTAAAGTTTTCATATCACAATAATAATGATACCAAGATACTATTTATTTAAATATAACCTACTTTTTTGCATCTTAATTTTTGGTACAGTTACCAACTTATTTGCTCAAAAAACAATTACAGGTAAGGCAATTGATGCCCTATTAAACGAACCACTTGTTGGTGTATCTGTGGTACAAAATAACAAAGGAACAACAACCAATTTATCGGGTGATTTTACGTTCAATATTGCTCCCAATGAAACCACTATAACCTTATTTTTAAGCTATTTAGGATATCAAAGTAAAACCATTACTTGTGGTGTTGATACGCCTATTATAATTTACCTTACTCCTACCCAAAATCAACTAGATGAGGCTGTAGTAACGGGCAGCCGAAGTGTTGGTACATTAAAACGCCAAACGGTTTCTATTGATGTAATTAAACCTTATTTAATAGAAAATAGAGTAACCACAAATTTGGAGCAGGTTATGAATCAATTACCAGGTGTTAATGTAGTAGATGGACAAATAAATATACGCAGTGGCAGTGGTTGGACTTATGGTGCAGGTTCGCGCGTATTGGTTTTGGTTGATGATGTGCCAATGATTACGGGTGATGCAGGACAAGTGCAATGGAAGTTTTTACCAACAGAAAATATTGGTAGTATTGAAGTTATTAAAGGTGCAAGTTCAGTAATGTATGGCTCTGGATCTTTAAATGGTATCGTAA
>CANHBJ010000210.1 GCA_947459075.1 Bacteroidota bacterium
ACAAATTGATGCTTGCTATCAAAAAACAAAAGTGTTACTGCTCGAAAAACGTGATAAGTTAGAAGAGCTTTCGCAAATTTTATTGAAGCGTGAAATTTTATTCCAACACGATTTGGAAGAAATTTTAGGTAAGCGCCCTTTTGATGCAGTGAAGGAAGAAGCTCCAGTAGAAATAATTGCTGCAGAAGAAACCCAAGAAAAAACAGATACAGAAACACACGAATAGTACGTTTCATAACAAATATAAAATCCCTCAATAGCAAAAGCTGTTGGGGGATTTTTGTTATGCAGATTCGGTATTAATTTGACATAAAAACATCAGGTCTCCTTGCTGCTACAAATGGTTTGGGGGCTTTGCAGTCTTTTCGCTGCGCTACAGACTGCATCGGGTTGAAAATCCAGAACTTGTTTCTGGACTGTAAGCGTTACGAGATAACTGCTTCCATCCCTAAGCCGGGTTTAACTTTCAAATCATAATTTATTTACAATATTAAATTCATTGTAATGAAAGTAGCACTTCCATTTGAAGATTTACTTTTAACATAAAGTTTTAATCTTTCACGAAATTAATTGATGGTACGCGCTGCTCCTCCGAGTACTCGGGGGAGCTCCCTGTACTCAGGGTGAGGGGTAAAACTTATTAATAACTAGCTTTATTCCCTTCTTATAATTTTCAGTTTGTTTTTATAGCAATTAATTCCTTATTTGGTATTGTATTAAAGCCATAACCTAATATGAAAACCACTAACCCCAATTCATCTTATTTATTTAAAAATAATGCGAACCCTTTATCCGTTTATAACCGAATAAAACTTCGCAATATTGGGTGTATGGTGTTATTAGGCGAACCTTTAGTGGGTTTGGAATTCGCAGATAAGTAATATAAGGTAAAGAGATTTTCTAAGATGGTTGTGGAAATTTTTCTAAAATACCATGAAAAGAATTATTTTAATTCACATCACATTTAAAAAAATCCAGATTCTACAATTAGAATATGATTCTTTGCTATTATTCTTTTTTAATGTCCTACATTGAAAAAATAAATAAGAAACCTCTAAAATCAAAAAAATGATTAAAAATCTACTTATCAGAATAATGGTTGTTATAACACTATTTTCTTTAAAAGTTAATGCACAATCAAACAAGTGTGCAACTATGCATCATCTTCAAAAGAGTTTTACCAAAGACCCTACGTTAAAATTCAAAATGATTGAAAGCGAAAAAGCAATACAACTGTGGATTTCAAATCATAAACGAAATAAGAAATCGAGTCGTGAAGTAATTGTTATTCCTACAGTAGTTCATGTAATTTGGAAAGATACAATTGAAAACGTGAATGATGACCAAATTTTATCTCAAATTAAAGTCTTAAATGATGACTTTAGATTAATGAACGCTGATAGTTTAAACGACAAACATCCATTTTGGCCATTTACCATTGATGCGGATATTGAATTTTGTCTTGCAAAACAAGACCCTGATGGAAATCCTACAAATGGAATTACAAGAACACAAACAAATGTAACCGCTTGGGATGATAATAATTCTGATAATATTAAATCCACTGCTAATGGTGGAAGAAATAATTGGGATCCAACAAAGTATCTAAATATTTATGTAGTAAACCTTGATGGATCGACTTTAGGTTTTGCTACATTTCCGGACGAACTCACAACGCAACCCAATTTAGATGGAGTGGTAATTCGATATGAAGCATTTGGTACAGAAGGAACGGCAGGATCAGGAGAATTTTCTGCAAATGATGGAGGTAGAACTGGAACTCATGAAGTAGGACATTGGCTCAACCTCAGACATATTTGGGCTGATACGATTTGTGGTAATGACTTTGTAGCTGATACTGAGCCAGCAGAATCAGCCAATTATGATTGTCCTACATTCCCTCACAAACCAAATAATCAGTGTGGTTCAGGATCTAATGGTGAAATGTACATGAATTACATGGATTATGTTGATGATAAATGCATGCACATGTTTACTGCAGGACAATCAGACAGAATGCATGCGACTTTAAATGGACCTAGATCTAAACTAATTACATCAATTGGTTGTCAATTACCAACAGCTTTAAATGAAGTAAATTTTTTAAACGCAGTTGCTATATATCCAAATCCTAATAATGGACAATTTACTATATCAATCAACCTAAAAAATAATAGTGTCGTAACTGCATCATTAATCAATTTAGTTGGCGCAACCGTTAAAGAATTTGGTGTTATTTCAGGAGAGATATCAAATATTGACATAACTAATTTTTCAACAGGGGTTTACTATTTAAAAGTAAGTAATTCAACAACCTCAACAATCAAAAAAGTTTTTATTACTAAATAACAATATAAAGAAGCGGGACTTCGCTCCCGCTTCTTTATATAAAACAGAAATTATGAATAAATTATTTATAGGAGTTTTATTAAGTTTATTCTTTTCTTGTAAAGGGACAAAGACCATTAATCATAATGAAAACAATCAAAAAAAAGAGCAGTCATCGGATAATATATATCGCATTAATATTTCATTTATCAGTATTGGTTCTGGAATAGATGGTAAAGCAAGACAAGATTTTTTAAACTTTATTAGTGAGTATGAGACCAAATGGAACATTCATATTGAAATGGAAACAGTAAAATGGGGACGAGAAGGAGAAACAGATTATTGTGTAAAATTGTCTCAATTAAATTCAGACGAGCAAGCTAAATTTATATCATCCATCAAAGAAATAATAAAAACTTCTAAACTTGTTCGCTATTCCGAAAACACAACATGTAAGAAAAGTAACTAACTACATTGCTAACGAAAGCTAACTTGATACTAACAGACTTTTAACTCAAGTGGCAAAAAGTGATTTCCCGTTTACGTAGTTTTCTTTATCTTATCTTAACTAAATTACTTTCGCATTAACCACCTAAATCAAACGAGAGATAGTAATGTATTAATTTTGTTTAAATAACAACTGTAAACTCTTAATTGATTATGATTAATAAAAATTTAATTGAAATCTCGATTGCAACAAGTATTGATAGACATAAAATTTATCAACTACGTCACGAAGTTTATGCCTTAGAGTTAATGCAGCACCCAAATAACGATGGAATGATGATTGAAGATAAGCTAGATGACTTCAACATATATCTTATTGCAAAAATAAATACAGAAATCGTTGGTTTCATTAGTATTACTCCACCTGATAAAAACGATTATTCAATCGATAAATATTTCACTCGCGAGGAAATTCCTTTCTCAGTTGATGAAGGTACATACGAAATGCGAATATTAACAGTTCTCAAAGAATTTCGAGGTAAGCCTATTGCAGTGGCTCTGATGTGGGCCGCTTTTCGCTTAATTCAGTCTCTAGGTGGTATAAATATCATGGCCATAGGACGATCTGAAGTATTAGACTTATATCTAAAATTAGGACTTCATGCTACGAACAAGGAAGTAAAAGCGGGAAAAGTTTCGTTTACTTTAATCCATGCAAATGTCAGGGAATTGAATGATTTCATTGAAAATAATTTCAAAAGTACCTTCACCAAAATAAAAAAGCAATGTAACTGGAAATTGGCAATAGATTTTTTTAAACCTGCTAATTGCTATCATGGAGGTGCTTTTTTTGATGCCATTGGAAATGAATTCGATGACCTCAATAAAAGAAGAAATATAATTAATGCA
>CANHBJ010000211.1 GCA_947459075.1 Bacteroidota bacterium
GCAACTGTTGTGAGTGGAGAAGCTTTAGTACAAGCAACACGTGCAAAAGATAACAGTGCTTCTACATTTACCAATATCAATAAACAAGAGCTAGCTAAGCAAAACTTCGGTCAAGACTTACCATTTTTGTTAAACCTTACACCTTCAACCGTAATTAATTCTGATGCGGGAGCAGGTATCGGTTACACTGGTATTCGTATTCGCGGTGTTGATCCTACAAGAACTAATGTTACCATAAATGGAATACCAGTTAATGATGCCGAATCTCATGGAACATTTTGGGTAAATACACCAGATTTAGCATCTTCTGTAGAAAATATACAAGTACAACGTGGTGTTGGTACATCTACCAATGGTGCTGCTGCTTTTGGTGCAAGTATTAATATTCAAACTGATGGATTATCGCATAAGCCATTTGCAGAAATAGTCAATTCTATAGGCTCATTTAATACTAGAAAACATACTGTAAAGTTTGGTACAGGATTGTTAGAAAATGGTTGGGCATTTGATTTACGATTATCTAAGTTAAATTCAGATGGTTTTATTGATAGATCATCTTCAGATTTAAAATCTTTTTTTACTAGTGCTAGTCGCTACGGTAAAAAAAGTTTATTTAAGGTGAACGTTTTTTCGGGTAAGGAAGTTACTTACCAAGCATGGAATGGAATACCTGAACCACTTGTAAGAAATGACGTTCCAGGTATGATTGAGTATGCCGCTTTGCTTGGTACAGACCTTGATCATTTACTTAAATCAGGGAATAGAACTTACAATGAATTTACCTATAAAAACCAAGTAGATAACTATCAACAAGACCACTACCAACTTTTTTATACATACTTACCCAATAAGTACTTAAAACTAAATGTAGGTGCGCACTATACATACGGTCGTGGTTATTATGAAGAGTTAAAATCGGGTGAGCGTTTATCTAAGTATAAGTTAAACGATGTGATAATTGGAAATGATACGGTGAGAAGAAGTGATATTGTTAGGAGACGTTGGTTAGATAACGATTTTTATGGTGTGGTGTTTTCTGCCATATATGAGAAAAATAAGTTAACAGCCACATTTGGTGGTGGCGCAAATGTATATGAAGGTCGTCATTTTGGCGAATTGATTTGGACGCAATATGCCAGTAACAGCTTTTTAGGTACCCGTTTTTATGATGGCAATTCAATAAAAAAAGAAGTAAATTTTTATGGTAAAGCTAATTATCAATTCACAGATAAATTCAGCTCTTTTGTTGATTTACAAGTTCGTTCAATTAATTACGATTTAAAAGGCGTTGATCTAAATGGGTCAAATTATAACCCTTACGATTTTAACCTGAACTATTTCTTTTTTAATCCTAAAGCGGGCTTGTCTTATGCATTTAATCAGCGTACCAATATTTATGCATACTTTGGTATTGCCAATCGCGAGCCTGAGCGTAAAGACATTATTCAAGCTCCGGTTAATAATGTTCCAACATCAGAAAGGTTATTTAACTATGAGTTAGGTTTTAGAAAACGCATGAATAAATTTAGTGTAGAAGCAAATGCCTACTACATGGATTACCAAAATCAATTAGTAAATACTGGTCAGATTAATGATGTTGGTGCCTATAATCGTGTAAATGTAGCAAGTAGTTATAGAGCAGGTATTGAACTAGCGGGTGGGGTACAATTATTAAAAAAACTTCGTTGGCAGGCAACGTTAACTTATAGTCAAAATCGAATTAATCATTTTACTGAGTATATTGATGATTGGGATAATGGAACCCAAATAACCGAAATACATCATGAAAAGAAAATTGGTTTTTCACCAGATTGGATTGCATCATCGGTATTAAGTTATACGCCTGTTAAACAACTACAAGTCGATTTGATTACAAAATATGTTTCAGAACAGTACTTAGACAATACAGAAAATGATAAAAGAAAATTGGACGCATTTCTGGTGAACGATATTCGAATTAATTATGATTTACCGATTACTTTCATGTTTAACTCTATTCGTTTGGGTGTATTGGTTAATAATTTACTTGATGTAAACTACGAACCAAATGGATATACCTATAGCGGTATAACAGGTGGTAGGAGATACGACTTCAACTATTACTATCCGCAAGCAGGAACAAACATATTAGCCAATCTAATTTTAAAATTTTAATAAAAACGGGAAGCATTGCTTCCCGTTTTTATTTTCCAATAATATCAATGTATCTTAATAATGCATCATGTTCTGTTTCGGCAACTAAGAGTAAAAAATCATTTTTACTTTTGTTAGTTTGAACCTTCTCAAGTGCGTTGTAATAAGCCATTCTACTTCTTGCATCTCCTTTAATATTAGCTATGATGTATCCATGTTTTAGCAATATTAAATTCATCACTAATCTTGATGTGCGTCCGTTTCCATCAATAAAAGGATGAATAGTAACCAATTTTTCGTGCATCTCTGCAGCTAAAATTACTGGGTGTATTTTTGTTTTGTTGGTTTGGTACCAAATAAAATATTCTTCCATTTTTTTGGCAACTAAATACGGTGCAGGAGGAACATGCGTGCTACCTTTAATCATTACTTGAACACTTCTGTACTTTCCTGCATTTGCCTGATCAATACCTCTTAAAATTAAATTGTGTAATGTTAAAACCTCGCGCTCATTTACATCCGATTTTTTATCGATTAAATGTTTTACATAATCAATGGCTTCTTTGTGATTAACAGCTTCTAAATGCTCACGCATGGTTTTACCACTAATTGTTAAGCCTTCGTTAATTACTAAATCAGTTTCTTTTAGCGTAAGTGTATTGCCCTCAATTCGGTTGCTTTCAAATGTGTATTCTAGCTCAAGTGCTTGAGCAATACGATAGCTATCAAACTCGCGAAATTTATCAAGCTTCTTTTTTAGCTTATCTATTTGAGATAAAAGTGTTTTAAGCCCCCTAGGAGTAGTAATGTTTTGAGGTTGATTATTTTTATATTTAACTTGTTCTTCGGCAGCAACAATGGCTTTAAGGGCTAATTCGTCATCTCCTATCTCATAGAGTATTTTTTCTTTGAGCCACTCTATAAGTAGGCTTTCCGTATTTAAATCTAATATCTCGGCAAGTTTTATTACCTGCTTACGTGTTGGTTTTCGTGTGCCCGATTCAAATTTACTAACTAAAGCTTGATCAATACCAAGTTGTTGAGCCACTTCGCGTGTCATCAAGCCTTTTTTTTCTCTGGCTGTTTTAAGCAATGATTTCATCATGATTTATAATGTCATGACAAAAATAGTCATTATTTTCTTTTAAAAAATAACTAACCAATTTATTTTTCACCCTTTAGTTCATTTTTTAAATAAATCCCGGTATGACTTCTTTTTTCTTTACTAATTTCTTCAGGTGTGCCAACGCATAAAACTTCACCACCATATTTACCACCTTCTGGTCCAATATCAATTACGTAATCTGCAACTTTAACCATATCTAAATTATGTTCTATTACTAATACGGTATTACCCTTGTCAACTAGTTTTTGTAGCACATCTAATAATACTCTTACATCCTCAAAATGTAATCCAGTAGTGGGCTCATCTAAAATGTAAAATGTATTTCCGGTATCTCGTTTACTTAATTCTGTGGCTAATTTTACTCGTTGTGCCTCACC
>CANHBJ010000212.1 GCA_947459075.1 Bacteroidota bacterium
CTTGTATTAATTATGTATTTAATGGTGGCGAATTTAACAAATTTTATGATAGGTAGGGGAGATAGCTTGAATAGTTATAAATTGATAGGTTATTGGTTGATTAGTCAAAGTCTATTCGAGCAGGCACAGACCGAAGCGTCTGTTGTGCCCAATGTAATCGGGGTGTATCGATATAGGTTTTACTTAAAGCACCGTTGAACTGCGTTTTGGCCCTTGTGCTTGGTGTAAATGTCAGCAATAGGTAAACTCCAAAACCTCTTTTATTATCCGAAGTTTTGGCGCAGGATGACAGCATCTAACTTCTAGGATGAAACTGTGTAATTACATCATGCAAATATGCCCTGTCGATGTGGGTATAAATTTCGGTGGTGGTAATGCTTTCATGACCAAGCATTTGTTGTACCGCACGTAAATCTGCCCCAGCCTCTACCAAACAAGTAGCAAAAGAATGCCGCATGGTGTGAGGCGAAATGTTTTTATGAATTCCGGCACGCTTGGCTAAGTCTTTTATGATATAAAATATCATTACCCTACTCAATCCTTTTCCACGGCCGTTTAAAAACACGGTATCTGTATGTCCGGTTTGGGCCGTAATGTGTGATCGTACTGTATCTTTATATAGTTTAATGGCTTTAAGTGCAATGCTTCCAATAGGGATCAATCTTTCCTTATTGCCTTTGCCAATTACACGCACAAATTCATCTGTATATGAAATATCTGCAAACTTTAACCCTACCAATTCGCTTACACGTAAACCACAACTAAACATGGTTTCTATAATGGCTTTGTTGCGCATTCCTTCAGGCTTACTGTGGTCAATTTGTTCAACCATCAAATCAATTTCATGCACATCAAGTACCTCAGGTAATTTTCTTTTTAGCTTAGGTGATTCTAGTAACTCAGCAGGATTTTTAGTAATTAAATCCTCCATTAAAAGGTAATTGTAAAAGGCTTTTATACCGCTTAGTATACGTGCCTGACTGGTTGTGCTCATCCCCAATTCGGTTATCCATCTTAAGAACTCGCGCAGGGTGGCTAAGTTAACATCTGCTGGTTGTGGTGCTATATTTTTGGCATTAAAAAACTGAATCAGTTTTTCCATGTCGCGTTGGTAAGCCTCAATGCTATTTTTTGATAGCGATTTTTCCAACTGCAAATATGCTTTAAAACCTTTTATGTATGGATTCCAGTTTACCATTTATAATATTCAAATATTGAATATTATCTGATGAATAACAGCAGATATTTTTTGCGCATGTGTGGGTAAGTCTGGTATGCTAGAACAAATTAATCCTTACAATCTGTGGCTAATATTTATTTATGCTATTTTTGTTTGATTATTGCACTACATGAAAATTATAATAATTAACGGTCCTAACTTAAATTTACTGGGTAAACGTGAGCCTGAGGTATATGGTCAAACTTCTTTTGAAAGTTATTTTACCGACTTAGAAAAAGCGTTTCCGCAAATTGAACTCAGTTATTACCAAAGTAATGTAGAGGGTGAGTTGATTAATAAATTACATGAGGTAGGATTTAGTTACGATGGAATTATTTTAAATGCGGGTGGTTACACACATACATCTGTTGCTTTGGCAGATGCCGTTGCAGCTATAACAACACCTCTGGTAGAAGTGCACATCAGTAATATATTTGCCAGAGAAGAATACCGTCATGTTTCTTTAATAAGCAAACATTGTGTTGGTATTATTAGTGGCTTTGGTTTAAAAAGTTACGAATTGGCACTAAAAAGTTTTTTTTAAAAATATGAAATCTGTCTTTATATATGAATTGATTAATTTCAAATTCTGAATTGACAATAAAAATTAGATAAAGTACACCAATCATTTTTTTGCACAATAAAGTATTTTTAAGATTGGATTACTTAAACATTATTTACTGTTACGTTTTATCCATTTATACTTGAGTCCAAATGACAGGAAACTAGGTGCGATGTTTGTGTTATAGAAGTGGTACTCTGATTTGTTTTTTGTCTGGTTTATCAGCATTACTTCGTTAGTTGTGGATATACCATTATAAAACTGTAAATGCAGGTTAGTATAAATCCATAAGTTTTTTAAATATCTATTGCTTGCAACTTCAAAACTAATTCTACTACCTATTGAAAATTGGTTATTGGTTGAAAAGTTTTGCGATACGCCTAACCCTACTGATGAGCTATCTTTAATAGCTAATGCTACACCCAATCCATAAATGCCTACTCTATTAATGTTCAAATTTAGACCAACTTCTGCATTACAAATTAATCCGAATTTTTGAATTATCTCACGACTTACAGCTATTGGTATAGTTATCGAATTAATGTCGTATTCAGTTCTTGGATTAGCAAAGAAAACAGATGGGTCTGAAAATTTATTAAATGAAAATCGATAGTTATTACTATAATACTCAAGCCCAGAAATAAGTTTCCAATTTTCTGATATTTGATAGTCAACATTTACTCCCAATGCAACAGGTATATATGAAGTTGACTCGAAACCGGATAACCCCATTCTTGTATTAAATCCACCTGAAGTTTTCACATTTTGCAGTGATGTTAAAAGTGAATGATTAGTACCTGCAAAAATAGAGAAGTTAAATTTTGACTGTGCACTTGATTCTTTTAAAAACAATAACAAAAGTAAACTTGCTATCGCAATCAATTTTTTCATTTTTCTGTATTTTAATTGTTAAATCGAGTTAGCTTTAATTCACTAAAATATTTCACCTTTTTAATAAAATGATCGGCTACAATACTTCCCATATATACTCCGTGTAGCTGGTTAAATGGCTTGAATGTGGTGTTGATTTTGCGCAGTTTCCACCATTTTCTAAACTTGAAAAAGTAATCGGAGTGTGCCCTATGAATGGCCAAACTGTATTTTGGTAAACCATTCATTATAAAAAATATAGAACTTAATAAATCTAATGTTGAACGTACAGGTATTAACCAAATTAGCGTACTTACAGGTAAGTTTTTAGTAAGCATAATTAAGTTGTTCCTAAAGTTTAAGTATGTTTTTTGCGGACTCTGTTTATTTAAAGTTCCACCACCAACATGGTATACCACCGATTGCGGGACAGTAACCAATGAGTGTCCATCAAGTTGCATGCGCCAACATAAATCAATTTCTTCCATATGGGCAAAAAAGTGTTCGTCAAAACCATGCAACTTTTTAAACACATTGGCACGTACAAACATGCACGCTCCTGTGGCCCAAAATGCAGCGTGGGTATCGTTGTATTGGTTGTGGTCTTCCTCTAAAAAATCAAATATTCTACCTCTGCAAAAAGCATAACCTAGCACATCAATGTATCCACCACCTGCACCAGCATATTCAAATTTATTACGGTTGTTGTAATCCAACATTTTTGGTTGAGCAGCTGCAATGTTTTTATCTTTTTCCATTGCCTCTATTACTGGTTCAATCCAATTTGGCGTTACTTCAATATCATTATTTAGTAAGACAAAATAATCTGCTGTAACATGTTTCAGTGCATGGTTGTATCCACCTGCATATCCGTAGTTATCATCGTTTTTTACAATGGTAATGTTGGGGTAGTTTGTTTGTACGAAAGCAATTGAATCGTCATCAGAGTTATTGTCTGCAACAAC
>CANHBJ010000213.1 GCA_947459075.1 Bacteroidota bacterium
AAATCAATGATTTAACTCCATAAAAAAGGTTAATTATTCAAAGCTCCTTGCTCAATCCACTTTTTAATATAGTTAATTTTGTAGGCATGCAAAGGACCTGCAGGCGGCATTCTAAGAAGTGGATCTGCCTTTAATAAACTTAGGTAAAAATTGCTACTATTGGGTTTAAATGCCGTTACCGATTTCATTACACTATCGTATGTACTTAACTCAACTTTGCCTGCACGCGAACCATTACCATGACAAAATTGGAAATTACAATTGGCAACCATCAGTGGCAAAATGGTTTTGTTAAATGAGATGACGGTATCGGTAACATCAGATTTAAGAAGTGTAATGCTTGCATTAGCTTGCCTCGAACCATCAGTAATTGTCAATATTATTTGGGTTGAATCGTTAAGAACACTTGATGGTGCCACATACCAATTACCTGAATTAAAATCGCCAATATTGGGTTGATAATTAATGACTGTATTTACCGTTGCATTGGTAATGGCAAACTGAATACTATCTCCTGTTTTTAAATATACCTGTTTCGGATTAACCAGTAGTGTGTTTGATGCATCGTCAAGTTTGTTTTTACAGGCAGATAACAACACCAGTAAAACAATACATACATTAATAATTTTGTTCATTACCAATTAAGCTTCTTTAAATTTCTCGTTTATCTTTTTCAAACAAGTTAAACACAAACAATCCGTATAGTGTGTTTTAGCGTATTGTTTGGCTTCACCTGATAATACAATTTGCGAGCACTGACAGTTACTTACATTGTATGGATTACACAAAAATTCATGCCCGCACATTTCGCATGTTTTTACATCACCATTCATTTAAAACACTGTGATTTTTTGTGTGTAAATGGTACCGCTGGTATTCACCTTTAAATAATAAACACCAGACTCATTAAGGTTAATCGGGTTATTTATCTTAGATGTTTTAACCAACTTACCCAATTGCGTGTATACATTTACGGTTGCATCATTTATACCTTCAATATTTACCTTAATATTTGTTTGGGTTGAAGCCGGATTGGGATACACATTCATTTGATGTTGTTTGGCAACTATTTCTGTTAAACCTACATTATTGTTTTGATGAATAACACCAACGGCATCTAAATCAAAACCACTTTGCGAAAATGGTGTTGGCCACGGATCATTTATTTTGTTTCCATAACTATCGCGTGTTGCATACTTATTTGTTATCGATCCAACTACGTCAATTATTTTTACATGAGTAATACTCATTACATCTAAACCTAAAGTATTTTTTAACTCCTCCAAATCAAAAGGAGTTCCAAAGTTTGCAATGTATTTACCAGCAAGGTTGTTTATTCTAGTTGCATTAATACCTTCATAAGAATCTAACTGTGTAGTAGTATCATTTAAACATGTGGATGGAAACCTGAAAAAGTTGATCCCATCACTGCTCACCTCAACAAATGCCAACTCTAAAAAAGCTGTTCCTGGTTTTAATGTTTGGTCAATAAATCCATTTTCAAATACAGCAAAGTCAAAACCAACTCCATTTTTTATTGGCTTAACAAACGTTACAACAGCTTCGCCACCATCTCCCAAACTTACAATTCCGTTTCCGGCAGGCCCAGGTATATATGTTTCATCTCCTACTTGTGCTTTACCCAAAGTAGTATCAGATATATCTTGCCAACCACGGCTAATGACACCACTTTTAGCCCAAGCAATAAAAATACTGCTATCTTTATGCATAGCAGTAGTACCAATATTACCTGCTTGTGGTGCGAATTGTGCTTGTGTTTTTGTTAAAACCGTGCACAACACTAATGCTATTAAAATTATCTTCTTCATCAATAAAAATAAATGGAAACAATTAAGATAAGCACAAGGCATGTTTAAACATGAAATGTAGTTATCACCTTTATTCCCGAAAGTTTAACCAATAAATTACCTAGTAGGTCTTCTGACTTGTGTAAAATTTTACAAACCTTCCCATGACACAAATTCACAGTGGTAAAAAAGTATAAAATTCATGACTACACTCACAGCAGCGGGTACTGTTGCAGACTTTAACTGCATTCCCTATATTGTTTAATGATAATTAAACAAAACTAAGTGTGCAAAGATAGTGACATATACAATTGATTTTTTACAACTATTAATAAATTGTAGATAACTAAGTGATATAATTCTTAATTATACATTGCTATTTGTAATTAGCAAAGCATACATTTGTTAAGTATTCTTAAAATTTAGTATGTCAAAAATAAAATTTAATAACAGTGAGCCTACCTTTTTTAATGATTTAAAGAAGAGAGTAGATAACTATTTTAATGAGAACAAGATAAAAGCATCTGGTAATTTTAAATTATATGCCAAAACAATTATTTTACTTACCACTCTTTTAGTTGGCTACATTTTTATGGTATTTTTCACCCCAGAGTCAACTACAGTAAGTATTTTTATTTGTATGTTACTTGGTGTTAATATGGCTTCAATTGGTTTCAATGTAATGCATGATGGCGCTCACGGAAGTTACTCTTCACGCAAATGGGTAAACACCTTTATGGGTCTTAGCTTAAATGTGTTAGGTGGCAACGTGTATATTTGGAGTCAAAAACATAATATAAACCACCATAGTTACACCAATGTAGAAGGCATGGATGACGACATCGATGTCAAACCTTACATTCGTATTCACCAAGACCAAGAAAAAAAATGGTATCATCGTTTCCAGCATTACTATAGTTTATTCTTGTATTGCACTACTTACTTATTTTGGGTTTTCTTCAACGATTTTAATAAGTATTTTACTGGTAAAATAGCCGAACATACCAAAATGCGTAAAATGAATTTACCAGAGCATTTTAATTTCTGGATTTCCAAAGTATTATATGTTTTCTTCTTTATTATAATGCCATTCTTTTTTGTTGGTATAGTACCAACTATTTTAGGTTATTTGATATTAGCATCAACGGCAGGTATTGTAATTGCAGTAGTATTCCAATTAGCACATGTTGTAGAAGATACACACTTTGTTGTTCCCGAAGGAGATGATACTAAAATTCAAACAGAATGGGCTAAACACCAAATTAATACCACTGTAAATTTTGCTACCCGTAGTAAAAGCATGAGTTGGATATTAGGTGGATTAAATTTCCAAGTAGAACATCATTTATTCCCAAAAATCAGCCACGTTCACTATCCTGCAATAAATAAAATTGTGAAACAAACATGTAAAGAGTATGGCGTAAATTACCGCGAATTTCCAACAGTAGTTAGTGCAATTAAATCGCACTTTATACACTTAAAGCAAGTTGGCCAAGCCATTTAATACAACCAATAACAAATAAAGACGCCACTTCATTAGCTTGAAGTGGCGTCTTTATTTTATTTCAATTCTTTCAGTAACTCCGAAATAGAAACATAGGTATCTAAAGTGTCAGGGTTTATACTTTCCCAAGGTACCCATTTTACTTCAGTTATGCTTTCTTCAAGTTGAGGTGTAAGTGGCTTGTCAAAATCAGTTTGCATTTTATACCAATACGTAATTTTCAAAAAATTAAAATTGTGCATTTTATAAACGTGGTAAGTGCATGGTAATTTTTCTGAAATAGTCAATCCATC
>CANHBJ010000214.1 GCA_947459075.1 Bacteroidota bacterium
ATATAGATGCCACATTTTACTGTTACATTATTGCCAATGGTCACATCATATTCAACATAACAGTGATCGCAGATATTACAACCTGAACCAATTTTAGCACCCTCTAAAATATGAACAAAAGCCCATATGCGGGTATCTTCACCAATATCTTTGGTTTCAACAATGGCATGCGGATGAATTTTAGATGCTCCCATTATTTACCCCAAACTTGTTTAAATTTTTCGTAATCGCGGATGTAATCTTCACCATCATAAGACATAGACGCAAATACCACTTGTATGGCCGTGTGGCTATATTGCATGGTGTGCCAAACATTAGGTGGTAGGTACACGCCTTTATTGGGTTCATCCAATACAAAGGTTTGGATATTACCTTTCCCATTATCTGTAGTTACAATAATTCGCCCTGTAACAGCCATCAAAATTTGTTCGGTTTTATGGTGCGCATGCCTTCCTCTTACTATACTTTCGGGGGTGTAATAGGTCCAAAAAACGCGTTCGATTTTAAATGGCAGTTTGGTGTTTTCGGCAATTGATAAATAACCAACTCCGGGATCACCCAATTTTCCAAAATCGATTATATGTGGTGGTTTGTAATCCATATTTATAAAAAGTAATCAGGGTTTTGCTTGTACCAATCTAGTGCAATTTTTAACCCGTTGGCTAAGGTAATGGTTGGTTGGTAATTTAGCAATTTTTTTGCTTTGTTAATGTCAGCTAGGCTATCGCGCACATCTCCCATACGACTCTCGCGATAAAGAGGAGTAAGTCCTATATTTGGTGTGTATGATTTTAAGGTTTCAAACAATTGGTTAATCGTATGTTGCTCGCCACAGGCAATATTGTACACCTGGTTCCATGTCTCCTTATTGTTATTAAATAAGGCTATTATATTGGCTTGAACAGCGTTACTAACAAAGGTAAAATCCCTGCTTTGCTCACCATCTCCATTAATAAAAGGCTGCTGGTTATTAAGCACTGCTATAGCAAACAAAGGGATAACAGCTGCGTATGCCCCATTTGGATTTTGCTTGGGGCCAAAAATATTAAAATACCTCAGTCCAATAAAGTTTGTTCCATAGGTTTTGTTAAACACATCAGCATACATTTCATTCACCAATTTGGTAACTGCGTAAGGAGAAAGCGGCTTACCAATATGGTCCTCTTGTTTTGGTAAAACTGGGCTGTCGCCATAGGTGGAAGAAGATGCGGCATACACTATTTTTTGAATACCCGCTTGTTGGGCTGCAGTAAATACATTTAAAGTGCCCCCAATATTAACAGCATTGGTGGTTACAGGATCGTTTATGGAGCGTGGTACTGATCCCAAAGCTGCTTGGTGCGATATGGCATCAATTCCTTGGCAAGCCTTAACGCAAGTATTCCAATCGCGTATATCACCCAAAACCCAATCTAATTTGGGATGAGATAAAAATGGTTCAATATTTTTAAGTAATCCAGTTGAAAGGTTATCGAGTATCCTCACTAACGTAACCCGCTCATCATGCAATAAAGCCTCAACCAAATTACTTCCAATAAACCCGGCACCTCCGGTTACCAATATACGCATAGTTGTTTTATAATCTTCCGTCAGTTGCAGTTTTGGGTAAGGTTGATTTCACGTCATATACCACCATGTTTGGTTTACCAATTGAGGTAATGTTTAAATCAGCAAATTGCACATGATTTACCGCCATAATAATGGTGTCGTATCCGCTATTTGGTAGCGAACCTATTAAACTAATTCCATATTCCTCTTTTACCTCATGCGCATCAGCCATGGGGTCGAATACATCAACCTGTATACCAAAGTCGTTTAATTCGGTAATGATATCAATTACTTTAGAATTACGTATGTCTGGGCAATTTTCTTTGAAAGTAATTCCCATTACCAAAGCCTTAGCTGAATTAACTTGGATGCCTTTTTTAATCATTAACTTCACCACTTTGTTGGCCACAAATGCTCCCATGTTGTCATTTATTTTTCGGCCTGCTAAAATCACTTGGCTGTGGTAACCTATTTCTTCGGCTTTGTGTGTAAGGTAGTATGGGTCAACACCTATGCAATGGCCACCAACAAGGCCTGGTCTAAACGGTAGGAAATTCCATTTTGTACCAGCAGCTTCCAGTACCTCTAATGTATCAATATTCATTTTATCGAATATTAAAGCCAGTTCATTTACAAAAGCAATATTAATATCACGTTGGCAATTCTCAATTACTTTAGCTGCCTCCGCTACTTTTATGCTGGGTGCTTGATAAGTACCTGCAGTGATAATTGATGCATAAATTGCATTGACAGTATTGGCAATCTCGGGTGTAGAGCCTGCTGTTATTTTTTTGATTTTAGTTACAGTATGCACCTTATCGCCCGGGTTAATGCGCTCTGGAGAGTAACCACAATAAAAGTCGGTGTTAAATTGTAGCCCACTTATTTTTTCTAATACAGGTACACAATCATCCTCTGTGCATCCCGGATAAACGGTTGATTCATACACCACGATATCGCCCTTTTTTAAAACCTTGCCCACTGTTTCGCTGGCTTTAATTAGTGGTGTTAAATTGGGTCTGTTATTTTTATCAATAGGTGTTGGTACTGTAACGATAAAAACATTCGCCTTTTTTAAATCGGCTATGTCCGCTGTATAATTTAGTTTTGATGCAGATTCTAAATGACCTGATTCAACTTCCATTGTTCGGTCGTAACCTGTTTTTAATTCCTCAATTCTATCTAAGTTAATATCAAATCCAATGGTCTCGAATTTTTTACCAAACTCTACAGCTAAAGGAAGTCCTACGTAACCTAATCCTATAATGGCAATGGTTTTATCTGTCATAGGGTTTATGCTTTTTTCTTTTTACGCTTATTGGTTCCAGTTAATTTCTGCCACCAATTTCTTGGTGAAGCCTCATCACTATAATATCCGTTGTAATATTGGCTATAGTACCTGCGGTTATAGTAACTGTTGTTGTTATAGTAGCCACCATAATAATAATAGCCTCCACCACCATAATACCCACCGTAAGCCGATTTATATATAGAGCCGTAAAATGCAGAATTGCTGTCGTAAGAATTTAGAACAATATACATATTAGGTATTTGGTTGTCTTGTTGCAGTCTATCTGGTATCATGGCAAAATCACGTCTAGAATATTGAGCGCGGATAATAAATAAATTAATATCGGCTTTACTCATTAACGCAAAGGAATCAGAAACCAAACCAACAGGTGCGGTATCGAAAAATACGTAGTCGTATTTCTTTTTCAGTATTTCTACCAACTCATTCATTTTTGTTGAATGCAACAATTCAGAAGGATTGGGAGGGGTAGGCCCTGCTGTGATTACATCTAAATTTTCAAATTCCGATTCTTGAATGATGTCTTTCAGTTCATGTTTGCCAATTAAGTAAGTAGTTAAACCAATGTCGTTGGTCATGTTGCGGAAGGTGAGGTGAATTTTAGGCCTGCGTAAATCGCAACCAACTATTACTACTTTATGACCTAATAAGGTTAAGGATGCTGCTAAATTAACGGTAGAAAAAGTTTTACCTTCTCCAC
>CANHBJ010000215.1 GCA_947459075.1 Bacteroidota bacterium
CTCCTCCTCCATTTCCGTTAGCGTTGTTCCAAGAACCATTTGCACCACTTGATGCAGCTCCCATAAATCCTTGACCATATATACCTTCACCTTGACCACCATCGGCATTTCTATACTGAGAAGTATTGTGTGCAACCCCTCTATAACCTTTACCTGCAGCAGTTATTAAACCACTAACTGTTACCGTACCAGACGCACGAAACGCCAAAACACCACCTGTGGTGCCGTTCCAGTTGTTACAAGTTAAAATACCAGCAGCATTAACCGTTACATTCTGGTATTGAGGCACACGTATTACCTGGTGTTTAACTGTAGCAGTTGCATTGTAAGTATTAACTTTATTTTGGGTTAGGGTTAATGTGTTTGATGCAATTGATGCAATTTTTGTAAACTCATACTGACCTACCAAGTTGCCTGATGTTGCAGGATCAACCATGGTTATGATTAATATTTCTTGACCTACTGCAAAACCAGTTGAACTCGCAACAGTTATGGTGTTTGTACCAACAGCATTGTTTCCTGAAACAGCCGATCTAATTGAATCGGTGTGATAAGTAGATGAAACATTAATTGAACCATTTGCTCCAGTTCCTGTATTAATGTTTACTAATCTTGCACTTAATGTTACTGGGCTTCCAGCACAAATAGTTGATGTGCTCTGCGTTACAGCAATTGAGCATTGTGCATTACTTTTTTGACTAACAAATAGTGTCAAAAGTAAAAACACAATCGTAAGATTTTTGTAAAAGGTTTTTATCATGATTAAATTATTTTGTGCGAATTTAATTTATGTTCGCACATCAAGCTTGATACATGATGATGTACTTAAATTACAAAGAAATTTGAAATGTCATAACACCATGAATAATAATGCCTTATATTTATTGCTATTAAGAGTATTATAAATTGGTGCAAATAATTGATATTATAGCACAAAAAATAGATTCGAGTCTGAATTAAATATCTTTCAATTCTTAAAATTGATTAAATCATGTGTGGTTAATTAAGATTGATTTTTAAGAATTGAGATAGGCATATTTATACCTTTTAAATCGAAAGATTATGGTTGCCCAATTTTTTTATTAGCGTTTATATAAAAAAGAAATTGATTATACAACTTAAACAAACTGAATATAAATCAGACTACCTGTTTATCGATAAAGTGGAGCTTTAAAAGAATGTTGAATATTTTCAATTAAATTTATCTTTGTGGTATTCAATAAGTGAAATTTATTCATCGATATATTGCCTCATTACTACTGGTTTTGTTTTGCATCACCTTTGTGCCAGTTAATTTTTTGCATCACCATGCAGAGGATGAACATACTGTGGCTATGCATAATCACCAGTTAGCTGAGCAACACCATTGTGAATTAGATGATTATTATTGTGATGCATCAACCCAAACACAACATTGTGAACATCCGCAGCATATTGCCAAAACAACTGCTAATTGTTTTAGTTGCGAATTTCATTTTATCAAACATTACCAAACAAATACGATTCAATTTGGGTTAGAAACCCCTGTTAAATTTACACAATACAAACAACATACTCCTACATTGTTGCGCAAAGCAATTATAATGCTTAGCAACAAGGGGCCGCCTGCTAACTTGGGCATATTAAGTTAACGGAGTTTTAAGGTTACAGTTATTATGCTGCATACCTGATTCAATTTATTTTATCAATCAACATATGTTTCAAAATACAATACGTATTTTGTTGTTATGCTATTTGCCATTTATATCCGCTAATGTTTTTGCAACATCTGTCACCTCTAAACTTTACAAGTTAAGTGTAACCATAGTTGATAGTGTAACAAAACAACCATTAGAGGCAGCGAGTATAAGCATTGCAGAACTGCATAAAAATACAATTGCTAATGCCTCAGGGATTGGTGTTTTCGACTCTTTGCCTAAGGGTTATTACACTGTTCAATGTGCATTTTTAGGATATCACCCACAACAGCAAAAGGTTTGGGTTGATGCAGATAAACGCATTGTGATAGAACTTTGCCCGGAAAGCACACATTTACATGAAGTAGAGATTAAGAGTCATACAGATGATTTAACACGTTTAAATATTCAAACCCGAGCAACAATTGATGCAAAATGGATAGAACGTAACCGCGGAAACAACATTGCGGATATGTTAAAGCAAATTCCTGGTGTAACTAGTATGAGCAGCGGAGTTGCTATTGCCAAACCTGTAATAAGAGGCCTGCATAGTAATAGGTTGGTTACTGTTAATGATGGGGTAAGACAAGAAGGTCAACAATGGGGTGCAGATCACGGAACAGAAATAGATCCATTTTCATCAAATAAAATTGAGGTTATAAAAGGTGCATCATCTGTTGAGTATGGAGCAGAGGCAATTGGAGGTGTTGTAAGAATGAGTCCTCGCGAGTTTAAAGATACAAAAGGAATAAATGGTGAGTTAATATTAAACGCTGCTACAAACAATAAAATGGGTGCAAGTTCATTGTTATTGGAGGGTACACATGGCAACAAACATAAATTAAGTTGGCGCACACAATTTACTATGCGTAAGGCAGGCGATTCTCGTACGCCAAGTTATGTTCTTTCTAACACAGGATTTAACGAGCTAAATGGGAATTATGCCATGCATTATCAGATTAAAAACTTCCATGCAGAGTTTACCCAAAGTTACTTTAGCACAACCATAGGTATTTTACGTGCATCACATATAGGTAATAGTACTGATTTATTGCAAATAATACAATCAGGCAATCCAACTTATGTTGTACCATTTACGTACGATATCCAAAATCCTCGTCAAGAAGTTAGTCATACATTAAGTGCATTTAAAACCTACTATATCTTTAAAAGCGGTGCTAAAATTCAAACCCAGTGGAGTTTGCAATACAATAATCGCAAGGAATATGATAGGCCAGCACGTTGGGCTACTTCACAACAAGCTAATCCTAGGCCACAATATTATTTGCAGCTTAAAACACAAATAGGTGAGTTAAAATTTGAACATCCTAAATGGAAAAATTTTAAAGGAGCGTGGGGTGCAAGTTGGATGAAACAAGATAATGTGAGTGAAGGTATTCAACCCATCATTCCAAATTTTATTGCCAATACATCAGGTATCTATGCAATAGAAAAATGGCAAAAAAATAGGTGGACTATTGAAATGGGCTTACGTTATGATTGGAGAAGCCAGTCGCGATATGTTTTGTTAAATAAACAAGTTAACCAAGAAAATAAGCTTTATGGAAATACAACATTTTCTTTGGCATCAACCTATTGGTTAAGTGAACAACTCAAACTGCAAGGTGGAATTGCATCAGCTTGGCGACCTCCAAGTATAAATGAATTGTACAGCTACGGTATACATGGTGGGACTGCAACTTTTGAAGTAGGTAATTCAAATCTAATTCCAGAGCGTAATTTTAACTCAGAAATATCAGCAATTTTTACCAATAGCAAATTTAATGTAGAGTTAAATGTATACAGAAATTACATTCAAAACTTCATTTATAAGCTACCAGTAAAGCCTCCAATTGTAAGTATTAGAGGTGCATTTA
>CANHBJ010000216.1 GCA_947459075.1 Bacteroidota bacterium
AGGATTAACCCTGCTACAAAAGAAACAAAAATGTGCTCCGTAAATTGCCCGCTCATACTTATGTTTGAAAGCACAAAGCCCATTTCTTTAATACAATACTCATCACCATCGGTAACCAAATGAGACAAATCACACAACACTTGATATGTCCAAAATTCGGTATGAACAGGGCCAAAAATAATGACATCAAACAAAATATATTTGTTAAAAAAGGCAGCAATAGCAAGTACTAAAATAGCTATAACAGACCTTACAATATGCCCTCTGAAAGCATCAATATGATCGAAGAAACTCATTTCCTTCTGATCTACAAATTCATCATCAAGTTGATCGAGTGCCATAGTTTGAGGTGCGAAAATAATCAATTAACCCGGATTATTATTTTGTATAACAAAGTATAAAAAGATATAAGAAAACGGACACAATCACAATCACATTGAATTATTTGGCTTATACATTAATCTGCTGACAACTGATTAATATCAATAAGAAATACATAAATGAGAAAAACTGTTGCTGATATGATCATTTGAAGGTATGTATTAGTTTTATAACAATTGATGCAAATTAATATTCAATATACACTGATAACGAGTTGTTTTAAACCAACAATAATTATATTGCATAGCTTTTTAAGCGTTTAAACATGAAAAAAATATTCTTTTTAACGTGCATGATGCCAATATTGGCATTTGCACAAGCGGTTTTACCAACAAGTTGGAGTTTTATAAATCCATCACCATCTGGAGCATCAACTGCTAGTCCCACAGGACCTACCACAAGTTATGATACCAAGCCAGGATGGAGTACAAAGCTTGATATCAGTATTGGTGGCGCAACACCATTTGGATATGCTACAGGAAGCGATGGAAATGCTGCTTGTAAACTTGACCAAAGCAATGAATTTGTTCAAGTTCAATTTACAGAACGAGCAGATTCTGCAGTATACTTTTTAAGGTCATGGGTAGGTGGCACACCAACACCAACAGCTTTTGATGGTGAATTCAGGGTGCAGGAATCAGTTGATGGAAGCAATTGGACAACTATCAGAACTTTTTTAACAGGGCAAATTCCAATTAATAGTTATGCTAGATATGCGACCAAAATTAGTTCAAGTGCAAGATTTGTTAGGTTTTTCTTTGCAACCAAAATTACAGGTATTAACATTGGTCTTGATAATGTAACGATTCAAGCAGGACCACCACCTGCTGCTGGTATTTTAGTTAAACAAAATAATGTGACCTTAATAAACGGCAACACCTTTGCTTACGGCAATGGGCCAAGCAAATTATTTACTTTGCAAAATTTTGGCGTATCAGCAGATTTAAAAGTTGATAGTATTGTATTAACAGGAATAAATGCGGGCGATTTTAGCATTGGTGCTTTTGATAGTATTACACCATTTAACAATGGAACAGATACCTTCTCGGTTTATTTTAACCCAAGCGCAAACGGATCTCGTTTTGCAACATTAAAAATATACAGTACAGATAGTGATCGTAATCCTTTTAATGTAAACCTATACGGTGTAGGCGGACAGTTTGCTACCGAACCTGCTAACCAAGTTGGTGCAGTTAATATAAGTGGTGTTAAAACACATACTTTTAATGTAAGCTTTAATAGAGCAACTGGTGCCGAAAAATATATTTTGTTGCGTAAAACAGCAACTACCATAGCTGAAGTGCCTATTGATGGGGTTACTTACCAACGTGGTGATTACATTGGTAATGCGCAAGTAGCATATATTGGAAACGACACAACATTGCTTCGCCCAAATTACATTTTAGCAAATACAGCCTACTCTTTTGCTGCTTTTGCTTTTAACGGACCAACTGGTTTTGAAAACTACAAAACAACTGCTGCACCAAGTGCAACAACTACCACACAAAATGGTACTCCGGGTAATTACTATAGTAACGTTGATACCAACAGCTTTAACTTTGTAACTTCTTTAGGCAGCAGGGTAAGAACACCACACGATACTGTTTTTTACAGCAGCTACGCATCAACCATGGTTAATAATTATTTGGCGCGCGACACCAGCATGGGCCGTAAAGTTGTTGAGTGTGTATATACTGGTTTAAGACATGTTTATGAGGATCCATTTATTTGGTGGACTGGCACTAACAGTGGAACACTTACGCGTGAACATACTTTTGCCCAAAGCTGGATGCCAAGTAATGGTGGAACAGGAAGCGGTTGGCCAATGGTGGGAGGAAAAGAAGTGTTAGAATACAACGACTTGCATAACCTATTTCCTGCAGATCAAACTAACGCAAACGCAGTAAGAAGCAATAACCCATTTGGTGTGGTATTAAATGCAACAAGTACTTCTCCAACAGGCTTTGGTAAATTGGGTACAAACGCAAATGGCGTTACGGTGTATGAACCACGTGATGAACAGAAAGGTGATTTAGCACGTGCATTATTTTATATGTTGGTGCGATATAATGGTGAACGTAACAACCAATGGCGTTTACCTGCTGGCCAAGACATTAACATGCTTTTACAATGGCACCAACAAGATCCACCAAGCCCAATTGAAATTGCACGTAACGAGTATATTTTTGCTACACAAAAAAATCGCAATCCGTTTATTGATAACCCAAGTTGGGTAAACAGAATTAACTTTGCTACTATGGCTTATGTGCCAGTTCCAAATGCAATTTTGGTTGACTTAACATCACCAAATGGCGGACAAACATTTATGGTGGGTAGTGTACAAAATATTACCTGGAGCCAACAAAACATAGATACTGTTTTAATAGAATACCGTACCGCAGCAACAGCTCCTTGGATAATGATTACAGATACCGTTCCTGGTAGCAGAGGAACATATAGCTGGAACATACCTAATACGGTTACTAATAACGCAATGGTGCGTATTAAAAGCAAAACAGATAATGCAATTGTAGATTCAAGCACCAATACATTTAAAATTGATGTGCCTCGCAGCGTGAATATTACCTACCCTACAGCAGGCGAAACTTGGGTAAGGGGTAAGTTTTATACTGTTACTTGGAATCAACAAAACATAGATACATTGGTGGTTCAAATTCAAACCAATGCTGGCCCCTACACAACATTAGGAAGAGTAGCTGCTGCAAATGGAGCATATACTTTTAACTTAACAACAGTACCAACTAATGCTGCTCGTGTGCGTGTTATCGACCCAACCAACTTAACTATTAGCTCGGCATCGGGTACATTTAATATTGTACAATCTGCTATTAACATTACTACTGTTCCAGATGCTACATGGGAAGGAAATCAAACCAAAACCATTAGATGGAATAAAACTTTTGTAGATACGGTAGAGCTTAAATATACAGGTCTTAACATAAAAACCAATACATACGACACGATTATAATTGCCAACAACATTACTGCTGATAGTTTTAACATTACTTTACCTAATTTATACAGCAACTTAACTGTTTGGGTAAAAGAAGCAAGTGCCATTAAAGCCACAGCATACAAGGTTTCGGACACAATAAGTTTTAACGTTAAACTAATTAACAGCATAAACAATA
>CANHBJ010000217.1 GCA_947459075.1 Bacteroidota bacterium
ATTACAGGTATATTTTGGGTATTAAAATACCTGGCAATGGCACTCATACCAATACCACCAATTCCCAAAAAATATACTTGTTTAATGTCTTTAAAGTTCATTTTTTATTATTTAACGTTCTTCAATTACACGCAATATTTCTGTTACAATTCTATCAGCAGCATCTGGCATAGAAAAAGTTGCAATGTTATTTTTTAGTTGTACTTGTTTGGCTTCATTTTTAACCAGAGCTATACATTCGTCCACTAAAATTTGCTTTGCATCACTATCCTTAATAAGTATTGCAGCATCACGTTCAACCAATGCCATTGCATTTTTGGTTTGATGGTCTTCGGCTACGTTAGGCGAAGGAACCAATATCACAGGCTTTTTAACTTGTGCCAATTCAGCAATACTTAATGCACCCGCTCGTGATATTACCACATCGGCTATGGCATAAGCCAAATTCATTTCGTAAATAAACTGTTGTACATTAACTCCTGTTTGATTTACTTGTTTTGCTTCAGCAAAGTTTTTACCTGTTTGCCATAACAATTGCACGTTATTTTCACTAAATTTATTTAGGTTTTTTAGTATGCTTTCGTTAATTGTTCTTGCACCTAAACTACCACCTATAACTAAAACTGTTTTTAATTTGGGCGATAAATTAAAATGAGTATAAGCTTCTGCACGCAAACCGTCAACTTGCATTAAATCTTGACGAATTGGGTTACCTGTTTTTACCAATTTTCTTTCAGGAAAAAACTTGTTCATATTATCGTAAGCCACACATATCGTATCCACCCTGTTTTTTAAAATTTTATTGGTTATGCCTGCATAAGAATTTTGTTCGTGTATAACAGTTGGTAGTTTTTTGATGGTGGCAGCATAAAGCATGGCACCGCTTGCATAACCCCCAAATCCTATAGCTACATCGGGTTTAAACGATTTAATTATCGACAAACTTTTTATAACACTACTTATTACTTTAAACGGGAACAGTAAATTCTTAGGACTTAAACTGCGTTGAAATCCACTGATCCATAAACCAATTATTTTGTAACCCGCTTTCGGAACTTTTTCCATTTCCATGCGGTCTTCGGCACCAACAAACAAAATTTCTACATGAGGCAATTTACGTTGCAAACCTTGCGCAACTGCAACAGCAGGATAGATGTGTCCACCTGTTCCGCCTCCGCTTATTACCACTTTATATTTTTTGTTTACATCTATCATAACTATTGTTTTTGTATGGTAGTTTGGGTTGTATCCATCATCAAATCTTCTTTACCTTCAGGCTCATCTTCCTCTATATATCTGCTTACACTCATAATAACACCAAATGCAACAGACGTTAATAATATAGATGTTCCACCTTTACTTATTAAAGGTAATGTTAAACCGGTTACAGGAAATAAGTTAACCGCAACGGCCATGTTTATTAATGCTTGAAGTACTAATGAAAAACTTAATCCAACGGCAATTAATGCACCAAATGCTTTGGGGCTGCGTAACACAATACGTATAGCTCTGTATAAAAAAAACATATACAACATGAGCATAATTAAAGCCCCAATTAATCCGTATTCCTCTGCAATTATTGCGTAAATAAAATCAGAATATGCCTCAGGGAGAAAGTTTCTTTCTATACTATTACCAGGTAATTTTCCAAAAATACCTCCAGTAGCTATGGCTATTTTAGCATGGTCGTTTTGATATGTTTTATCAGCATCTATTTCGTTTTTACCAAATGATTCTACACGGTTTTTCCAAGTGAGCATCCTGCCTTTTAAGGCATTTTCGGGCGCAACAAATAGTAATGTAAAAAATAAAATACCAGCAACCATAACCACTCCTGTAATGAGTGCAAGGTGTTTTATCTTTACTCTACCAATAAATAATATTAAGAAACAAGTAGCAAATAATACCATTGCTGTACTTAAGTTTTCGGGAGCTATAAGTATACAAATAGCTGTAATATGACCAAGTATAGGTAAGAATGTTTTTTTAAAATCATCAATGGTGTCTTGCTTTCTTGCTAGCTCTCTAGTAACAAACATCACTATTGCCAGTTTAGCAAAATCTGAAGCTTGAAATGTTACCCCGAACAAATTAATCCATCTACGTGCACCATTAATTTCAATGCCAAAAATTAAGGTGTATATTAATAAGGGGTATGTAATCCAAATAGCAAGTTTTGATAAGCTGATGAAGTATTTATAATGAATAGAGTGAACAATAAACATGATGAAAAAACCACCGGCTAATAATCCTGCTTGCTGGAGCAGATAAATTTCTACTGCACCACCATTCTTTTTATAGGCAAGTGCACCTGTGCTGCTGTATATGGCCAACAATCCCCAAAATGAGAGGATAAAGATGACCATCCACATAAACATATCACCGCGTGGACGAATTTTTTCCCAAGTTGTCATTTAAAATATTTTGTTAATCAATTATAAATCGCGAACAGCTTTTTTAAATTGACGACCTCTGTCTTCGTAGTTTTTAAATAAATCAAATGATGCACATGCCGGTGATAGCAATACTGCTTCTCCCTTTTTGGCCATTTGTTTTGCCACGTGCACTGCTTCACTCATACTGGTTGTATTGATAATCATATCTACATCTGCACCAAAAGCTTCATGTAGTTTTCTGTTATCTAAACCCAAGCAAACAATAATGCGTACCTTTTCTTTAACCATTTCTTTTAATAAAGAATAGTCATTGCCTTTGTCAACCCCACCAGCAATCCAAACGGTAGGTTTTTCCATACTTTCTAATGCGTACCACGTTGAGTTAACGTTGGTTGCTTTAGAGTCGTTGATGTACTCAATACCTCCGCTTGTAGTTACACTCTCAAGGCGGTGTTCTACATGTTGAAAACTGATTAAACTTTCGCGGATAGACTCCTTACGAATGTTTAGTACTTGGCCAATAATGGCGGCAGCCATTGAATTGTAGGCATTGTGGCGACCTTTAAGTGCTAGTTCATTAATATACATAGTAAATGGATTTAGATTTTCTGTTGAAATGTTTGATATGATTTGACCGTTTTTTACATGTGCTCCAATTGCCAAATTTTTATCATAGGCAAATGGAATTTGTTTAGCATTGATGTTGTGTTTATTGATATTATTTAAAGTCACTTCATCCTCGGCACAATAAATAAATACATCTTTATCAGTTTGATTTTGTGTGATGCGAAACTTGGCATCAACATAATTTTGTAGGTTGTACTGATAACGGTCTAGATGATCGGGAGTAATGTTGCATAACACCGCGATATCAGCTTTAAAGCTGTACATGTTATCTAATTGAAAACTACTAATTTCTAAAACAAGGTATTGGTAATCGCGTTCGGTTAATAAACGTGCTAAGCTTATACCAATATTACCTCCAACTGCTACATCTAATCCGGCATTTTTCAATAAATGATATACCAATTTTGTTGTAGTTGTTTTACCATTAGTTCCAGTAATACCAATAATTTTGGCTTGTGTATA
>CANHBJ010000218.1 GCA_947459075.1 Bacteroidota bacterium
AAATGGCATTCGTGCTGCAATAGGTAAAGGACTTTTAAATTGGATGGAAAGTCGCAAGGCCGATGTATATTGTTTTCAGGAAACCAAAGCTGAAAAAAACCAAGTTGATTTAAGCTCGTTTGAACTTTTTGGGTACAACAGCTATTGGTTTAGTGCACAAAAAAAAGGCTATAGTGGCGTAGCCATTTTTACCAAACATAAACCTAAAAATGTAGTGTATGGTTTTGGCAACGATAACTACGATGCAGAAGGCAGAATAATACAAGTAGATTTTGATGATTTAAGTGTAATAAGTGTTTACATCCCATCGGGTACAACAGGTGATGAACGACAAGAATACAAAATGCAATGGTTAGATTTTTTTAATGCACACGTTAATAAAGTTATCCATGAACAACCCAACCTAGTGGTTTGTGGTGATTACAATATTTGTCATCAACCCATAGATATACATGACCCAATTAGCAATAAAAACAGTAGTGGCTTTTTACCAGAAGAGCGCGGTTGGTTAAGTAATTTTATTGATGGAGGATTTATCGATAGTTTCCGTCATTTTAACAAAGCACCACATCAATACAGTTGGTGGACATACCGTGCTAATGCACGTGCAAATAATAAAGGTTGGCGTATTGATTATTGTATGGCTTTTTCTACTCTTGAACACCGCCTATTAGATGCGGGTATTCATCCTGATGTAGTGCATTCTGACCATTGCCCGGTTTGGGTAAAACTAAAGTAATAAATTACTGAATATTGGTAACAAATAATATGTTACCCTCTTGCCTTACAAAATACTGTTTTAGTGCACGTCTTGCAGCACCTTCAATTGGTGTGGCCGTTGCAGGATCAAACTTGCTATTGCAGCATGCTTTCCAATAAGGGTCGTATTGTCCGCAACGATAAAATGAACTGGTACTATCCATGCTAATATAGCTACAAGCTTCTGTTGGATTATTGGGGCAAGTTCTATCAAATGCAACGTACTCGTTATAAATGGTACGATAAATAATAATGCCCTTGTTACCTCCTGGTTCATAAACAAAACCTTGTGGTATAGTTAATGGTGCATAAGATGGTAAACTTAAATTAATATTTAAATAAACCTGTATTGGGGTAAAAAAATCCTGATTATTTAAGTTGTTATCTTTGCAACCTTGGTTGGTAAATAGCAACAACAACATAATCCATGTTAGTTTATTCATAACTATAAAATCCTTTACCTGTTTTACGTCCATGATGTCCGGCATCTACCTTTTGCTGCTGAATACGGCTTGGTCTAAACTTTCCATCTTGGTGAAACAAATTATAAATAGATGTTGTAACTGAAAAATTAGTATCAACTCCAATTAAATCCATCAACTTAAATGGACCCATTTTAAACCCGCTACTTTCCATCAAAGCATCAATGGTTTCAAAATCTGCAATTCGCTCCTCTGCAATTTTTAGTCCCTCTACATAATAATGACGTGCCACACGATTTACAATAAAACCAGGAGCATCGGCTGCCATAACGCAAGTTTTGCCCATGCTTTCAATTAATTGTTTACATTGGTTGGCAATAGCTAAATTTGTTTCAACACCACAAATAATTTCTACCAGTTTCATTATAGGTGCCGGGTTAAAAAAGTGTATCCCTAAAAACCGATTTGGGTTAGGCACTTTTGCTGCTATTTGTGTTACAGGTATACTTGATGTATTGGTAGCTAAAATAGTATCAAGACTATTTATGGCTGCCACGTCACTAAAAAATTGCTGTTTTATATCTAATCGCTCCACAATAGCTTCAATAATTAAATCCGCTATAAGTTGTGTTACTTGATTTGTGTATTGAATTCGAGAAATAATTTCAGCTTTTTTATCGCTGGTTATTTTTTGTTTTTGCACCAACGATTCTAAACTTTTTTCAATACCTGCTTTTGCTTTGTCAAGCATATTTTCGTTTACATCAAACAAAATGGTTTGATAACCGTGAGTAGCGGCTACTTGTGCAATTCCAGCACCCATTGTTCCAGCTCCTGCAATACCAATGGTTTTAATTTCCATGCATCAAATATACATTTTTAAAGTTTGTGTTGATATTTATACCTTTGGAACATGATAATTTATAATGTAACCATTAACATAGAAAACGATATTCAAGATACTTGGGTAACTTGGATGAAAGAAACGCACATACCACAAGTAATGGCCACAGGTTTTTTCACAACGTTTAGCTTTAGCAAATTATTAAGCAGGCAAGAAGATGAAACAGGAACAACCTATGTAATACAGTATGCTGCGCCTAGCATGCAACATTACGATGAATACCAAGCCAACCATGCACCTGCCTTACAAGCTGAAACCAAACGTTTATTTGAAGGAAAATTTGTGGCATTTAGAACTTTAATGGAGAAGGCTTAATGAAAAAAATTGCCCTAGCCGTATGTGTACTTTTTTGTTTTTTACAGTTAAAAGCACAGGTTGACACCAGTGTTATTTACATCGATTGGAGTGGGAATATAAACACACAAAAAACATATGACACTAAATATTTGAGAAAAGCGCACTTAAAAGATAAATGGTGTGTACGTGATTATTATATTGAAAGTGGGAACTTACAAATGACAGGCAATTACTTAGATGATGCATTTGAAATTGAACACGACACATTTATATTTTATTATGAAAATGGGTCAATATCTCAACGTGGAACATACAAAAATGGGAATAAAATTGGCGTTTGGAGTATGTGGTTTGACGATGGTAAACTTGATAATAAATGCACATACAAAGACAACGATATAAACAAATGTGTGTATTACCACTATAACGGAGAAGTAAGTGCTGTTGCCGAATATCAGCATGATACAATAATACTTTCAGCTCGTATGTGGGATTCAACGGGCATGCCTTCAACAAACGAATACCTGATTATTCCACCCACATTATATGGATACGAGAATGGTTGGAAAAGATTTATGTCTGAAAACATTGGTTATCCTGAAGATGAAAAGGGTAATCCTATTGAAAGCGATATTAATTTTCGGGTAAAAATAGACCGATTTGGTAAAGTGCACTGGGTTGATGTGATTGGATTTGCGCACCCTATTTTAGCACTAGATATGGAAAATTTATTTAAAAAAATGCCACTTTGGACACCAGCAATTCTACAAAACCGAGCGGTTGATTACATCTTAAGAGTTAAACTTACATTCAATATCGAAGACTAAGCTTCTTCGTCTTTTTTCTTAATCTCGTTAAACAATTGCTCCATTTTAAATACGTAATCCAAACTGTCGTCAATTAAAAACTGTAGCTCGGGGATAACGCGCACTTGTTTTCGGATACGCGCTGCTAACTCTCTTCTAATGGGAACTTTTTGCAAATCAACTACACGCAAAAGTTCGTCTTTATTTTTTTCGTTAAAAAAAC
>CANHBJ010000219.1 GCA_947459075.1 Bacteroidota bacterium
ATTGATGCCCTATTAAACGAACCACTTGTTGGTGTATCTGTGGTACAAAATAACAAAGGAACAACAACCAATTTATCGGGTGATTTTACGTTCAATATTGCTGCAAATGAAACCACTATAACGCTATTTTTAAGCTATTTAGGATATCAAAGTAAAACCATTACTTGTGGTGTTGATACGCCTATCATAATTTACCTTACTCCTACCCAAAATCAACTAGATGAGGCTGTAGTAACAGGCAGCCGAAGCGTTGGTACATTAAAACGCCAAACGGTTTCTATTGATGTAATTAAACCTTATTTAATTGAAAACAGAGTAACTACAAATCTGGAGCAGGTTATGAATCAATTACCTGGTGTTAATGTGGTAGATGGACAAATAAACATACGAAGTGGCAGTGGTTGGACTTATGGTGCAGGTTCGCGCGTATTGGTTTTGGTTGATGATGTGCCAATGATTACGGGTGATGCAGGACAGGTGCAGTGGAAGTTTTTACCTACTGAAAATATTGGTAGTATTGAAGTTATTAAAGGTGCAAGTTCAGTAATGTATGGCTCTGGATCTTTAAATGGTATCGTAAACATACGCACTGCAACACCAACAACTAAAGGCAAATTTAGCGCCAATGTATTTAGCGGATTTTACAGCAAACCTAAACGTGATAGTGCACAATGGTTTAATGGATTGCAATCGTATAGCGGGGCAAATGCATTTTATGCCAAACGCTATAAACAGTTTGATTTTACTATTGGTTTAAATGCCCTTAACGATAATGGTTATAGGTTAGGTGAGTTTGATAAGCGATTAAGATCAACTTTAAAAACCAATTACCGTTTTAAAAATATTCCTGCATTACAAGTTGGATTAGACGCAACCATCATGACCCAACAAAGTGCTAGTTTTTTGCTTTGGGAGAGTTTTGATTATGGCTACGTTGCATTAGATAATGCTCAAACAAAAACCAAAGCCACCATTTTTAGCATCGATCCACATGCTGATTTTGTTAAAAGTAATTATAAAATTAGGTATCGTGGTAGGTTTTATGGAGTAGATAACAATATTGAAGAATCATCTGTGGGGGTTGATCAAGACAACAACAGCATTAACGCATACAACGAATTGGTTGGACATTATTTCTTAAATAAAAAAAGAGGTACATTAGCAATAGGTACAAGCAATAATTATACGTTAAGTAAAAGCCCATTGTATGGTGGTAATAATATTACAGCAAACAATATTGCTGTTTTTGTTCAATCAGATATAGCTTACAAAAAATGGAGCTTTAACGGAGGGGTACGTTACGAGTATTTTAAAATGAGTAACAATATAGATGACCAACTAATTGGTCGTTTGGGATTAGGATTTGAAGCCACTAGAACAACATTTTTACGCACCAGCTTTGGGCAAGGTTACCGCTACCCTACCATTGCCGAACGCTACATAGAAACTTCGGTTGGATTGGTCAATATTTTTCCGAATCCAAACCTTAAACCAGAAAAAGGATATAGTGCCGAATTGGGCATAAAACAAGGTTTTGCATTTGGTGCTTTCAAAGGTTTTGTTGATGCCGCCTACTTTTTTACCGAGTACGATAACATGGTGGAGTTTAATTTTGGCCAGTGGAGAGCGCAACCCTTTAACCCCAATAACTTTTTAAATAACTTTGGTTTTACGAGTTTTAACATTGGTAAAGCGCGTATTAGTGGTATTGATGTTGGCGTAACATCAGGTATAAATACATCAAAAATGGAGTGGCTTTTTATGCTTGGTTACACATACAGCAATCCAATTATGCTAGCACCCAATCAAGTTTTTGCCATAGACTCATCAGCACTAAAACGCGAATACACTTATAACTTTACAGGTACCGATAGTATTAATAACCCATTGAAATACCGTTACAACCACCTTGCAAAAATTGATATCCAAGTTAATTACCTTAAAAAATACATGTTGGGATTTAGTTTAAGGTACAACAGTTACATGCAAAATATTGATCGGGTATTTGTTACAGCACCAATTGATGCTGCCTCACCAGGTATTGATAGAGGTAGGCTATTAAACCCTAACGGAGATTGGGTGTTTGATTTGCGTGCTGGTTACACCTACAAAAGTGTAACATTAACTACAACGGTAAACAATATTTTTAATACAGAAATAATGAGCCGACCAGCAGATTTAAGACCTACCAGATTATTTATATTACAGTTGGGTTATAAATTTTAATTTAATTAGTAGCCGAGGTATTCATTAATTATTAAGCACAATTATAAAATCCAGTCACCAACAGCTATATGCCCCTCTTTTAGGCAAATTACGTTAGCTCCAAAATTAACATTATCTCCTACTTTTCTGTATTTAGCAAGGGTTGCCAAGGGCTCTTTGCTTGTTTGTAGTGTTTGTTGGTTAATGGTTGTTACCACGCACCTGCCACAAGGTTTTGCCACCTTAAATTGTGTCGAGCCAATATTAAAAATACCCAACTCATCTTCATGATGTGGCGCAGCTCCATTAATTACTAAATTGGGCCTAAACCTATCCATACCTATTGGTTTTGTTAATTTGGTATTTAAAAGTTTTAGAGATGATTCACTAATAACCAATACTGGATAACCATCTGCTAAACTTAACTGCTCATTATTTTGGGCGTATTTAGGATTTACCAATCGGTTACTCTGCTGGTGCATGTAAACCAATTTTACGGTTTGATTTAGTTGCTCACTAAACCAATGATTGTAAGTTTCATCAGCAACAATTGCCTCAAAAGTATCATCCCAAACAGTAACTTGTTGTGTTAATCCTTTTAATGAAAATGGTATTTTAATGGTATTTTTATCATAGCTAACCACAAAGCCATCTTTAACTAAAATCAACTTAAACAAGGCCATTTTGTGCAGGGTTCTTTGTGTTAAAAACACACCATGTTCATCAACCAACATATATCGCCTATCGTATTGTAAGCCACGCTGAGTAACCAACGATTGTTTAATTTCAATACCACCCAGCGATTTTATGGGGTAAATAAATAGTTGGGTAACCTGCATGTTTCAAAACAACGTTATAAAAAGCATGTTTCAAAATATGATTACCAACCCTCACTATTTTTTAAGACAAAAATAGATTGTACTAATTAAAACTTTTGCAACTAACTGTTAAAGCGATTAAGTAGTAAAGCTGTTTACTCTCGTGCACAACATTTGTTTGTTGTTTATAACTAGCCTGATGTTTGTATAGTGTGTTAAATATCTTGCGTACTTTATTATAATAACATGCGTGTACATTTTATATCAATTGGTGGTGCGGTGATGCATAACCTTGCTTTAGCTTTACATAATAAAGGTTTTAAAGTTACAGGAAGTGATGATGAAATATATGAACC
>CANHBJ010000220.1 GCA_947459075.1 Bacteroidota bacterium
GTGAGTATAAAGGCTAGTAAATCTGTTTTTTGATTAGCAGATAGGTTGATGTTATTTTTTAATTGATGTGCTAATGTAGCACTCTGTTTAACTCCTTTTGAGTAATGTAGTAATATTTCGTGTAGCTTCTTAAAACGCCCATCGTGCATGTATGGATAGGTATAGCTTAAGTTGCGTAAAGTTGGAATCTTAAACATTAAACTGTCTTCACTTTTTTGGGTGATGTTCATTTTGCCATAATCATTTAAAGTTGTATCAACAGGCAATCCATTATTGGCAAACCCATAATTAGAGAACAAAGGTTCTGTATGACAACTGTTACAATGTTGCTTAAATAGGGAGTAGCCACTTTGTTCTTGTTCAGTTAAGTCTGTCTGCTTCTTCATCACCTTATCATATTTACTGTTAGCAGAAATAAGGGTTAGTTCAAATTGCGACATAGCTTTTAATAGACGTTCGCCAGTAACAATCGTATCATTAAACGCACTTTTAAAAAGTGTTTTGTAAAACGGGGATGCTTGTAATTTAATTACTACATCTAATAAGTTTTCTCCCATTTCTTTTGGGTGATTGATTGGTGCAAGTGCTTGCATATCTAAGTGGTTGATGGCACCATCCCACATAAAATGTTTTTGCCAAGCTAAGTTAAATAATGCTGGTGCATTTCTAAAACCTATTTGGTCGTTAATACCATGACTTAAATCGTGGTCAGTATGTGCAAAGGCATTGTAAGAGTTGTGGCACGAGGAGCAGGAAATACTTCCATCTTTTGATAGTAGTGGATCATAAAACAATGCTTTGCCTAAAAGTATTTTAGACTCTGTTAATGTATTATTGTTAAAATTATAAATTGGTTTAGGAAAATGTTTAGGGTATAAAAAGTCCACTTTAGCAGTAAAAGCAAACAATGTAATAATTGCAACTAATCCTAATATTACCACAACTTGTTTTTTCATCTTACCAATTGAAAAGATTGTTTAAACTGTTGCATGTATTTTACAGCCTGTGCACTGGGCGACATCACCTCTGGTTTATTTATTAAGGTATGATATTGAAGAATACTATCAATTAAAATGGCGATGTTAATATCATTACTTGTATTAGCAAATGCTAGTTGTTGTATGGTTTGATAAGGACTTAAGTATCCACCTAAATGATATTGAAATGCATTTTTGCGTGTTTTACAAACTGAACTTGAACCTTCTATTTTAACATTAATATAGCCACTTTGCCATGCCCAATACATGCCATACATCGGATCTAAATCTCCAGCTTTTGCTCCAGTTGAGTTCGCTGCACTATCTGTACCTATAAAAAACTGAATCGTATCATAAGATAAATTTAATGGGAGGTTTAATTTAACTACATTATTTATTTCTAAATCTATTAAATGGCATTTAATAGGGCTTGCATACACTTGTTTCCCTTGTTTCCAAAAACTGATATCGGTAATATAAAATTTTACAACATCAACCTTCACACTGTCTGAACTTGAAATAGGGTTGTATTTACCTAACTCTAAAACTTGATTTTGCCATTTGGGGATAAACGATATTTGTGCATGCTGTGCCCTAACAATAATTACATTGATAAACAGTAGTAAATGAAGGGTAAATGCAAATCTCATTTAAACAGGATATAATATTTTTAATAATGATTTGACGAGAATTTATAAAATTACTTGCTATTAACGTATGATAATAAATATAAAGTATTTATTATCAAGGTTTAATAACTTATTATGGCACAAAACATTAAATAAAAACAATACCCTACAACTAAAGCCTTGGGCAACATCTAACTGAATATCTCAATTACTAAAATTGCATATCCATGCCATCAAAAGTTCCACTGCTCATTAGTAACAAGTTTTCATTACCTGTATAGTGGCTTTCAATGAATTTACGTAATTCATTTTTATCTGTAAAAACTTTCACTTCACCACCAAAACCTTCAGCTACTTCATCTTCATTAAGCATAGGCATTTTTTTCATTTCCAAAGCATGCTTGCTAAACAAAACAGCACATACGTCAGCCTCATGCATACATTGGTTATAGTGTGGTAAAAAGGCTTTATTTAAACTGCTGTATGTATGCAACTCGTATGCAGCAATTAGTTTACGTTTTGGGTAAAGATTTTTAACTGCATTAACTGTAGCTTTAAGCTTGCTTGGTGCGTGTGCAAAATCTCTATAAATTACAGAGGTGTCTGTTTCATTTATGGTTTCTAAACGTTTGGCTGTTCCTTTAAAATGTTGAATGGCCTCGTAAAATTGCTCTTCAGTTATTCCAGCCTCCATACAAGCAAATTTTGCTGCCATCATGTTTTGCAAGTTGTGGTTACCAAATACCTTTAACGGAATTTCTTTTCCATTTAATATCAAATAAGTTACCCCATCAACCACTTTGTTTTGAGGCGTGGTGTAGGGAATCAGTCTAGCTTGGCAAGGGGTGTTTTCACTTATTCGCTTTACTTCTTTATCATCAGCGCAATAAATTAGCGCACCATGTTTAGGCAATCCTTTAATAAAGATTTCAAACTGCTCAACATAGTTTTCATAGGTAGGAAACACGTTAATGTGATCCCATGCAATACCTGTTATTATTCCAATTTCAGTATGGTAAAAATGAAATTTAGGCCTTGGATCAATTGCCGAGTTTAAATACTCATCACCTTCAAAAACAGCTAATTTACTTGTTTCGCTAATGTCTACCATGGTTTCAAAACCATCAATTAAACTGCCTACCAAATAATCGAAATCTATAGTGTAATATTTAAGTACAAACAGAATCATGGCCGTTGTACTTGTTTTACCATGGCTGCCGCCAACCACAATGCGTTTTTTATCTTTTGTTTGTTCGTACATATACTCGGGGAATGAGTATATCTTTAAACCTAATTCTTGGGCCTTAATTAGCTCGGGATTGTCTTTGCGTGCATGCATACCCAATACTATGGCATCTAAATTTGGTGTAATATTTTCTGTATTCCAACCAATTTTTTGAGGTAAAATACCTGCTTTTTCTAACCTGCTTTTGGCAGGTTCATATATTTCATCATCACTTCCTGTAACTTTAAAACCTTTATTATGTAAAGCTAAAGCAAGGTTATGCATCACCGCACCACCAATTGATATAAAATGTACACGCATGTTATTGTATTAAAGTACGCAAGATATTTAACACACTATACAAACATCAGGCTAGTTATAAACAACAAACAAATGTTGTGCACGAGAGTAAACAGCTTTACTACTTAATCGCTTTAATAGTTAGTTGCAAAAGTTTTAATTAGTACAATCTATTTCTGTCTTAAAAAATAGTGAGGGTTGGTAATCATATTTTGAAACATGCTTTTTATAACGTTGTTTTGAAACA
>CANHBJ010000221.1 GCA_947459075.1 Bacteroidota bacterium
AATGGTTATTAGATAACCACAACGGGCACAAAGCTTACACTAAGAACACAACGGTTGACCTTGTCATTTTGGATATTTTGATAGAGTGAATTTCCTTGTGTACTTTGTGAAAAAACTCAGTGCTCCTAGTGGTAAAGGTTGCTCATGTCAAAGAAATTTTGAATCCAACATCTAGCATCTAATCTCTAACCTCCAATAGCTAATGGCCAACAGCAAAAAGCCAACTTCCTAAAATTACCTCCCCGAAAGTGCTTTCAATTCACGTTGCATGTTCACCATCGTTACGTATGGTCCTTCGGTTATAAATAAATTAATAATCCAGCTCGGAATGTTTCCTTCAGGGTCGAAAAATAATTCGTATTCTCCTTTGGTTTTTCCATTGGGTAATGTTATGAAATACCAGGTGGCTTTTCCATTTTTTACGCGCACATTTCCCTCCACTTCAGCTCCGTAATTTGGTAAAGTATGCGAGTGCATCCAATAGCTTCCGTCAGCATGTTTACTTAGTTTGGTTACAGAATATTGGTCTCTGTCATCCACAGGCCATGGGGCGTCAGTTACCTGGTAATAAATTAATTCTTGTTTAGAAACTTGTTTGGCCAATACACTCGTTTTACATTTGTATATCCAATTGGGATAATGGTTTACATCCATAGCAATTTTTAATACCCGATCTATGGGTGCATCAAAAATAACCTCAGCCCTTATACCTTTAACCGGGTATTCTGGAACATTTGAAGTATATACTTTGATGTTATTAGCCGATTTTACCATGTGCCACGACACTGGCGAATGTGCTTGAGTAAATGCATGCATCAACACAAAAAGCAATAGCATGCTGAAACGATTTTTGTTTAATTGTTTAGATGTTGTTGTCAATTTTCGGTGCTCTTTTAGATCCTTTATATAATTCAAACTTGTAGTATTTACACTCCAATGGGCCGTTAAACAAAGTTAACCGCTGACTAGCAGCCAATCCTACTTTTTTTAATGCACCCACATTTGAAGAAATAATCCATGCAATATAACCATCAAAGTCTTGTTTTAGTTTATCGCCAATTTGTTTGTAAAACGGACCAATTTCTTCTATAGGTAAACGTTCGCCATACGGAGGATTCATAACCACTATACCAGCCATACCCTGAGGTGGTTTTACTTCTTCAAAACGTTTGTTACTTAACCTAATATCTTCATCTAAACCGGCACGTGTTGCATTGGCACGCGCTATTTCTATGGCCTTAAATGTTTTATCGCTACCCATAAAAATGGTATCCGTTTCTTTTATGTTGGCTTTTGCTTCATCAACCAAAGTTTGCCATAATTTTCGGTCGAAATTTTTCCAATGCATAAATCCAAAATGTTTTTTAAACAATCCTGGCGCAATGTTTTTGGCATATAAGGCAGCTTCAATTAAGATGGTTCCGCTACCACACATGGGGTCAATAAAAGCACCTTTGCCATCCCAACCAGTTAACATAATCATACCAGCTGCAGTAACTTCATTAATAGGGGCAAGTGTTTGTTCTGTCCTGTATCCTCTGCGGTGTAAACTCTCTGCCGAACTATCAAATGAAATGCTCACCTCATCGCGCACTATGTGTACTGCAATACTTAATTGAGGATTGTTGATATCAACGCTAGGTCTTCTTCCAAACTTATCTCTGAATCTATCTACAATTGCATCCTTTGTTTTTTGTGATACAAACTGAGAATGGTTAAAATAATCGGTGCTTAAACTGGTGTGTACGGCTAGTGTACCGTCTACATCAAGGTAATCTTCCCAACTAATGCGTCTTATTTCTTCATATAAATCACGGTCGTTGCGCGCCTTAAATTTGATAAATGGCACCAATATTTTTAAAGCAGTACGTGTGCAAAGGTTTGCACGGTACATTACGCTTAAATCTCCGGTAAAACTAACGGCTCTGTTGTGTTTTTCAACATCGGTGGCGCCTAGGTTAAGCAGCTCGTTTACCAACACAGGTTCAAGATATTGCTGTGTGGTAGCCACCATGTTAAATGTTTGTTGTGTAAAAGAATACATAAATATATAGGTGGCAAATGTAACCTAAATCTAGTTACGTATTATATTCGCGCCACTTATTTACACTTTGATTATGAATATTTTGTTAATTGGTTCGGGTGGACGTGAACATGCATTTGCCTATAAACTAACTCAAAGCGCTTTATGCACCAAGTTGTTTATTATGCCTGGTAATGCAGGAACTGCCCAATTGGGAGTTAATGTTCCTATTAATCCGCTTGATTTTGCCATTGTAGGTAAGTTTTGTGTCGATAATGAAATTGGGTTGGTGATAGTAGGTCCTGAAGAGCCATTGGTTAAAGGGATGCGTAACCACTTTATGGCCGATAATCAATTAAAAACCATTCCGTTTGTTGGTCCTGATGAAACTGGCGCACAAATGGAAGGCAGCAAAGATTGGAGTAAAGCCTTTATGAAACGCCACCAAATACCCACTGCTGCATACGAAACTTTTACGTTTGAAACCATCCATGCTGGTGTTGATTATGTGAAGAACCACAGTTTGCCAGTTGTTTTAAAAGCTGATGGACTTGCAGCTGGTAAAGGTGTATTGATATGCGAAAGCAATGAAGAAGCAATTACTGAAATTCAAGCCATGATTAAAGAGCAAAAGTTTGGTGCGGCAAGTGCCAAGGTTGTGGTGGAGCAATTTTTAAAAGGCATTGAGTTATCTGTATTTGTAGTAACTGATGGTAAAAATTACAAAGTATTACCAAGTGCCAAAGATTACAAACGCATTGGCGAAGGTGATACCGGTTTAAATACTGGAGGTATGGGTGCTGTAAGTCCGGTGCCATTTGCCGATGATGTGTTTATGCAAAAAGTAGAAGAGCGTATTATTAAACCAACCATTAACGGTTTGGTAAAGGATGGTATAAACTACGTTGGTTTTATTTTTATAGGGTTGATGAGCATGGATGGCGAACCATATGTAATTGAATACAACAGCCGCATGGGTGACCCCGAAACGGAAGTGGTTTTGCCACGCATTGAAAGTGATTTTGTGGAGTTGATGTTGGCCACTGGAAAAGGAACTTTAAATGAATACGATTTAAAAGTATCAAGTCAAACTGCAGTAACAGTTATGTTGGTTGCCGAAGGTTATCCTGGCGATTATGCAAAAGGTAAAATAATGACTGGTTTTGATGAGGTGAAAGATTCGTTGTTGTTTCATGCAGGAACTAAAAAGAGTGATAACGGAGATTTGGTAAGTAATGGCGGACGATTATTAGCCATCACATCATTTGGTATCAATGTTAAAGAAGCGGTAACAAAATCGTTGACCAATGCCGAAAAAATACAATACGAAGGCAAGTACTACCGTAAAGATAT
>CANHBJ010000222.1 GCA_947459075.1 Bacteroidota bacterium
AACAACAGACTTTTATCCATAGACCTTGCTAGAGGGTTGGCAGTATTTTTTATGATTGCTGTTCATACTCTTATGGTATTTGCAAATGATGAAGTAAAAAACTCGGTATTCGGACAAATCATAGGATTTTTGGGTGGACCACCAGCTGCACCAGTTTTTATGACTTTGATGGGATTTTCATTTATTTATTCCAGAAATTCAGAATTGAAGCCAAGGATATTACGTGGTTTGAAAATATTTTTATCGGGCTACATATTAAATATCATTAGGGGTGTTCTACCTTTCACTCTTTCTAATCAATTAAATATGGATATTGTAAAAACATTCCCTTCAGAAATAGTAAATGAATATACTATTTTAACCCTAGTTGACATTTTACAATTTGCTGGAATAGCATTAATGATTATGGCACTTATTCAGGAGTTTAAAATCAATAAGTATATCATCCTATTTACTGCATTTCTGATTAGTATGCTTTCACCATTTCTTTGGGGATTAAAGCTAAATATTCCAGTAATTGACCAAATTTTAGAACTGTTTTGGGGTGACCAACCAATAGGTTTTAGTTTTATCGATAATAAAATTGCATTCCCAATATTTCCTTGGTTATCCTTTCCACTTCTAGGGATGTTTCTTGGCTACACCATGAAAAACACAAATGACCAAAATAGAACTTTTAAGCACTTTGGTATAGGTGGAATTGTAGTTTTATTAATTGGAGTTGCCATTTCATATTCAAACATAGATTACCATTTTAACGACTACTATCATAGCCGACAAGGTGGAATGTTATTTATGTGCGGTTTTGTAATTTTATGGATCTACATTAATAAATTAATTTTAGACAAAGTACCAATGAATAAGCTTTTTGAATTACTATTTAAGTGGAGCAATGGAGTTACAAACATATACTTTGCTCAATGGATTATTATTATTTGGAGCATTGCTTTTTTCGGTATTAACCAAAGTGCTTACGTCACCACTATTTTATTAATTTTGATATTCACGCTTATATCACACTTTGTAAATGAATTCATAATATTCAGACAAAAAAAGAACAAGATAAAACAGACAGTATGAGAATATGCCAGATGACAAAAAGAACCACTGCTTGTAATACGGGTTTAGCTTCGCTGATGTTCAATTGGCAAAAGTGGCGACAAAGTAATACGCAAACAATTTTGTGGTTAATGGAGATTTGGTTCTTCGCAACTATATTCGTGCTGAAAGGCGCCAACTTCTTGTAGCTGCCATCCTTTAGTGGCAATGGCAAGACTACCCAACCATATAAACAAACAGACAAGATATGGACGAAATACTAAGACTAACATTACCAATTTATTTTATAATTTATTTCGGACTTGCTTTCGTTTTAAAAAGTTTAATTGTTGCAAAACGAATTGGTAAAAATCCGCTTGTGTTACCAAAAGACGACAGTGCTTATGGCCTTATCGGACTATACTTCAAACTAACATTGATAACAATGTTAATTTATATTGTTGTTTACGCTTTATTTCCGCCTTGGCACGACAAGTTTTTACCAATTACGCAACTTGATAATACAACAACACAATATATCGGACTGATTTTGCTTTTTATTTCGTTACTATGGACAGTTATTGCACAAGGACATATGAAAAACTCCTGGCGTATTGGTATTGACAAGGAAACTAAAACAGAGTTGGTAACAACAGGACTTTTTTCGATTTCTCGCAACCCTATATTTTTTGGAATGATTTTGAGTTTAATCGGACTTTTGTTGACAACGCCAAACGCATTAACAGCATTGTTTTTGACTTTAGGTTATGTACTTATTCAAATACAGATCCGACTTGAAGAAGAATTTTTAACGAAAGAACACGGACAAGTATATTTGAACTATAAACAAAAAGTAAGACGATTAATATGAAAGAGCCGAACCATAACATACAATCGATTTGGCAATAGGTAGGATTTAGTGCTGTTTTGAAAAATTTGTGAAATCTTCCATTACACCGAGGATTAAAACGCTAACAAATCAATCCATTAAAACCTCTATAGCTACTTCGTTTCTGCGGTTAATAATATCCCAAGGTGCGTTATAACCCATATATAAATAAGAGCCAACTGTTTTAATTTGATTTTGATTGAGCACAGTTTCTAATTGCTTTCGGTGAACTTCAACCTTTTCAGCCGAAGAAAAACCACTGTAGGTAACTACTGCTAGGTATTTTTCTCCTTCTTCTAATATTTTAACTTTACTGGATGTTGGCTTTGGTAATTCGTCTTTTTTATATTGCCTAGGCATAACAAAATACATGGTTGATGTATCTCCCATTTTCATCACAACGGGAGCAGTCATCGCAATTTTTTGGTTACTGTCATTACCACCAAAAATATATCCTGCAATTGTTCTAAAACCACTACTCATGCCTTTTTCCATAGAAGTATCAGCTATTGTAGTTTGTGCCACAATCATTTTAGGATATTGCCTAATTTCAACATCACCAATTGTTTTAACCACCTTATATTGGGGTGTTTCAATGTCTCCAGTTTTAAATGATAACAACAACACGATTAAGCCTCCAAGTAACAATAAGATGGCAACAGAAATTAAAAATATTTTCATGGTACAAATATAACATTAAATAACCATTAAGAATTGATTACAAGTAAAATATGTCTATCAACCAATTTGGTGATTGCATTTTACATACCGAATTAAAGCAAAAAAAAATAACCAAGCCCATATCAATCGTATGATTTAAGTTATATATCAAATATTCACACAATATTCTTAAACTCGCATTAATAAATTTATCATACAACATGATTACAATAACACAACGCAGATTTTTGCCCAATAAGATAAAAATTACATCGTGGGATATACTTGCACCATACTTTAACCAACTGCTTGAAAGACCGATTAACAGCATAAACGATTTAGAAGACTGGTTGAAAGATCGCAGCGAACTAGAGGCTTTTGTAAGTGAAGACTTAGCTTGGCGTTATGTTAAAATGACTTGTAACACCGAAGACAAAGAACTTGAAAACGCGTATTTATTTTTTGTTACCGAAATAGAACCCCAAATATCTCCGATTAATGATAAGCTGAATAGAAAATTAGTTGAATGCCCGTTTATTAATGAATTGGAAGAAGAAAAGTATTTTATTTATTTGAGAGGCATTAAAAAAGAAATTGAAATTTTTAGGGAAGAAAATGTGCCAT
>CANHBJ010000223.1 GCA_947459075.1 Bacteroidota bacterium
AAATTCACTTCAAATCCGCGCTTAGCCATGTAAATGGCTGCTAAACTTCCGGCTAAACCTCCGCCTATGATGGTAATTTTTTGTGTCATCGTAATTTTTTTTGAACGAATATATTTAAAGTAAGAAAGTTAAATATTGAATGATATGAGCATTCAGCATGTACTTAATTTTTAAAATATGTTTTTAATACTTCACCTATTTTATATACATCTTCAAACGAGTTGTACATGGGTACAGGACTCATTCGTATTACATTGGGTTCACGCCAATCGGGCATAATACCATTTGCTTCCAAATAGTCGAATAGTTTTTTGCCATTTTCTTTTACAATGATAGAAAGTTGGCAACCTCTATCTGCTGGTGTTTTTGGTGTAATGATGGTTAAATACTCGCTATAATTACTCAATATAAACTCTAAATAAGCAGTTAATGTTTCACTTTTAGCCCTTAAATTTTCAATTCCAGCTTGGTCAAATAATGTTAACGAAGCTTTGTGTATAGCCATTGGAAAAATTTGTGCGTTACTCAATTGCCATCCAGCTGCTCCTTCCATGGGTTTAAATCCTTTTTTCATTTGGAAGCGCTCTATCTCATCATGGCCCCACCAACCTGCAAAACGAATTAAATCAGGGTTATTACCATGGCGTTCGTGCACAAATACACCACTTGTGCCACCGGGTCCTGAGTTTAAATATTTATAGGTACACCACACCGCAAAATCCACGTCCCAATCATGCAATTGCAAGTTTAAATTACCTGCTGCATGTGCACAATCAAAACCAACATTAGCACCAACTGCATGACCAGCTTTAGTTATGGCTTCCATATCATAAGCTTGCCCGGTATAATAATTTACACCTCCCATCATTACAATGGCTAAATCATCTTTATGTTCGTTAATTTTAGCAATGATATCTTCTGTGCGTAAGGTGTATTCACCTTCGCGTGGCATTAATTCAATAATGGCATCATCTGGGTTTAATCCATGAAAACGAGCTTGTGTTTCCATCGCATACATATCGCTTGGAAATGCGGTGCCTTCCATCATTATTTTATAACGGGTTTTTGTTGGGCGATAAAAACTAACCATCATTAAATGTAAGTTAGTGGTTAGGTTATTCATGATAACCACCTCACTTGGTTTTGCACCAACCACTTTGGCCGCTTTTTCCGTTAAAAAATGATGGTAATACATCCATGGATTTTTACCAGCAAAGTGTCCTTCTACACCTAACTCTGCCCAATCATTTAACTCTTGTTCTATAGCAGCACGTGCATTTTTGGGTTGAAGACCTAATGAATTACCACATAAATATATCATGGGTTTTCCATCTTTTTTAGGCATATAAAACTCATTACGGAAATGAGCCAGTTTATCTTCTTGATCTAGTTGTTGGGCAAATGCCAGTGTATTTTGGAAAGTCATATGTGGATTAGCTTTTAGCATTTGGCTCTTAGCCGGATGCCTTTATATGTTTGATTTTATTTTAGTAATAAGGCTGTTTATTTTACGCTGAAGTTCATTAATGGTAAGTAACTCTTTCTCTAATTTTTCATTTGAAATATAGTTTAGCTTATTTGCTATAACAAGTTGTGTTTCTAATTCAAAAGCAGTACCTATTGATATCTCTAAAAAACGTTTGAATTCTATATCACTGTTTCTACTGCATCCTTCGGCAATATTTGAAGGGATAGAAACAGCGGCTCTTTGCAATTGAGAACACAATCCATATTTTTCCTCATTTGGAAATCCTTGAGTTATCGCGTAGGTAGAAACAACTTGTTCGATACTGTTAGCCCAAATTTGAAGTTTTCTAAAATCTCTCATAGCGTAATTTTTAAAACTCCAATTTAGTAACTTTGTTTATATATTAAAAGTTATTGCCGCCAATAGCAAAGAGCCAACAGCCAACAGCAAATATTATTTCACCAAGTTAACCATACTCATTTCTAAACCTTTTTTTAATAAACCGTTGCGTTTAGGATTAAATTGATTTAAGCGCATTAATGCTTGACGAATGGTAACGGAAGCATCTTTAAATATGGCTTCATCATTCAATTCAAAATTCTCGCTCATACAATAGGCAAAAGTACGTGCCATGCCGCAATTAGCAATAAAATCAGGGATTACAGCTACGCGGTCGTCAGCATTGTTACCTATTGGTCCTAAGAAAATTTCGCTATCGGCAAAAGGTACATTAGCCCCACAAGAAATCACATCAAGATCGTTTTCAATCATGGTATCCAATTGTTCTTGCGTAATCATGCGCGATGCTGCAGCTGGAATAAAAATATCAGCACCAATACTCCAAATTTTTTGGTTGATTTCATCGTATGGCATAAACTCAAATCCCATTTTTTGACAAGTAGCCTGAGATAGTTTATTGCCATCACGCTCAATAAACAACTGCTTAATTTGTTCTTTGCTAAAACCTTGGTTGTTTAACAACCCACCCTCACGATCAATTATACCCACAATCATTACATCCATTTGTGATAGGTAATAAGCAGCAGCAGCAGCTACGTTACCCCAACCTTGAATGATGGCACGTTTGTATGCAAAGTTTGGTCCCCAGAAATCGTAGAAATGACGCACCGCTTCAGCTACACCCCAACCCGTAATCATATCGGCTACCAAATATGTTTTATTGGTGTCGGGCGAAAAACGCGCATCATCCAATACTTTAGAAACACCATTACGCAGGTTGTTTATACGCTTTTGTTTTTCAGTTTCGTCCAATTTTAAATGACCATTTACCACACCTTCTTGTGGGTGCAACAAACCATACTGTTCGGTAATAGGAATAACTTCATGTATTTCATCTACATTTAAATCGCCACCTGTTCCATAATAGTTTTTTAGTAATGGCATTACTGCTTTATACCAGCGCTCAAGTACACCTTTTTTTCGTGGGTCGGCTGGGTCGAAGTTAATACCCGATTTTGCTCCACCTATAGCAGGTCCTGCAACGGTAAATTTAATCTCCATGGTTTTGGCCAGGGAGGTAACTTCATGTTTATTTAAACCTTTACGCATGCGAGTTCCGCCACCTGCAGCACCACCGCGTAATGAGTTTATTACAACCCAACCTTCGGCATCGGTTTCGCTATCTTTCCATTCAAAAACAATTTCAGGTTGTTTCTCCTCGTATCGTTTAATCAGTTTTTCTATTTGTGTTGACA
>CANHBJ010000224.1 GCA_947459075.1 Bacteroidota bacterium
ATGGTATTTTTAAAATTAGCCATACGACCTTTGTTATCGGTTAATCGGCCATCATCCAACACTTGCAATAAAATGTTAAATACATCAGGGTGTGCTTTTTCAATTTCATCCAACAACACCACTGAGTATGGACGTCTGCGCACGGCTTCGGTTAACTGTCCACCTTCCTCGTAACCCACGTATCCCGGAGGTGCTCCAATTAAACGACTTACGGTATGTTTCTCTAGGTACTCGCTCATGTCAATACGAATCATGGCGTTGTCTTGGTTAAATAAAAACTCGGCTAAAGCTTTAGCCAACTCTGTTTTACCCACACCTGTTGTACCTAAAAAGATAAACGAACCAATTGGTTTTTTAGGATCACTCAATCCTGCACGGTTTCTGCGTATGGCATCTGCAATGGCTTCAATCGCTTCTTCTTGTCCAACCACACGTTTGTGCAATTCATCTTCCAAGTGCAATAACTTTTCGCGTTCACTTTGTAGCATACGGGTAACAGGTACACCAGTCCAACGACTCACCACACCGGCAATATCTTCACTATCTACTTCCTCTTTTACCATGGCGCTATCACCTTGTTGCAGGGTAAGTTTTTCCTGAAAATCTTGCAAGCGTGCTTCAGCCTCTTTTGATTTGCCGTAGCGTATTTCGGCTACTTTAGCAAAGTCTCCATTACGTTCTGCTATCTCGGCTTCGTGTTTAAGGTTTTCAATTTCTTGTTTGCTTTGTTGAATACCATCAACCACTTGTTTTTCACTTTGCCATTTTGCTTTTAACGAATTACGCTCGGCTTGTAGGTTTGAAATTTCTTCACTAAGTAATTTGATTTTCCCTTCATCACCTTCACGTTTAATGGCTTCTCGTTCAATTTCCAACTGCATAATTCTGCGGTCTAATTGATCTATTTCTTCAGGAACTGAATCAATTTCCAAACGTAATTTTGATGCCGCTTCATCCATTAAATCAATGGCTTTATCGGGTAAAAAACGATCGCTGATATAACGTTGCGACAACTCTACGGCAGCTATAATCGCTTCATCTTTTATACGTACTTTGTGGTGCACTTCATAACGTTCTTTTAGTCCACGTAATATGGAAATAGCACTTTCGGTATCTGGTTCATCCACATAAACTTTTTGAAAACGCCTTTCTAATGCTTTATCCTTTTCAATGTATCGTTGGTACTCGGCTAAGGTAGTTGCACCGATTGAGCGCAACTCGCCACGTGCCAATGCAGGTTTTAAAATATTGGCCGCATCGATTGCCCCCTCGCCACCTCCACCCGCGCCAACTAGGGTGTGTATTTCATCAATAAATAATATAATTTCTCCATCACTCTCCATCACTTCTTTCACTACAGATTTTAAACGCTCTTCAAATTCGCCCTTGTATTTTGCACCAGCAATTAGTGCGCCCATATCTAATGAAAAAATACGTTTTGATTTTAAGTTTTCAGGCACATCACCACTTATAATACGATGTGCTAAACCTTCGGCTATAGCGGTTTTACCCACACCTGGTTCACCAATAAGTACAGGATTATTTTTGGTTCTGCGCGATAAAATTTGAAGCACACGCCTAATCTCTTCATCACGGCCTATAACAGGATCTAACTTACCTGCCTGTGCTAAATCATTTAAATTTTTTGCATACTTATTTAAAGAATTGTATTGTGCCTCGGCACTTTGCGAGGTTACTTTACTACCTCCGCGTAATTCCTTAATGGCTAATTTCAGATCCTTTTCATTAATGCCAGCATCTTTTAATAAAGTTGATGTGTTGTCGCCTGCCGATAGTAATCCCAATAACAGGTGTTCAACAGATACAAACTCATCACCAAACTCTTTTAAAAACGATTGTGCTTTGTTTAAAGCTTGATTGGCAGAGTTACTTAAATATTGTCCGCCATCACCAGAAACTTTAGGGTAAGCCTTTATCATAGCATCTAAAGTTTGCTCAATACGAGCAGGATTGGCATTTAGTTTTTTGAGCAAGAATGAAATTACATTCTCGTCTGTTTCGAGCAAACCTTTTAATAGGTGACCAGTTTCAATAGATTGATTTCCGGTTGTAGTTGCAATTTGCTGGGCTTGCTGAACAGCCTCCTGCGATTTGATGGTAAAATTATTAAGGTTCATATGGGTTATTGCTTAATTAAATCCTCTTATTATGTGAGTGTACTACTAACCATCAACATCAATTCCAATGTTGTATTTCAAGCAATAATGGCGCAAACAACCAATCACAAATGTTATATTGACGTAAATAACGGAAATCAACTTAAATAAAGGATTGCTATTAGGCCAACTTGGCAACCTATTAGTATTTAATACGATCCGAATTGTTACGAATTTATCAAACAAAAAAACGGAAACCCGTTGTGTGATTTCCGTTTCCTATTTAGTATCCATTTCTATCAGGATGATTTCTGTTGTGCTTAATTCCTATTTGGGAAAGGGCAAGTTCCAATACATTCCAAAACTTAAATAGGTTAAGTATAGGATTTAAATAATTGGTAAGAATACAATAGTTTACATTGTAAGGTGATTGGTGATGATAACCATGCATTTTACGTGATTGAATCAATCCAATTTTTTGCATCCACGTAATCATTTTACCATTTTCTTTATCCGTGCGATGAGCCATGGCATGAACTTGATTTGCTAACGCAGCATAAAATAAAGTGATACCCATTTCTAGGGTAAAAAGATTAAAAAATGCGGAGACACTACAAATAACTAATCCAGTTAAAAAGGATATTTTAACACGATCTAAAAAAGTATTTTGTAAAAACTTTCGTGGGTATCGGTGATGCTCAATATTAGGGTGAACAATACTTTTACCAATAAATTTCCAATTGGGGTTACCATAAGCATCTTCCCACCAATGCACCAAACCCGATATAAAATCAGCACTAAAAATAATGATAACTACTTTAAGTAAAAATAGGGCAACTATTGTTAATGAAGTAATCATGCTCAACTTATTTTTTTGAGTTATAACCAATAGAAACGCCTAACCTAAATCCATCGTTTGAAGGAACCGAAGCCCAAATATTAACTGGAATATTCATCTTACCAGACTTAAACGTTTTACCCAAAGCAACAACCAAGGCAGATGTAAATTCACTTTGCCCCCTGCTATCTACCGTTTTATTCAA
>CANHBJ010000225.1 GCA_947459075.1 Bacteroidota bacterium
GATGATTTTGAAAAATGGACCAAGAACAACCAAGAGTTTGCATTTTCATATGGGCAACTTCCTATTAAGGAAAAACCGATTAAAAGTTTAATCAACATTTGTGTTCACCAAAACCAACTAAAGCCCCTGCATGAATACACCGACCAGTTGAATAATTTAGATATTGACGCCCAACTCCTTTTGGGATTTGAACTTTATATTTCTTTATTAAACAATAAAAACTCGAACCTTAAATTTTTTAAAGAGTTTAGCCATGTGAAAGTGGTAAGGGAAGGCTTTTTTGAAAGGTGTACCGATCCCGATTTTAAAATTAATGGATATGCAAAAGGCTATGAATACTATATAAAAAACACCAACCCAGAATTAGGTGAAAAGCAACTACAGGATTATGTTTTCGGTAATTGCATCTTGCTAAGGCACTACTTCATTAATAGCAATTATACGCAAGCGTTAAAATACAGCAAGCCGCTTTATGAGTATTTCGAATTGTCAGAACCAATGTTAAATCAGTTGTTTATATATCCAAGGATGAGGTATTTGGCTTATGAATTATTTTATTTAAAACTCAAAAACAACAGGGATAAACTGTTGAATAGCGTAAAGCAATTGCTGGATTATTGCAGAATACATTTAAAAAATTGGGATTATGTTGAACAACGCATCGCCTTTTCTTGCGTTGCAGAAGCATTTATTCATACTCGCATAAACGAGAAATACCATGTTGAACTCAAGCATATTTTTAGCGCTCTGCTAACGGGGTATTCACCAGACTTTTTGGATCATTCGCTTAGCTACGTGCTTAGGTATACCGATATGAATGGCATCAGAACTTATAAGAATATAGCGGGGATTTAATCTTCAAAATATTGATAGGATTTATGATGACATAACCTACCAATATTAAATCAAAAGTGTTTTAATTAGAAATCTGAACCGTTTTTCTTGTTTTTTTTATCTTCAATAAATAATCTCATTCTAAATAAATCTTGATTTACTATCATTGCTTTTAGTTTAATGTTATTCTAGTATTTCAAGTTGTGTCAAGTTGCAACTATCCCGACCATTGTTTTAATTTCGTTTAATTCAACATCATGGGAAAGCCATTAGTACAATTCACACCTGATTGCATCCAGGAGCTCAAAAAACAAATTATGATTTGGGCAACTTTTCCCATTAGGAGTAAAGGTGATTGTGTTATCCTTTCAAAAAAAATTCTCGATTCCGGTGCGGGATATATATCTGAATCAACTTTATACAGACTACTTCTGTCCAACAACAAAAGTCACTCTTTTTATCCAAACACTTTTGATAAACTCTCGCAGTTTGTGGGTAAAAAGGATATGACTGATTTTCAAAAGTGGTTTAACCAGAAAAAAGAAACTGATTTGATGCACGGTATCATCACTGGTCAATCAAACAATATAAAAAGCCTAATTAAAGTTTGCGTACATACCAATTCATTCAATCCTCTATACTTATATACAGAGCAACTAACTGATTTAGATTTTTATAATAAAATGAGTTTAGGATTTGAATTCTATCAGTCGTTGTTAATAAACAAAAACGATAATCTTGAATTCTTTAAACGTTTTGCTCACTTGCCTATAATTAGACAGTCGTTCTTTGAACAGTGCATTGATCCGGAATTTAAATTAACTGGTTACGAGGAAGGTTTGAAGTATTATTTGAAAGAAGTTAATCCGGTAAAAAGTATCCAAGGTCATCAAGACTATATTTTTGGTAATTGTATGCTATTTAGGTATCACTTTTTAAATAATAATAAGACTTTAGCTGCTATGCATGGGAAACAATTGTACCAAAAGCTTGAATTAAAATCTGACGAACTTGATGCATTATTTATTTTCCCCAGAATGCGATACATGAACTACAAGGTTTGGTGGTACGATTTAAATAATAGTGCTCATAAAGTAGAACAGCAAATTAACGATATACTAACCTATTGCGAACATCATATTGCAACATGGCAAGAAAACGAGCTGAGGATAGCGTTTACTTGTATGGCAGAAGTGCTGACCTATGGAAATTACAACAGAACTTACAACATAAAACTTAAAAATATTTTCAAAACATTTTTAGAAAGTTTCTCGAGTAATTTCATTAACATGGAATTACAAGATATACTCCCATACACAAATCAAGATGGAATATATGTTTATAAGAGAGTTGCACTCATTTAGCCCTCTTGTGTCCAATTAGCTCTATCCATTGGACTAAACTGCCAAGGTGCTTGGTTGTTTTCTAAATTATTAAACATGTTGTTTAACGAACCCGGTGCCGATGATTGTTCCATCACTTTATACCTGCGCATTTCTACAATCATTTCCATTGGATTAATATTAATAGGGCAAGCCTCCACACAAGCGTTGCAAGTATTGCAAGCCCATAATTCTTCTTCGGTAATGTAGCTGTGAAGGTTTTTGCCATCATCAACAAAAGATCCGCTGTTGGCATCTATGTTTTTACCTACTTCTTCTAACCTATCGCGGACATCCATTACAATTTTGCGTGGCGATAACAACTTGCCTGTAATATTTTGCGGACAGCTGCTGGTACAACGGCCACACTCGGTACAAGTGTATGCATCCATTAAGTTTTTCCAAGTTAGATCCTGCACATCTTTAACACCAAAACTTGTTGGTGGCTCGTATCCTTGAGGTGTTGCAGCACTTGGGTCTAACATTAATTTTACTTCTTGTGTAACACTGGCCATATTGTTTAATTCACCCTTAGCTTTAAGGTTTGAATAAAACGTATTGGGAAAAGCCATGATGATGTGGAAATGCTTGCTAAACGGCAAGTAGTTCATAAAAGCAAAAATACCAATGATGTGAAACCACCATGCAGCGCGTTCAATAAACACCAAAGCCCCATCAGATAAGCCATTAAATAAAGGAACCATTAACCAACTGCTAATTGGAAACGAACCTGCATTGATGTAATGATCGGCTCCACGAGATTGTAAAATTTGATCTGCAGCATTCATGTTTAACAAGGCTGCCATTAAAATGATTTCTATAAATAAACTGTAAGCCGCATCTTTATTGGGTTTGCCTTGTAATTCGGGACTTTGGAAACGTGCTAATTTAACCACATACCTGCGGGTTAAGAATACAATA
>CANHBJ010000226.1 GCA_947459075.1 Bacteroidota bacterium
ATTAAAAAGTGGATTGAGCAAGGAGCTTTGAATAATTAACCTTTTTTATGGAGTTAAATCATTGATTTAATGCTTTGGATAAGGCTAACTTTGCGTGCAATTATTATTTAAGTTTTATGATGAAAAAATTAGTTTTTGGAATCATTATAGTATCTACGTTTGCTTGCTGTAATAACGTGGTTGAAGAGAAAATTGACATCAAACCTATAGAAAAAGAAGTGATGGAAATTCATGATGAAGTGATGCCTCGAATGAGTGAAGTGGTGTTTTTAACAGATGCTATTGATAGTATAATGAAACAAGAAAAAGACACCAATAAGTTGCAAGAATTGTGGTTGATTAAAGAATCGTTAGTCAAATCTGATAAGGATATGATGCATTGGATGCGCATTTTTGAATCGCCATCGCAGCCTTATGATAGTTCATCGTTAATTTACATCAATAAAGAAAAAGAAAAGATAATTATGCTTAGGGCTTTAATTTTAAAATCTATAGCCGATGCCAATGCGGCCTTAAAAAATAATAAGTAGAACCATGAAATTAAGATTTAAATGTCTTGGCTTGATAGCTGTCATAGCCTTGTTAGTAGCATGTAATTCATCAACACATAATACATTACCAATATTGGGTAACCGCGTTGCCGAGGAAAAAATGATTGATGGAAAATTGGTAGTAGATACCATTTATCAAACCATACCTACGTTTAGTTTATTAAATCAAGATAGTGTTATGGTGAGTAACGAAACAGTAAAAGGGAAAATATATGTAGCCGACTTTTTCTTCACCAGTTGTCCAACCATTTGCCCTATAATGAAAAAGGAAATGATAAGGGTGTATGAAAAATTTAAAGGCAATAATCAAGTTATAATTTTATCACATACCATTGACCCTGATTATGATACATTGACCTTGTTGCGTGATTATGCCAATCGTTTGGGCTCTGATGGTAAACACTGGATGTTTTTAAGAGGTGATAGGAAGCTAGTATATGAATTAGCCGAAAAAGGTTATTACGCATCTGCCATGGTTGATAGCACAGAACCGGGTGGTTTTATTCATAGTGGCGGTTTTATTTTGGTTGATAAGCAACAACGCGTAAGAGGTATTTATGATGGCACATCTGCTAATGATGTTGACAAGTTGATGGTGGACATGGACATACTTTTAAAAGAAGAATGAGGGTTTTTATCACATTAATTGTTGTGGTGTTTTTTGCTGCATGTATGGAAGCACCAAACGTAAATATGCAGCAAGTGGCGCACGGACAACAACTATACGAAATACATTGTACCAATTGCCATCAGTTAGATGGCAAGGGAATTGCGCGAATTGTTCCTCCATTATTAAATGCAGATTACATTGTGCAAAATAGAAACTTGTTGCCACAAATCATACGTAATGGTATGCAACAACCCATTGTAGTTAATGGCGTTAATTATCATCAAAAAATGCCTGGTAATAACAAGCTAACCGATAACGAACTAACTGCTTTAATCAACTTTATTGAGTTTAGGTTTGCCAAATCAACACAGTTGCTTTCGGTTGATAGTGTGAAATTATTACTTCGTTTATAAAATACTACTATTTAATAATTTATTGCTAATGCCTATTTATTTAAGTTTGTTAGTGTTATTTTTTGTTTTAAAAGTATATTTTTTGCTTCTACTTAGCTTATATAGCTAAAAGTATGTTCTACGTTTCTTTTATAATTGCCATATATGAAACGTTTTTCAATATTGGCTTTAATTGTTGCAGGGTTAACAATGGCCACCATTTCAAGTTGTTCTAAGGATGATAGTTCATCAAATTCAGGAAGTACCGTAGATTCAAGGGATTTGTCAATTGGAACATACATCGGAACATATACATCCGTTTTTTCAGGACAAACAAATACTGATTCAACAGGCTTTATAATTACTAAAGGGGCTAATAATACAATAAGTATCTCTGAGGACGGTATTAATATTGCAACAAGTGCAGTTACTAGTAGTGGCACAAATTTTAAGGCTAATATACCAGCTCAAACAATAAAGGTATTTAACGAAACAGATTCAACTGAAATGACTTTTAATATAATTGGAAATGGAAATAATCATGTTTCATTTGAAAGCAGTTCAAAAAGATTTACTTATAGTTTTAAAATTGTTGGGGGACAAGTAGATGGTTTAGTCGTAGAAACAACAGGAGTTAAACAATAATTAATTATTAGTTAAAAAAGACGGGCGCAGAAACAAAGTTTCTGCGCCCGTCTTTTTTAGTGTCAAACCCAATTAAAAAGTAACCGATAAGTTAACCGAATTCCCATTCCTTAACACAGTAGCTTTAACTTGTTGTCCTTTGTTGTGTTTTGATAAGGCTTTCATGTAATCCTGCATATTATTAATGGTAAATTCACCTAATTGTATCAAAACATCACCAGCTTGCATGCCGGCTAATATAGCAGGTTTGCCTTCATTCACCGCATCAATTTTTATACCTTTTCCTTCAAATGAATAATCGGGCATAATGCCTAAGGTTACTTTAAAACTTACACGAGCTTGCTCAGGTTGTTTTGTTTTAGTAAACGGAATATTTTCTGTTTCTGCCAATGCAGATGCAATTTGTTGGATAAACTGTAACACTTCTACTTCACCTATAAAATTAATCTTCTCTGTATCGTCAGTCGATTTGTGGTAATCGGTATGTTGTCCTGTGAAGAAATGTAATACCGGAATGTTTTTTAAATAAAATGATGTTTGATCAGATGGTCCAATACCTGACGAATCAAAACCTAAAGTTAAATTGGTTTTTGTGTTAGCAAAAATGTTGGTGTAAGCCGGACTAGTTCCAACACCAAATACCATTAATTTTTTGGTTGAGTCATTTAATCTACCAATCATGTCCATGTTAATCATGGCGCTTATTTTACTCAAATCCATAGTTGGGTTATTGGTAAAATATTTAGAGCCAATTAAACCATCTTCTTCAGCCGAATAACACATAAACAAAAAATTGCTTTTTTCTTTGATACTATTATTTGCAAAGTAGTTGGCAAGTGCTAAAACACCAGCTGTTCCTGAAGCATTATCATCAGCACCATTGTGTATTAATTTTTTGTTTTTATCTAATGATGAAC
>CANHBJ010000227.1 GCA_947459075.1 Bacteroidota bacterium
ACTCAAATGGAATTGGGATGCAGCTAATGGCATGAGTGATTCTTTAGCGCTTAAAAATGGGTTTAGCAGCGGCATAAGTAACGATAGTGTTTATTTAATTGATAGGGGTAGTTTGGTTTCGCCAAATGAGCGCTATTTTCAGTTTAAACTTTTGCTATGCAACAACCATTCTTTTTTAATACAAACAGCCAACAGATACGGACAACAAATAACCAACCATACCATTGTTAAAAACCACAGCAAGTTGCTTAGTTATTTTACGTTTGCCAATGGCGGTAGCTCGTTAGATTTTGAGCCGCCAAAATCTGATTGGGATTTATGTTTTTTAAATTACCGTTCTGTTTATTATGAGTTTAATCCGCCATTGTTATATTCTGTAGTTGGTACGTTTATTAATACTAAAAATATACAAGTAGCTTTAGATAGTGCAAGTAAATTTACGTTTGAAGAAATAGGTCCTCAACATTTTAGCTTACAAAATTTTAGTAAAAACCGCGATGTAATAGGTTTTGATTGGAAGGTGCCTATGTTTGGTGGTACAGGTGTAACTTACCGCACCAGGAATTATGTTACTTATTTAATCAAAGAAAAAACAATCGGTAACCCAAATAAACTATTTAAGCTACGCTTTATTGATTTTTACGATACCCGTGGTAACAAAGGTGCTCCTACTTACGAGATTGTAAGGGTGCAGTAGCTTGTTTTGAAATGTATTTAATAAAAGTCTGTGGTTATTTTATTCAAGAAGATTGCCTGAATAAAATTATTTTTTAGAATCATTTATTTTAGACAACATCCATTCTTGCTCATCATAAATGTTGGAATCTATATCCGTGAGAAATGGGATTGAACAATTAAAAGCTTTTGCTAACTTCTCAACAGTACTAAATTTCAGATTTACTCCGTCTTTTTCGAATCCACTGTATGTGGCTTGTTCTATTTCGAGTATATCACACATATGTGTTTGACATAGTTTTTTTGATAGCCTAATGGCTTTAATTCTCGCAGGTAATGTCATGGTTTAATGAATATAGGTTAGGGCCTTTTTGTTGAAACAATAAAGTGTTTTTTATTTGCTTCTACATAACAAACCTAATGCTATGAAAAAATATTTACAAGTTTTATCATTAATTTTTACATTGTTTTCTATTGCTAAATCATTTGGTCAAACACCTCCTGGAATTGTTTACGATGACTCAGAAATTGGAGTTTTATTGACCAACCAAGTATATCAAGATTACTACGAGAACGAATCGTTTATCAAACTCGATTCTATTTTTTTTGATCTCAATGAATTAGCTACCGCTTCTGAATTAACACTTGGTGAATCATACGAATTTACAGTTAGTATAACAAATACACTTGAAGTTGGCGCTGTTGTTAAGGCTGTTGTTAATCCTTGTTCGTGTGTCAATCTCGACTGGACAAAAAGTGTGATAAGTCCGGGCACAACCGGATTTGTAAAAATAAAGTATACAGCTACTATTATAGGAGAATCTCATAAACGATTCACAGCGGTATTTTATGACGCACAAGGAATAAAGCCATTAGCTAAAAAGGATATTATAGTAAAAGCAGTAGTAGCCGCTCCAGATTTAGTTGATCAATATTAATCGAAGACTTTATGAAATATTTAATACTAATGTTTGTTAGCATAACAGTGTTATGCTTAAATGTTAATGCACAAAATGGTTATAATAATTTACAATATACATACGACCAAGCAGGAAATAGAGTTAGTAGGTATTTACAAGTTACACTCAACAAAAGAAGTGCAACTGATACTACTTCTCAAAAGGAGGAAATTGTAGTAAAAAACAGCACCACTAATACGCTTGAGACCGTAAGTTATTTTATATATCCTAATCCTACTTCTGCGGTTGTAAACATTGATTTTACAGGAATGCCAAAAGATGGTGGGGTAGAAATAACGTTAACTGATACCTACGGAAGACTGATTGCAAAAGAATCAGGGGTTGAAAAGCACAGCATTGAGTTAAGTTCACTTATTTCAGGAGTTTACTTTGTTAGCATTGTAAGTAATCAACAGAAAAAGACATATCGAATAGTAAAAATATAGCCATAACAATATGAAGAACTTTTTAATGATACTGACTTGCTTTGTCTTGTTACAAAGTAATATATATGCGCAAAGTCAACCATTTGGGCATGTTAACGTTGAAGGAAGTGTTAGCCCCATGGGAAGTGCAATGGTTAACGTACCCATTTATACTCCCGCAGGTAGGCAAGGCATCCGACCTAATTTGTATATTTCTTATAATAGCAGTGGTGGGTCAACTGGTATGGGTATGGGTTGGTCTTTAAATGCAGTTAGTGCAATATCGCGTACCGGGTCAAATTATCATATAGACAACGGTATACAGGCCGGTGTTGAGTTAAATGCCCAAGATAAATTTATGCTTGATGGAGAAAGGTTGATATTGGTAAGTGGTACATATGGAAGTGCGAGCAGTGTTTATAGAACAGAGCACGATAGGTTTGTAAAAGTAACTTATAATGGAACCGATTTTATTGTTGACGCGAAAGACGGAGGAAAAGCTTTTTATGGTAACTCATTAGATAGTAAATTAAACTCTGCTAACACAACTGGTGTTTTTGGATGGTTTTTAAAACGTAGTTACGATAAATTTGGTAATTATACAGAGTATACTTACTCTAACATAGGAGGGCAAATATTATTAACCGAAATTAATTATACAGGTTTTGATTGCACATTATTGGGCACGAAAAGTTGCTCGGGTAATGCTGAGGCTCCGTATAATAATGTAACGTTCGAGTATATAAATGCAAATAATAATCTTCAAAAATATTCGGCTGGAGGAACATTTAACCAAAACAAATTACTAAGTAAAATAGAAACTTTTTCTGCAAGCACAAAGGTAAGGACCTTCGAAATGACTTACAGTTTTGACGATGTTAATTATTACTTAGAAGATGTTATTGAAAAAAATGGACAAGGCGAAGCACTGCCAACTGTGGCAATTAATTGGAGTGCCGAAGGTCAAGCATCAAGAAAAACAGGTTATTTATATACGCACGATGACTATCTGCGTATTCCCGGTGATTTTGATGGAGATGGTA
>CANHBJ010000228.1 GCA_947459075.1 Bacteroidota bacterium
TCTTTTTGATTGTCTAAGTCTGCCATTAACATTTCTTCGTCTTCGGCCCACATGAGCGGTATTTCACCTACCCGTGTTGATACCATTGGGATTCCACAAGATGCCCCTTCAACAATTGCTACCCCAAAACTTTCATAGCTTGTAGTGGTTATAAAAACAGTATGCGAATGGTAATATTTCTGGATTTCTGCGTTTGGAACAAAACCTACGAATTGAATATTATCCTTAACGTCTAGTTTTTCTGCAAGTTCGATACAATTGTTTAGTTTACCCAAATCGGGTCCAACCATTGTTAGGGTGATTGCCTTGTTTGATTTCTTTAAATTGGCAACGCATCTAATGGCCATTTCTGGATTATAAATATCATGAAATGCCCTTACCCAAAGCAATTTATACTCTGGTTTATTTAACCACAATGGTTTAAATTTATTGTTGTCGATAAAATTAGGGGTGTATAAAACTGGCCAACCTCTGGCTGTAAAATATTGTTGTAAAAATTTAGAAGGGGTACAAATTTCTATGCATTGGTTGTATAGTTTTTCAATCATATTTGGGTATTTTTTATAAAACTCGTTAAGTGCTCCTCCGTGCAATACTCCAATTACTTTTTTATTTAAAATTTTTGTCAATTGGAAAACTAAATATTCTAGTAGAAAAGCTCTTCCAGAAAATACTAATGATACGACAATGTCATATTGTTTTCGGTGAATGATAAGAAAATAGATGGTGTCTAAAAGACGCAATAGTTTATTTCTGTACCCCGACCTTTTGTAAACGGTGTACCCCGACTCTTTAAGCATTTTATAAAGCTTCTCGCCCTCACCACCAGAACTTTTACCATCAATGATGATAGGACCTATTATAGCAACTCTTAGTTGATGGTTATTAATCATTTGTTAGGTGTTCTTTTATTAAATTAACCAATTGTTTAGTTTGAATTTCAAGGGTGCTTTCCTCAGCTAATGTTCTACCTGTTTTAATTAAATTCTGGCGAAGTGTTGAATCATTTACAAGTTTTTGTATCGCAAGTTTTATCTCATTGGTTTGTTTCGGATTGATAAGCACAGCATTCTCTAGGTGAGTTAAATGGTGTGGTATACCACCTACTTTAGTAGCAATTACGGGAAGGCTATTTGCCATTGCTTCCCAAATGGTTCGAGGAAACCCTTCAAAGTGAGTTGGAATAACATAAATATCCGACATGCGGTAATAGCTATTTAATTCCTCACCTATATTTTTTTTGCCATGAAAAATAACTTGGTTTGTTATACCTAATTGCTCCGCAAGGTTAATCAATTCTTGTGTTACAATTTTTTTGTCTGCCAATTCCCATCCAACTATATTTAATTTATAGTTAACATCCTTCAGTATGGCTATGGCTTCCAATAATTCAAATAATCCTTTTGCCCTATCTATTCTTCCAGTGTATAATATATTGATGTTTTTATTTTGGCAAGTATCATTACGATTGTAAAAATCGTTTAGGCGCAGTGTGGTAGTTTTTATGAGATGTATTTGTGGTGTTAAATGCTGATAGGTTTCTAATAATGCTGTTGAGTTTACTAATACAAAGTTGTTTTTTAACGCCTTCCGAAATAAATAATCATTGTGTTTCAAGTACCAGGTGATTACCCAATCGCGAAACCCATTTACTTTAAATTGTTTGGCTCCTTCTTTGTAGTCGCCAACCACCATGTAAACCAGTTTTTCTGTAGAAACATATTTTTTAAAATATGGTGCTAAAGGTGTTGGTCCACGTACAATTACAATATCGCAATCATCAAACACTTTTTTTAATGGAGCTAAATGTTGTCTGTAATTTAAGGAACGATACCAAGCTGGCTTGTGAGGGCCCATGTTCAGCCATTTTATGTTTTTTGCCGTTAGCTCATAATCCGCCTCTTGCATTTCTTTTTCATTTGCTTCAAAAAACAATAATGTTAGCTCATCAACCTGCTTGGCTAATTCATCAATAAATATTCCAAAGTAACCTGGTAAGTAATATCTATTGTATTTATTTACAAGGTTAATATGGTAGTGAAAGGCTAATTTCATTATTAGAATTCCTTAATTTTAAATTGCCTGAAATTAAGCATATATGCATTAGCTATGCCTAGTAAAAACCAACCCATTACGTTCACCATTCCTGCAATAAACCAACTGTGGATGCACATAAAAATAATGCCAACAAATAAACCTTTGTGTTCGTTTGGAATGGAGAAATAATTGAATATTAAAAATACGGTTGGCGCAAACATGAGTATCAGCATGGGGATAATCAATAGTATTCCTCCTTCTGATAGAAAGGAGATATACGAATTGTGTGCATTGGTATGCATTAACTGATCTTCACGGGCTTCAATAAATTCCGCACCTTCAAATTTAAAATCAATTTCATATTCAGTGGCCATGAAGTTACCAATACCAATACCACTAATGGGGTGGTCTTCAAAAATATTGAGTCCCTTTTCTATCATGGCCAACCTGGTTAAATAGGAGCGGTCGGTTTGTAGGGTATTTTCAGTTTCGTATAACAGTTCATACGTGCGCGGATTCAATTGCTGAACAGCTGTTTTTACTTGTGGCGATTCTATTAATGCAGGAATAACGAATGAAGCCAATATGGCTAAAAAAGCAGTTATGCTAATTTGTATAAAATTTCCCAATAATATACTGGCTGTGGCACCAACTAAAACCAATACGGAGGCTGAACGGCTTCCTGATAATGCGCCTGCTATACTTATCAAACCGATAAAAGCGAAAGTATAAAAGTAGTTGTTGTATTTTTTATGCAAGTAGGAAGAAGCAATTGGGGCGAAAATAATTAATTGAAAAGCAAAACTATTTTGTGTGCCAGGACTGTAAAAAGGTAAAAAGTTTAAAATGGGATTAAGAATATACCTCCCTACAATATTTGCACATACACCCAAAAATACCATTTTACCAAGTTGTTCGTAGCTTAAAAATCTAAAAAAAACATTGCCCAAAAATATAATAAGCACTCCCCAATAGGTGTAATTTGGCAATACTTTTACCGCATTCATAAAGTTATCTATTTCAA
>CANHBJ010000229.1 GCA_947459075.1 Bacteroidota bacterium
ATGTACCTGAGCAACCTGCAAAAAATAATAGATCAAAATCGCTGGTTTTATTGGCCTTACTTTGTATTGGTTGCTTTAGCGGCTGTAATTCAGGCTACTTACCACCAATTTGATATCAGTTTATGGGTAAACAGCCATCACCATGCTGCTCTTGATTTTATATTTAAGCACCTTACCCACCTTGGCGATGGTTTATTTGCAGCTGTGGTATGCGCCATTATACTAGCATTTTTCCGTCAACATTTTTGGAGCAGTATATTTTGTGTGTATATTCCAGCTTTAGTTACCCAAATATTAAAACGTTTGGTATTTGCTGATCACCTTCGGCCTGCAGCAAAAATGAGTGCATACACCCAATTGCATTTTGTTGAAGGAATTACAATACATACACAAAACAGCTTTCCCTCTGGGCACAGTACGGGTGCATTTGCATTATTTTTATTTTTGGCATTATTAATTCCAAACAAAAAATTGGGTATTGTATTTCTTTCACTTGCATTACTTGCCGCGTTTACACGTGTTTATTTGCTACAGCACTTTTTCGAAGATGTTTATGTGGGTTCTGTTATTGCTGTAACTTGCACCACATTATTGTTTACTTTATTTATAACAAAACGTGCAACACAAAAGTAACCTAATAAAAGTAGCCCTTTGGGGGTTATTGTTGTTTATGCCTTTTTTAGGCGCAGTTCATTTGTTTGATTGGGACGAAGTTAACTTTGCCGAATCGGCCAGAGAAATGATGCTTACCCAAGAGTACTTTAGGGTGCAAATAAACTTCTTACCTTTTTGGGAAAAACCTCCTTTGTTTTTTTGGTTACAAACTGCAAGTTATTATTTATTTGGAGTGAATGAGTTTGCTGCTCGTTTTCCAAATGCAGTTTGTGGTGTATTGGTGTTGTTAACCTTATTTAATATTGGCAAAACACATTTTAATGGCCGCATTGCCACACTTTGGGTATTGTTTACAACGGCATCTCTAACTCCGCATTTATATTACAAAAGTGGCATCATCGATCCTTGGTTTAACTACTTTATTTTCCTTTCCATTTACCAACTTTATCTGGCCTTCACCAACCCACAAAAACGTAACAAACATTTTATGTTAATGGGAATATTAAATGGCTTAGCTATTTTAACTAAAGGTCCGGTAGCGCTATTGGTATTGGGTTTGTGCGGATTTGTATTATGGGCAATTCAAAAATTTAAACCTTATTTTAACCTCAAGCAATTGGTTATAGCGGTATTAATTATTGCTGGAATTACATCTGTTTGGTTTATGGCCGAGTTGCTAAAAAATGGTCCAAAAGTATTAACCGATTTTATTGCTTACCAAATTGATTTGTTTTTAAATCCGGTGGCAGGTCACGGACAGCCATGGTTCTACCATCCTGTAGTTATTTTCTTTGGTTGTTTTCCTGCATCTATTTTTGCATTAAAAGCATTTGTATTAAAGCGCAAAAACGACTCATTACAACAACAACAATTTAAGTTGATGATGAACATTATGTTTTGGGTGGTATTGATTTTGTTTTCAATGGTTACTACCAAAATTGTTCACTATTCAAGTTTATGTTACATCCCTCTTACATTCTTAGCTGCTTACTACGCTGATGATACATTAACACGTGGCTTAAGTATATCCAAATTTAAAAGTATTTTGGTGTTAATTATTGGTTTGATTATTTCTGCTGCGTTTGTGATATTACCATTAATAGATGGCATTAAACAACACATCATACCATACATAAAAGATGATTTTGCAGTGGCCAGTTTAAATGTATCTGGAAGTTGGAATGGTTTTGAATCAAGTATTGGCGGATTGTTTGGCATTATGGTGCTTATCTTTTTTATTCAACAACACCGTAAAAATACCATTGCTGCTTTATACAGTTTGTTAATTGCATTTAGCATTTTACTACCTACTTACATTTGGCAAGTTGCCCCTAAAATTGAGCAATACAGTCAAGGCCCAGCTATAGAATTTTACAAAACTTTACAAGGACAAGATTGCTATGTAGAAACCTTTGGTTTTAAAAGCTACGCACAATATTTTTATCCGCAGCAAACACAACACACCAATCCCAACACGGGTAATAAAGAGTGGCTGTTTAAGGGTGATGTAGATAAGCCAGTATACATCGTGGCCAAAACCACTCATGAAGAGGAATGCAAAAAGTTACCATTCGAAGAAATTGGCCGCAAAGGTGGATTTATTTTTTATAAACGCATTCAACCATCAACCCAAATTAACCAATAAACATGGCTTGGTTTCTATTAATTATTGCAGGATTATTTGAGGTTGGTTTTACTTCATGTTTAAGTAAAGCAAAAGAAACAAGCGGAAGCACCAGTGTGTGGTGGATTATTGGATTTTTTGTGAGTTTAATAATGAGTATGTATTTACTTTATAAAGCTACTCAAACATTGCCTATGGGAACTGCATATGCCGTTTGGACAGGTATTGGTGCTGTGGGAACAGTATTAATTGGGATTTTTGTATTTAACGAACCCGCATCATTTTGGCGTGTGTTTTTTATCTTTACCTTGATAGCGTCTATCGTTGGTTTAAAGTTTGTATCTAAGTTATAGTTAAAAGTTAATACTCAACAGTTAATAGTTAATAGTTAATCTCTACTTCCCTTCCGCCTTCGCCTATTGTCTTCATGTATACTTTTAGCACATCTTCATTTTGCAACAGAGGTTCAATATTTTCGGGCCACTCCATTAAACACAAGTTATTGCTGTAAAAGTAATCTTCATAACCAATGTCGTAAACTTCTTCTAAATTTTTTATGCGATAAAAATCGAAGTGATAAACAATTTGTTGGGTGCTTGTTTCGTACTCGTTAACCAATGCAAATGTTGGGCTCGACACTTCTTGTATTACACCTAACTGCGAACAAATTTGTTTAATCAAAGTAGTTTTACCTGCACCCATTTGCCCGTAAAATGCAACCAATTTATGTGTTTGAGATAATTCAATAATGGTTTTGGCTACCTCAGGCAAATCTATTAAACCTACATCACTAAACG
>CANHBJ010000230.1 GCA_947459075.1 Bacteroidota bacterium
ATCATTAATCCATTTAATTTGGCTTATGTTGTTATTGGTATAAGTTAATTGCATTGTAGATTCCGAAGAATCGAAGGCATTTTTATAAAAAATTCTTGATGGTTGTTCTTTCGAATTGTTATACGTTAGCTCATATACAAATCCTTCAACAGATTCGTATTTAATCGGTCGTTTTAAATTATCATACAAAATATACCATACTGTACCTTGATTTAAAAACTTAAACAATACACTATCTCCACTTTTAACTAAATCATATGCGTAGAACTTAGTGACGTTACCGGCCGAGTCGGTAATTATATCAACAGACATCATGCCATTCAAATATGAAATTTTATTAAGAGTGCACGTTTGTGTTGAACCACTAGTTGTTGCTTCTTCTTTTTTACAAGCAATAGCCATAATTAGTAAACCCGAAAGAATAAATAGTAATGCATTTGTTTTCATATTCATTATTTTTAACAAACGTATACGTATGCGATTATAAGCCCTTTGCAAATAATACAAATGCAGTGTTTAATTTTTGCATATGCTGCTTACTTTATTTGGTTTATTTGCATAACCTGCAAACTAGAGTTGTTATCCTCAGAATAAATAGATTAATTCGATGCAATAAAAAACCCGCTGCAAACTTACATTCGGAGCGGGTTTTGTTTTTATGGTTAAACGCAAATTACTTACTTAAGTACATGCTCTTTTCTTTAATCCATTGACGGAAAACTGGATCGTTTAAATCCTTAATAAAGCGAATGGCTTCACCCGTTGATTTCATCTCAGGACCTAGCTCTTTATTTACCCCTTCAAATTTATTAAACGAAAACACCGGTTCTTTAATCGCGTATCCTTCAAGTTTACGCTCGAAGGTAAAGTCTTTCAGTTTTTTTGCGCCCAACATTACTTTAGTAGCAATATTTATGTAAGGTATTTGGTAAGCTTTAGCAATAAAAGGTACGGTACGCGAAGCACGAGGATTGGCTTCAATTACAAAAACCTTTTCATTTTTAATGGCAAACTGAATGTTAAGTAAGCCAATAATTTTCATGCTTTTGGCCAATTGTATGGCGTATACTTCCATTTGTTGTTTAACGGTTTCGCTTAAGCTAAACGGAGGCAATACTGCGTTCGAATCTCCTGAGTGAATACCAGCAGGTTCAATGTGCTCCATCATACCAATAATGTGTACATCATCTCCATCACATATTACATCCACTTCAGCTTCTTCAGCTCTATCCAAGAAATGATCGATTAATACACGGTTTCCAGGTAAATCACCCAACAGGCTGATTACTGCATTTTCCAAGTCCTCATCATTAATCACAATCTTCATACCTTGGCCACCTAATACATAACTTGGGCGAACCAAAACAGGATAACCTACGTGTTTGGCTACTGCAATGGCTTCATCGGCATCTTCTGCCACACCATATTGCGGATAAGGAATATCCAATTCTTTTAATAAATCAGAGAAAGACCCACGGTCTTCAGACAGATCCATGCTTTCGTAATCTGTTCCTATTATTTTTATACCCTTTTCTTTGAGCTTTTTGGCCAGTTTAAGGGCCGTTTGCCCGCCAAGCTGTACAATTACGCCCTCTGGCTTTTCGTGCTCTATAATGTCCAATAAGTGCTCCCAAAATACTGGCTCAAAGTATAACTTGTCTGCCATATCAAAATCGGTTGACACGGTTTCGGGGTTACAGTTTAGCATGATGGCCTCATAGCCACACTCTTTAGCTGCCAATAAACCATGTACACAGCTATAATCAAACTCAATACCTTGTCCGATACGATTAGGACCTGAGCCTAAAACAATAATTTTCTTTCTATCGCTAACTTTGCTTTCGTTGGCACCATCATAGGTTGAATAAAAATAGTTAGTAGGCGAAGGGAATTCTGCAGCACAGGTATCAACTGTTTTATAAGTACGGATAATACCCATATCTTTACGCAAGGCACGTACTTCATCTTCTGTTGTATCAGCACCCAAAAGCCAGGCAATTTGCACATCGCTATAACCCTTTTGCTTTAACTCCAACATCAGCTCACGTGGCATGTTTTTTAAGTTAAACCTACGTGTGTCGCTCTCAACTCGAACCATGTCGTTTATTTGTGTTAAGAACCAACGATCTATTCTGGTAATTTTTTCAACCGATGAAATCGGTACGCCAAGACTCAAGGCATCTTTAACAGCAAATAACCTATCCCAACTTGGATTTTTTAATTTTTCTACAATGTCTTCTAAGTTTCTGTTTTGGTAACCATCAGCACCTAATCCATTACGCTTAATTTCTAAAGATTGACATGCTTTTTGTAAGGCCTCAGTAAAAGTACGACCAATACCCATAACCTCACCCACTGATTTCATTTGTAAGCCTAATGTTGTATCAGCTCCTTTAAATTTATCAAAATTAAATCGTGGGATTTTTACAATTACATAATCTAATGCAGGCTCAAAATAAGCCGAAGTGGTTTTGGTAACCGGATTTTTTAATTCATCTAAAGTATATCCTATGGCTAGCTTTGATGCAATTTTTGCAATTGGATAGCCTGTTGCTTTAGATGCCAATGCTGATGAACGCGATACACGGGGATTAATTTCGATGGCAATGATACTTTCATCTTCTGGGTTTACAGAGAATTGCACATTACAACCGCCATTAAAATTACCAATGCTACGCATCATTAAAATGGCCATATCGCGCATTTTTTGATAGCAGCTATCGCTCAAGGTCATTGCAGGTGCAACAGTAATCGAATCTCCTGTATGAATTCCCATTGGGTCGAAATTCTCAATTACACAAATTACCGCTACATTATCGTTTTTATCACGTAATAATTCAAGTTCATATTCTTTCCAGCCAAACACAGCTTTTTCTACTAGCACCTCATGAGTTGGAGAGGCAGATAAGCCACGCTGTAAAGCGGCATCTAACTCTTCTTTTTTCCATACAAAACCGCCACCCGTTCCACCTAAAGTATATGAAGGACGAATTACCAATGGAAAACC